>NZ_JBBMXF010000001.1:0-4484 GCF_037996785.1 Xenorhabdus thailandensis
AAGACAT
The DNA here is from genome assembly GCF_037996785.1 of Xenorhabdus thailandensis. Classification (NCBI taxonomy): domain Bacteria; kingdom Pseudomonadati; phylum Pseudomonadota; class Gammaproteobacteria; order Enterobacterales; family Morganellaceae; genus Xenorhabdus; species Xenorhabdus thailandensis. The sequence continues at coordinate 8 of NZ_JBBMXF010000001.1, forward strand.
AAGCGGCAAACATTAAGGCTTTTTTTCTCTTTGGCGGCATCAAAAAGCGCTGCCTGTGCCGCCACCATATGAGCCACATTTTTGTGCTCAATCATGACGCCTTTCGGCTGGCCGGTGGTGCCTGAGGTATAGATGATATAAGCCAAATCTGAGGGTTTGTTTACCGATGCCGGATTGTTTACGGGCTGGCCTGCGGTGATTGTCGGGTCATCCGTTGCTATCAGTACCGGTTGTCCTGCGCATGTTTGCGTCTCTGTCGCCAGCGTTGTCAGATACTTTTGCTGAGTGACGACGCAGGGGGATTGGGTATCGTCCAAAATAAACCGAACCCGCTCTAATGGATATTCAGGGGAAATGGGGACATAAGCGCCCACCGGCTTTCAGTACCGCCAGAATACTGATGACCATGTCCAGACTGCGGTCGAGGTAGAGGGCGATGGGGGTATCCGCTTGCACAGGGACATGATGGTGTGCTGACAGCGTTCACGGATCACATAAGCCAGTTGGTTTGCCCGTTCGTTAAGCTGGCGGTAGGTCAGGGATTCGCCTTCAAACACCAGCGCCACGTTATCCGGTGTGCTTTCCACTTGGGCTTCAAACAGTTGTTGCAGGGTTTTATCCTGCGGGTAAGGCGCATCGGTCTGATTCCAGCGGTGCAACAGGGTATGACGCTCTGCTTCGCTGAGGAAGGTGATTGACGTATGTAACTGGTCTGTGTAGAATGCGTTCAAGCTGATGCAACAAGCGCTGTGCTTGTTGTGCTTCTGTCAGCCAGTCTTCACCATAACCCAATTTAACCGTAAGACAGTTATTGTGCTCATAGGCCATTAACGACACCGGATAATCCACTTTTTCGACGGACTGACGGAATGTCAGGGTATGTTCTATACCGGCAGGGTTTTCGCTTACCACGGGGACGGGTAGTTTTCAAATACCAGCAGGCTGTGGAATAAGCGTTCTCCGTCGGATTGTAAACTGGCCAGCGAGACGGCACTGTGGCTGTTGAGCGCAGCGATATCTTTCTGTATAGCTTGTAAGACGCTAATAACACTGCGGTTATTATCCCACTGCACCATTAATGGCAACGTATTAATATATAGGCCGACGCTGGATTCAATACCGTCTACCGGTACATCGCGTCCGGATACGGTGGTGCCGACAATAGTCTGTTCATCTCCGGTGTAACTGTGCAGTAATTTATGCCAGGCAAATTGCAAGACCACGTTCAGGGTAATGCCTTGTTCACGACACATTTTCTTAATCTGCTGATATACGTTTCCCTGGACAGTAATAGTTTGCCTCAGCGGGTTTTTCAATCGTTCTTAGCCGAGTTAAATCAATGTGATGACTTAACAGGGCAGAAAGATTATTGGTTCCCTGGAAATTGTGCTTTACGTTCTCCCAATAGATTTCAGATTCCGCTTTGTGATCCAGATAATATTGCTGGGTTGCCAGATAGGCTTTATCCACCACTATTTGGGGAACGCGTTGCCCTTGTGCGAGTTGGTTGTAATATTCATGCACAGTTTTGCAATAAAATCGGGTTACTCCAACCGTCAGTAATACTGTGATGTTGCGTGATTAACACCGTTACCCGTTGTTCACTCTGTTTAATTAAGGTAAAGCGGATTAAACCAGGCTGACGTAAATCAAACGGCAGGGTACGGTCATGTTGTTGAATTGCGTCAATGGCGCTGTTTCGTTCTTTTGGTAATTGACTGATATCTTTGATCTCGAAATTCACCGAATGAATACTTGCACCTTTCGTCACAATCTGCAACATTTCCCCTTCCCAATTAAATGCTGTTCTGAGGATGGGGAAGCGTAGCGAGGCCAGCGCCCAGGCCCGCTGGTAGGCGGCAAGATCGAGTTGTGTGTGATAATCCAGTAACAGTTGTACGCGATAGGCATCATCTTGTGGCTGGGTCAGATGATGATAAATAAATCCTTGTTGCAAACTGGTAGCGGGGTACAAGGCTTCAAGCGGGTAGCGCTGTTGTAGCTGGCGTAGGCGAGAGATTGACAGCCCGTCAATACCATAATCACTGGGGGTTCTTATCCCGCCGGCTTGCGCCTGTTGTTGACCAGCCATAATGACAACCTGGAGAGTCTGCTCAAATGCGGTGATAAATACTTGTGTCTGAGTCGGTGTTAAGCGCGAACTGACACTGAATTGCAGCCTGCCTGCTTGAATTAGTCCGTTAATATTTAGCAGTAAATGACTATAGTTATTGTTTGATATTACATTTCCACAATAGTCGTTGGTCAGTGACCAGTTTTGCCCGATTTCTCCTGCCCAATTGACCGAGGTAATTGAAGCTTATCGCCGGTAAATCCCCATTCAAATAGCCTGCCTGATGTAATGCCCCATAACCAATGCCTTTATTGGGCACAGTACGAAGCATCTCTTTGGTGTGAATGATGGTGTCTGCAATATTCGTCTTCATTGCCAGACGAACGGGATACAGCGTGGTAAACCAGCCGATAGTTTCGGAGATATCCACAGCACTGTCGATGGCTTCCCGCCCATGCCCCTCAAGAGTAATGAAGTTCACCGCACGGGAGAACGTTGTCTGCAATGCCAGTGTGAGAGCGCTGAAGCAGTAAGTCGTTAATTTCAGTGTGGTAACCGGTGTTGGCTTCATGTAGTAGCATGTCCGTCATTTCGGCAGGAATGCTTAACAGGTGTTGGGTGATGTCGCCCAGCGCCAGTGTGAGTAGGGTTCCCTGCTATGACTTGCTGCCAGTAGGAAACTTCCTGTTGATTGAGTTTTGCATAGTGATGGACGGCTGTTACCCATTGTCGATAACTGCTGGTCTTCAATGGTAAGGTCATCCCCTGTAATAACAGACGTATATCTTCAGCAATAATTCGCCAGGAAACCACATCAATAATCAAATGGTGGAATGCGAAAAATAGCCGGGCGCTGCCATCCGTATATCCGGTCAGATGACCTGCCTGCCATAATGGCCCGCGGCAATAATCAAAGCCACTTTGCCATTGGGTTAGTTGTTGATGTAATGCTTCCTTATTTAATCCCCTGATATCACAGTGATGTAAGAGGGAATATGAAGATGGCATTTCCGTGGAATAGTGCTGACGGTAGCCGTTTTCGGTATCTATAAAACGGACACGCAGCATATCGTGCTGTTTAGTCAGCATTATCAGGGCCTGTTCAATCTGTGCGGATTTGATATCCCCGGGGATCTGGATCATAAATGCCTGATTCCAATGGTGTGGATTTGGCCAATTCCAGTCGAAGAAGGTCTGTTGGATAGGCAACAGGCTAAATTCCCCCGCTTAACAGTCCCTGCTCTGCGAGCATATTAACGGTAGATGATGAGAGAGCTAGCAGTTGGGCTAACCGGGCCACCGTTGGTGCTTCAAAAATTGATTTAACCTGGAGGGAAAAGCCCGCTTGCCGCAGTTTTGACACCAGTTGGATACTGACAATGGAATCCCCCCCGATGCGGAAAAAGTTATCTTCAATGCCAATGCGCTCCAGCCCTAACACGTCCTGCCAAATGGCACACAGTTGAGTTTCCAGCGCATTGCGGGGAGCGACATAGCTGTTACGATCCCCCCAGACTGGCTCAGGCAGGGCGCGGCGATCCAGTTTGCCGTTCAGGGTCAGGGGGACGGTTTCAATACGGGTAAAGCTGGCCGGCAGCATGTATTCCGGTAAGCGGGAAGAGAGATGCTCAGTCAGGCTGTCATCAGACAGTTCCTCTTCCGTCACCAGATATGCCGCCAGTACTTTATGGCCGTTATGCTCACGGTCAATCACCACTGCCTGTTTTACCTGTGGGTGCAAAGTCAGGGCAGTTTCAATTTCGCCCAATTCTATGCGGTAGCCACGGATTTTGACCTGAAAATCATTGCGGCCCAGATATTCCAGATTGCCATCCGGCTGCCAGCGGACTAAATCACCGGTTCTGTACAGACGGGTATAACCGAGAGCCTTGTCTTCTGCGGTGGCAAAGGGATTCGCCACAAAACATTCGGCCGTCAGTTCAGGCTGGTTTAAATATCCCCGCGCCAGCCCGGCACCGCCGATATACAGTTCTCCCGGCGCGCCGACAGGAGACAGATGACCGTGACTATCAAGAACGTAAAGGCGGGCGTTATTAATGGCTTTGCCGATATTGTTGGGATGACCCCGGTTGATATATGCTTTTCGGTCGCACAAACGGTCACTTCGGTTGGGCCGTAAGAATTGAGGACATCGCTATGATTGGCTGAAATGGTCAAGAAAATCCAGCGAGGGGGATTCTCCGGCGGTCACTAATAACTGCAAGGAAGGTAAGTGCGAGCCGATTAACAGCTTGAGTATGGCTGGCGGTAAGGCGGCGATTTCAATGCCTTCTCGTTGAATGAGTTTTTCAACGGCCGGGGCATGACGTTCTGTTTCGCTGCAAAGGTAAAGCGTCAGGCCATGAAATAAACTGGAATAAGAGTTCGAAAACAGAACCATCA
>NZ_JBBMXF010000002.1:0-3155 GCF_037996785.1 Xenorhabdus thailandensis
CGCCAAGCGCCGTCCGGCCAGCTTCATCGCCAGTACCACTGACGGGGCCGTATCATTCAGGATATACGCCAGACGTTCTCCCGGATAAGCCGGGTCCAGCGGCACATAAGCCCCGCCCGCTTTCAGCACCGCCAACAACGCCACCACTATCGCCGGTGAACGTGCCATGCAAATCGCCACTCTTTGATCCGGGACGACGCCCAATGTCATCAGTTGATGGGCAAGGCGGTTGGCGCGAGCATTTAATTCGGCATAACTGAGGGTTTGCTCTTCATATACTAACGCAGTCGCCTCCGGGGTTTTCTCTACCTGTTGTTCAAACAGTTGATGAACACATAATGGGTCAGGATACGGGTTTTCCGTGGCATTCCAGGTTTCCAGCAACAGTGTACGTTCCGTTTCAGGCAAAATTTCAATGCGCTCGTACCGGCGTCTCCGGGGCCTGTTCAGCGCTTCCACCAGACTTTCCAGCGCCTGCTGCATATAATCGCATAGTCTCTCTGGCTCAAACGGCTGCACCACCTGAGCGGTTAGCCCCAACGAGGAACCACCATCCTCCACCGACAGCCCAAATGGGTAGTTGGTCCGCTCCTGTCCGTCCAAGAAATTCAAACCGCCTGTGATGATGTCATCCGACATTGCCGATAAGGCATTATGTCGATAGTTGAACAAGCGCTAAAGAGCGGCGTATCCGCTGGCAATACCACTGCACCGCTGGGCCAGCGCCAGTGAAGCATGCTCATGCTCCAGCAACCCGGCCAGTCGCAAATGTACCGCACGCACGCTATCCTGTATCGGGGTATCATCGATATCCAATCGCAACGGCAAGGTATTCATAAACAGCCCCATGCCATTGTCTGCCCCCTCTCCCGCTTCCATGCGCCCAAACAGAACGGTGCCAAACACCACTTTCTCTTGCCCGCTGGTACGCGACAGTACCTGTGCCCAAGCCAGATGACACAACGCCGCCAGACTGACACCCAAACGCCGAGCCTGACTACGCAAACGGTCATTCAGCTCAGGCGCCAGCATCCGGTGAGATTCCCTCATTTGAGAGCCGTCACGATGTACTTCCGCCAGCCCGAATGGGAATGTTGGTTCATCCACCTCCGCCAACATGTCGGTAAAGAAACGGGTATGTGCTGCCTGACTCCCCCTTCAACCGGCCTGAGCCACCAGATTGCGGAAAGGAACCGGCGCAGGCAAGCTCTCCTCCTGCCCGGTAAAATAGGCCCGCACTTCACGGTGCATCACTTCCAACGTTTCATGGTCGCCAATCAAGTGATGCTGCAATTCCAGTAAGAACCAGCGGCCATCAGTTTCCTGAGTGATGACAAAATGCAGTAACGGCGCCTGACTCAAATCAAGACGATAGTGACCCGGATCAAAACGCCGGGTTAACTGGTCAATAACTGGGCCGTCAGCCGGGTCTAACGTCAGTTCCGTCACAGGCAACCGTGCCTGACGCCAGACCACCTGCGCCGGAACTGATAATCCTTGCCAGATAAAAGCCGTACGCAGAGATGTCATGGCGATCAATTGCCTGTTGTACCGCCGCCAGATAACGGTCCAATAACGAGCGATTCTCAAAGATCACCGGATAGAGCAACAGATACGGGTCGCCTTTCTGTTCCAACAAGTGGTGGAACAGGATACCGTCCTGCAACGGCGACAAGGCATAGATATCCTGAATATTAGCCACTCCACCCGGCACCTGCCCGACGATGCGATCAATATCAGTCTGAGTGAGATCAATCAGCGGCAACATCGCCGGCGTCAGCGTCGTAGTGGCCGGGGTGATGACGTTAGGCGGCACCACGACAGCCTGATCAAGTGACGCAAGCGTTCAATCATGCGTACAGCGAGCAATGAATGGCCGCCCAAGCGCAAAGAAGTTGTCATACCGGCTGATCTGCTCAATACCCAGTAACTCACGCCAAATAGCCGCCAGCGCGATCTCAGTTTCCCCTTGCGGCGCTTCATAGACCTGACGGGCAAAATCTTCCTCCCGCGGCGCCGGTAACGCCCGGCGATCCAACTTGCCGTTCGGCGTCTGCGGAAAGCATCCAGCCGCACAAAGGCCGACGGCACCATATAGTCAGGCAAAACGGCACTCAAATGTTCACGCAAACGGCCGTCAAGCCCTTCATTCGCCTCTGCCGCCACATAGGCGACCAGCCGTTTATTCTGCCCCATCCCCCACACCAACACCGCCGCCTCTTGCACCGCCGGGTGTTCCACCAACCGGATTTCAATTTCTCCCCAGCTCAATACGGAAGCCGCGAATTTTAACCTGCTGGTCGTTACGGCCCAAGAATTCCAGATTGCCGTCCGGCAAGTAACGGGCTAAATCCCCGGTGCGATACATCCGCGCACCGGATACCGGACTAAAGGGATCGGCTATAAAACGTTCCGCGCTCAATTCCGGCGGTTAAGATAACCCCGTGCCACCCCACGCCGCCAATATACATTTCGCCAACGCAGCCCAATGGCACCGGTTGACCATATTTGTCCAGCAGATAAACGCAGGTATTTTTAAGCGGCCGGCCGATAGAACGATCATCGGCCGGGATAATATCTCCTTACAGGTCGCCGTCACGGTATTTTCCGTCGGACCATAGGCGTTCAATAGTCGAGGTCGGTGATAATTTCTGCGCAAACCAATCCTGAACGGCGCTCTTTTTAACGGCCTCACCGCCAATGATGATGAATCTGAGGCAATCCGGTAACGGTAATGGGTTTCTCTGGCAACCAGTTCAGACCAAAATAACGCCGGCAGAGACATAACTGTGATACGGTTCTGCCGGGCCAACAATAAATTCCTGCATCGAAGTCAGCCACCTCATCAAATCACTAACGTGGCGCCATTACATAATGACAAGCAGCACTCTTCTACTGAAACATCAAACGCAAAAGAGGCAAATTGTAACAACCGGTCTTGCGCAGTGACCGGCATAGGTTTCGTTAAAACCCAGATGACGTTGATACACCGCCTGATGTTCTATCATCACCCCTTTCGGCTGCCCGGTTGAACCGGAGGTATAGATAACATAAGCCAGATGTTGTGGCGTCAATCCGATTACCTGTGGGTTACTGTCCGGCTGGTCTGGCAAGGGTATTCGAATCAAGTACCGTCAGTCCGGCCAGTGCCCGTT
>NZ_JBBMXF010000003.1:0-175851 GCF_037996785.1 Xenorhabdus thailandensis
AAAGATTAGGGAAATTTGGAGAGAACACGGGTGGGATGAAGCGATGCAATATCATTTCTATACAACTAGATTGATTAGGATGAATTACCTTGCAGATCCAAAAGGACTCGAAGATAAAGCCGAAATGCGCGAATATTTGGAAAAAGAATCGCCACCATCTAATTATAAGCTCTATGAAAATTTACCATTCATCAAATTGCCTGAACTTAATGAGATAAATGTAAAAAAAACAATCGGATTAAATGAAATTTTTTTAGCAAAAGTTTCAAAAGGTAATAGAACAGGACAATTCTGTATTGATGAGTTAGCTTATCTGCTGAAATTAAGCGTCGGTCAAACTGCAACAAGACGTCTACCTCTCACCGGAGCACATGTGGCAAAAACCTCACCTTCTGGAGGTAGTCGGCATCCAACCGAGGCTTATATTGTAATCTTAGACTGCCAAAATATAGCCAAAGGTCTTTACCATTATAGCGTCAAGCACCATGGATTATCTTTGCTCATTCCGGGGGATCACAGCGAACTACTATTCGAAAAAGTACTAGGCCACCGATCTCGGCTTAGCTTCGAACCTATCCTGGCTTTTCTCTTTAGTACAATGTTTGAACGAAGCATGTTCCGTTATCGAGAAGGTCGCTCGTATCGTGTTATGCAACATGACCTTGGCCATGTCATGCAAACATTAGCATACCTGGCTTCATCACTTGAACGTCGTTCTTTTCGTGGGTACTCACTTTCAGAAAAGGAAGTTGAAGCTTTCTTGGGAATTGATGGACTAAATGAAGCTGCCTCCTCATTTGCATTCATTGGTTAGGGTGAAATATATGACAAATGTAATAGAAATGCCGAATGAACTTAAGCTAAATCCATTTTTCCGTATTCGATTTGGTAAAAAAATTCACATAGATCTCCTTTTGCAGGGAGAAACATATGTCATGCCAGATGTAAGAATATTAAGTGCTTTAGCCAGTATTTCTAATACTCAATCAATTTCTGCTATCAGAGAAACATTCGCGAATATTCTTGAAGTTGATGTAGATACTGCATTGGATGTCATTTCAAATCTCTATGAATCTAATATTCTTCAAGATGCATCAATAGCCAACCCTCAAGAAAAAGCAGTTGCGCACTGGATCGATCGTGGTTGGCTGGAAGCACTTGTGATGCACTTATGCACACGAAACTTGCCTTATTTAGATAGAGAATCGGAAGATCCAATAAAACAACAACGTGAAATGCTGTTTGATTTAATCAAAAAAGAACCTATACCGGATTTTTGGAAAATTTACAGTGATAAGAAATATATTGTACTTCCTTCTCCCAATGTTCTTCCTGAAGAACCCATGGAGCAATTACTTCTACGACGGCGATCTAACCAACCCTGGAAAAAAAAACAAATTGATCAAAATGAGTTAAGCACAATCCTGCATTTCGCCAATATTGAAACGCGTAGATTAAGGAAAGAAGCAGAACAGTATCTCGAAAATCAGCCTGAAAGGCTGTTTAATTCATCATTCTCAGCATTAGAAAGCTATTTCTTCGCATTCAATGTATCTGGTTTAGAGCCAGGTATCTATCACTATGACCCATTAGATCATCGCGTAGTACTCATACGTCATGGCGATCTATGTGACGAATTAATCCAAATGTGTATTGGACAAGAACGTATACGGGGTTGTGCTTGTGCTTTTGTGATATCTGCAATTTGGTTGCGCTATATGTATAGGTATCGTCACCCTAGAGCATATCGAACTCTAATGATAAATACAGCTGAATTAGCTCAAAAATATATACTCCTTGGAACGGCTTTTCATTTCAGTACTTTTTTGACTCCAGCTTTTGAGGATGACTATGCTAACCGTATCATGGGTATGAATGGCTATGAGGAGGCACCTCTATATGTCGTCGCAATCGGTTGATAGGAATGATATTTCTGATGATCGCTTTCCAAAACATTCGAAGGCAAGCTTGGCTTTTCACTTTATATCAAGTTTCGGTCATTTGTATGAACCATCTTCTCCATTCGAGGACTTAATTTTTGAATCGGAAAGAAACAATGTAAAAACAGATTATTCACCATATGATGCTCGATTATCTGATTTTTCAAAGATTTTGCGTTCTCGACAGTCCGCACGCAAATTTGGTCAAATACCACTCACACTTCATGACTTGTTAGATATTTTATGGTGTGCTAATGGTATTATACACGATAGCCCTGTAGGGCTATGTCGTACTGCTCCCTCTGCTGGGGGGTTATTTCCTGTTTCATCTTTAGTACTTTGTCGGGAAGTAGAGGATTTGCCGATGGCAGCTTTTACTTACGATCCACTCACCACTCAGCTAATTGAAAATAAAGAAATAAGCTTGCCATCCGATTTTTCTCTACTTTTTCGTACACGCCATATTGATTATTCATCTGCATCAGCAATTATCATGTGGGTAGGAAAATTGTTGAAAATTTGTCCCAAATATGGTGATCGTGGCTACCGCTACATGCTGTTAGAAACAGGACATATAGCCCAAAATGCTTGCTTAGCCGCGACTAAGATAAATGTCCCACACATTGTTATTGGTGGCTTTGACGATGAATTCTGTGCTTCAACATTACGTCTTGATTTTCCATGGGAGTGTGTGATCTATGCCATGGTTTTAGGCAAGAAAATAGAAGGATAATCGATGTCTAATGATAATAAAACCTGTGCCTTTTTATCAGAATGGTTTGATAATCCATTATGTCAACTTCCCACAGTTTACCGTGAATATGGATATTCTTGGCCTGATGGAACCTTGCCCAGTGATTATGCTAGGATGTGGTTAAAATCAAATATCTCAAATACAGTGTTACTACATATAGCTATAGCTATATTGAATGTCTCCTGTTTTGATGGCACTACGCGTTTATTGGTTGGCAGAGGTATAGATCTCAACCCTGATTATGCTCTTTTAAAAGCTCGTGCAGAGGCGATAGAACGGGTAAGCGCTTTTTGTCGACCTGCTGAAGAAATTCATTTTGCATCATCAAGAGAATTAAAAGGACATATACATTCTTCAGTAACTAATCTTTTAGAGCTTCGCCATGAAACTGATAATCCACGTTGGTGGATAACATGCAAAAATAAAATAGATGATAGCCAAAGTTTTTTACCCCTCGAATATGTACAGATCGAATCTTTGGCTACTGTCAAAGAACCTTTGGTTTTCCCCGACTCTACTGGAATGGCCGTACATTCTTTATATGAAAATGCAGTACAGAACGGATTCCATGAAGCTTTGGAACGAGCTATTTTGAAGGATATTTGGCGAAGCGGTTTACCTTCTGTACATATGGCAAATGTTGATATTATAGGAAATGAACTGGCTTCATACATTGAGCAGATAGGCGGTTCTATCTGGCTTTCTCACATCAATCTAGAAAACGCTTTCAATTTTTATCTGGTATTATTTTTGGGAGATGGTATCAACAGCCCTGCTTTAATCACAGGTTGTGGTGTTGATACTTCTGACCAGCAAGCAAGATTGCATGCTATTAACGAATTGTATGGACAACTTGTACATTCCTTTGAAATATGGCCAAAATTAGTCTACGAAGATAAATACAAGATATCTTCAGGCTTTGAAGCTAATATGATGAAGGAAGTTGCTCAAGAAACACTTAAGCAGCTAAAATTTCATGATGCGGACAAGAATGATGTTGGTTCATTTATTTCTCCTAATGCAATTAAGCAAAATATAAGTGATTGTTTGATTATAGATCGCTCAACGCCATTGTCTGAGTTATTCGGGTTTCAGTCAGTACAATGCTTCCTGCCTGCCAATCTTCCTTTTTGTTGGAATGGGAGAATAAAATGCCTTCACCCTTTCTCATAAATAACCATATTAAAATTAGTAAGTTTTTCACTATGATTATTGCATCTGGTGAATGGTATACTTGTAATCCAGCCCAATTAAGGAAAGCTAAGATATCGGAGCCAAATGATGAAATCTTTCGGCTTATAAATAAACTATGCCAGACTGATAATTTAATAAACTTAGAATCAATTAGGGTTGATCTCAATTGGAATGAAGAGTTATGGTGGCCTATTATTGACCAATTAGAACAACTTGGGTTATTTGACCTTTCTGATAGAGAATCAGTTTGGACAGATACGTTTTCCTTTCCATTATCTGAAACTGATGTTGCTGGTTATATTTGTGGTAAATCTATTCTTTACCATGCAAACTACTCAGAACCAGATGTATATAATCAAGACCGATATCAAATGGAAAGATATTTAAATATATCGCCTCCACCATCCACTTATTTAATGAACTCTCATATTAAAACAGGACGCCTTCCTCATCCTGCATTTTATCCATCAGGTTATAAACCGATAACAAAATTTGAGAAGCTTGGTTTTTTGCTTTTTTGGACATTTGGGAAACTTCGATTAGCACGTTTTCTCGATGTTTTAGATGTAGTTCTTAAAGCTGTACCGTCAAAGGGATGCCGTCATCCTTTCAGGATAAACGTAACTATTAGCAATAATAATTACGTTGAGATTTATGAATATAATATGCGCTATCATTCATTAATTTTAGTTTCTTCGGAACCATGTGATGGTCAAAATTTCTTTGCCTTCATTCGGGTCAAATGGAATTTTGAACAATATCAATGGCGTTATCGTCACTCCTGGGCCTGGAAAGACCTTTTTTTAGACTTAGGTCATCTTAATGAGCAAGCTCGCTTTGTTGCACAAACATTGGAATTAAACTTATCTATTGATTACTTAATCGATGCTCAAGATCCTCACCTTCTTATTGACGAGACGGCTATTACTTGGTGTTTATCGTTGGAGACACAAAATGAAAAATTTAACTAATGCAATTATTGAATTACCTGTAGGATTAGATTTAAATTTTTCTCTTCCTTGGCATGAACTTTGTCTTGCAGTCCGTGAAGGCGATTATGTTAACATAGCAAATTTGTTTCAGGCTGTTCTGTCTTCCCCAATATTACAGGCTCAAACTGCACTTAATCGATGTATCCTCAATGGACTGAACAGTGGTTTTTGGGATGACGCCGTTGCCGAATTCGGGCAACTTCGAGATACTCAATGTTTTGTATTTTTGGGATTAATGAGAGCAATGGAAGGTAAACCTGCTGAACAGGGTTTGTTAGCAGCATGTCGTACATCTAAAATTGGATATTTAGTTGATATTATTGAAAATAATCTTGATATACTTGGTAATCGTATTTTTGGAACCTCGCTCGATTTTCATGGGCGTCATATTGAGTTTTATGATATTGGATTAATCGAAGGAGCGTTTAGGCGTGGTCTTGGGCAATATATAGCTCTATTTAGCCCGTTTTATTTTTCCGGTTGGAGAGATTCTACACGACAAATTAACTATCGTCGCTCAATTCTTTTTCATAATATTATCAAAATTCGATTTAATCATCTAACTGCTCCATTACTTAACGAGCATTTCATGGTTAATGGTGCCTCGAGTATTTTAGTCAATATTTCCGAAGAAAAATTAGACCAAGCCTTTGTTTTGTGGTTGACTCTTCATGAATTATTACATGGTTCTGGACCGATCCCCTTATTTGGTGCAGCAGTAAAAAAAATACCCTTGGGTTTGGTCTATGCAGGTATTGAGGAATTTCGTGTTGATATGTCTGTCTGGCTCTTACTGGAATCATGTAAGGATTTATTTGGTGAATTAGTACCTATCACTCAAGAATTAATTTTAGCTGAACGCCTACTTCGTTCTTTTCGAAGTGGATATTGGAAAAATTCATCATCTGGCGGAATTTTAGCCAGTTCTGATGCTGAGAATGGTCTTTTTTGGTTCAGTTGTCTTATCCAGAGTAACGTCGCTGAGATTGATAACATTTCTATCAACGTTGATACTAATAAAATTAGCAGTGTTTTATTCAAAATTCTTGATGAAATTTATAACTCAGAAAATAATGCTGCACAAACAGATGGTGGGCAAGAAATTTTATTAAAATTTGCAAAATGTCTTCGCACGCGTTATTTCCATTTCATGGAAAATAAGTTCGGCTATACTAAACATCAGTCTTATTTTAATAGTATCCTATCCCCGTACCCAACTCATTTAAACTTTAACACTATGTTTTAATTTTTATAACAATTTTATTCTCACAGATAATACCAGAGTGTTTTATTATTATGATATTTAAAATCAGAAAAGCATGTGTATATGATGCAATGAAAATTGCATTATTACATGTTAAATCATGGCAAGCCGCTTATAAACATATTATTCCAGAAAAGAAACTTGGGAATCTGTCTGTCCATAAGAAAGTAAAATCTTGGTATAAAAGATTAAATCGTTCTGACACTGGTTTTCCTAAAACTCTTATTGCTGAATATGGTGATGAAATATTTGGATTTTGTTCATTTGGTGTTTCAAGAGATGCCCCTAATACTGGATCAATTTTTGCCATTTATTTTTGTCAGAAGTATTGGGGAATGGGTTATTCCCAAAAATTAATATATACTGTTCTTCAGAGAATTGAAATTATCAGGTTTCAAATTTGTTACGCTATGGGTTATAGAAGATAATTTTAGAGCTTTAAAATTCTATGAAAAAATTGGCTTCCTCCCCTCTGGGAAATATAAAAATGTTAATATTCTTGGTTGCGAAATTCGTGAGATATGTTTAATTAAAAAAATATAACTTAGTGAACCTATAAAAATTCTTAATACAAAAAATAAGATCAATTTTGTACCCACCAATAAATGATCTTATTGTGTATGACTTTTTCTTGCTTTTTCAGGGGAAAAATAAACTCATCGCTTTTTGGGGATTTGGGTGAGTAGACCCGTTCAGTCACCTGAGTGAGCCCCTTGTATCTTAAAAGTAGGTTAAAATAAATACGATTAGATTTGGCGCAGTGTACGCAGTCTGAGTTGCCCTGGGGTTTTAAGCCCGTTTTAAAGCTATTGGCGCATACACTGAGCCACTCATCTGAAACCCGAACAGTTGTCTGTTATCCATAACGCATTTGCAAGGCAGGGTAATATGAGTCAGCCAAGTCCACTTTGTGTAGGCATTGATGTTTCCAAAGCTTCATTGGAGATCGCCGCCAGTACAACAATAAGCGCGTTCACTATCAGTAATGATCCTGATGGCTTTGACGTCATTGTGTCTACGCTGAAGGAACATACAATTTCACTGATCCTGATGGAAGCAACCGGAGGACTGGAAGCGGCTGTGGCTTATGCACTGCAAGCTGAAGGTCTTGATGTCGTGATCATCAATCCCAGACAAGCGCGTGATTTTGCCCGTGCGATGGGGTATCTGGCAAAGACTGACCGTATTGATGCCAAAGTTCTGGCTCAGATAGCGGAGGTGATAGATCGTCACCCCGAACGTGAACGGTTTATTCGAGCACTACCGGATGCTGAACGTCAGGTTCTTTCTGCTATGGTGGTGCGTAGACGCCAGTTGATTACCATGCTGGTTGCTGAGCGTAATCGTCTGCATCCATCTCATCCACAGAGTCGAAAAAGTATTAACGTGATTATTGAAGCATTGGAAAGAGAGTTGTCGCGCATTGATAACGATATGAATAACCATATCAAAACGCACTTTAAATCTATCTCAGAAAGACTTTGTAGCGTCAAAGGGATAGGCACGACGACCACCGCAGCATTGTTAGTAGAAGTCCCCGAACTGGGCAAACTCACGCGTCGCGAAATCAGCGCCCTTGTGGGTGTAGCCCCTGTTAACCGTGATTCAGGGACAATGCGAGGCCGACGAACCATCTCTGGTGGTCGGGCTGGAGTGCGTACCGCACTCTATATGGCCGCCCTTGTGGCAACTCAGTTTAATCCGGTGATCAAGGCGTTTTACAATCGGTTGCTCGCCTAAAAAAGTAGCGCTGGTTGCCTGTATGCGTAAGCTATTGACTATCCTGAACGCCATGACCAAAAAGAATGAGGAATGGAATGAATCGTATCACGACATTACCTCATAAAAAAATTGTCTAAGACAGTTGCTTTAAATCATGAAAAAGCTGTAAAAGATTTGTATATACAATAAGTTATCCACGTTAAATTATCCCCCTAACTACGTTAAATTACCCCCCCCTAAACCTGTAAGGTTATCCTTTATGTTTTGCCTATAATTATCCATCTATAAGTTGTGGATAAAAGATGTAGGTGCTAAATTTTAGTACAAATGATATTCCGCTTCCTCGACCAAACAGACTCGCCGCATAGCGGCTCACTAATTTGGTCTTGCGGCGAGCGGTGACAATTATTAATCACACTCTTTAACTGATTATTTTTCAGAGACTCGTCACTGTTGTGACTGGCCTCTCCGCCTTAAGGTATTTATTTGTAAATATAATGTTTACTTTTATTGATTGATGATGGTTGGTATCTTATCATTGTGATAAATTAGTTTATTTCACCAGGATAAGATAATGACTCAGAAACGCAGAATGACACAGGATGAATGGAACCGACTTCTACCAGCAATGCAGACGCTTACCCATCTCTCTACAGAGATCGGTCATTCCGTATTAGTCAAAGGTGAAAGCCAAAAAGATGTTGCTGATCGCGTTGGTCGTACTAAGCAGAACGTTAACAGTACAGTAAAACGCATATGGGAATTGTATCAAAACATCACATTAGACACAGAAGATGGCGGAAACCTCCGTTTAGTTAACGTATGGCTTCCTGAAAAAATGGCTAACTTTATACTGGATGAAGCGGCTAAATACAGTATCAATCAGCCTAAAATAAACATATCAGAATAGTCTAAAAGTAAGTGGATAGTAAGTATATTATTTACTAATATTGACTTTTGCGGGTTTTACGTATACTGTTCCTATCGGTTGGCAATTCTTCTGTCCCGATTAATAGCCGGAATCGGCAATTATAATATAAGGAGTACTCAAAATGAGTTATATTGTTAAAACCCGTATCCTCAATGTAGAGCAGAAATTACGCTTCCTACCCTACTGTTTTTGATGTTTTCTTTCCCCTAGCAGAAAAGCATGTGACCAACTTCATGTGTCAATATGCTAAAGGATATGATGGTGGAGAATGGAAATATGTGATCATGCCTAATGGTGCATGTGCATTCATCGCACCGAAAGGTTATCACCTTTCCTTGGACAACTATTTTGATGAATCGGTATCAGCAGAAGAAGTTGGGATTATTGTTGCATTGTATTCGTTCAGTCACTATTGCTGCATCGCTTTTGATAAGGGCTGGAGCCGTGCCAATGAGCTGATAGCTCAGAGGTATCATACGCTGCGGAATTATGTTAAGACGCTTCCGCTGGATGCTCAGGACCGGATTTTTCGGGCAATAGATTAACGGTATGGTGGGCTATAGCCCGCCTTTTTGTTTTGCGTGTAACTTATCACGCATGAATAAAGGAAGTTTTGTGTTCAACTATAGAGTTGAAGATGCGGTTAAATATGGACGTCAGGTCTACCACCACTTTCGAAAAAAGGGAAAGAGAGCGTAAAAAAGTGTGGGGCATGGATTTGGTGAGAGCTGGATAAAATAGTTTAACAACTCAGGTTACGGGGAATTGTGGCGATTGGGTGATTCTCACCGCTATCTGATAAATACGATTAATTGCTTAATTATAGTGAGCTAAAAAAGTGCCCCACACTTTTTTACGCTCTCCTACTGTGATATTGATACCGATCTGGTTGACGATACGCTGGTTGATCACGTTGAAAAGATCGCGGCGGAGTTTGGTTATTCCCGCCTTCCTGTTTACTGTGACCAGCGTCTTGATGAAGCGCTACAGGAGCTGGATGAAGCCTGGGAGAGGACGACTCACAATATTCGTGAAAATAACAATCCCGGCTTTAACGTTCGTGAAACCAAAACCGGACAACAACACTGGAGTCTGCACTATGACAGCGTTGAAAAGCTGGACGATGCTTTTTTCAAAAACTTGCCCAAAGTTGAAATTGCTAACATTGTCATGTTCATCGGTGAGCTGACTGACCTGTGGCGTGGATTTACCCACCTGAAAGACCGTTATACTAAGCGGAAAAAACCGTTACCGTTGGCAATTAATGCCTGTTTGTTGTCGGAAGCCTTTGGATTTGGTGCATTGAAAATGGCCGATATGTCGGATATGGAACTCAACCCGCTGCGCGCAGTACGGGAAGATTTTATTCGGGTGGATACGCTTTGTGCAGCCAATGAAATCGTCAGCAATCATATCCATTCACTGGCGATCTTCAAACAGTGGAATCTCATGGATAACAAACTATTGGCGGGATGACTGAGCAGGGTTTTCTCTCAAAGTTTACCGATCTGGGGGTTCTTCCACAGGACCCGTAAACGGATGGTGAAAAAGCAGCAGATGCAATGGAGTCAGCAAGGTGTGCATTATTTAATCCAAACACGCACAGCCGTACTGAATGATGATTTGAAAACCCAATTTGAGCATTGGTATCCGGGCATAAAATTAAATGACGAAACGGAACGTTGTTGGACAGAATCGGTTGCCGCATAAATGCCCCACAGATTTTTATGCTTTCTCGTTACAGGGGTCCGCCAAGACTCGCGTAAAAACTGGGGAGTTTACCCGAAATGTCGTTAATGCGACAGAACCGAAAATGACATAAGGTTAATTATGTCATTTTTTTGATAAGTTTTTTGTCATTATTATCAATCTTATTTTTAATGTAAATGCTTAAAAATGCCATAAATGTAAAAACAATACTGCTAAGAACAACTGTATGTATTCCTAAATGTGACAACAACCCACCCTCCTGTTACAGCGCCAATTGTTATGCCTAAGTTAGAAAAAGAAATATATAGACTGTTGGCGAATTCTGGAGCTTCACTGGCTTCCTGCATCAACCATGTCTGACTGATAACAAGTCCAGCAGAATGTAGAGCTCCCCAAAAAATACTTAACACAAATATAGCTATTGGTGAGAATCCCGAAATACCAGATAAAGACATATAGAAGGGTCAATAAAACAGGGTATGCATGGGTTGTTTTGACAACGCTTTTTTGTAAAAAATTACTAAAGACAAAGTTTCCCAAGAACCCACTCACACCAAATAAAATTAAAATTGCGCTAATAAGATTATTATTGAGGTGTGTAATTTTAGAAAGGTAATCTGCAATATAACTGAAGTTTGTGAAACACTCCTGAGAAAATCAGTGCCTTTTATGTAAAAATCATAGGCACCAGTGTCCCCTTTTCTTTAACACTGCTAATTGGCTCAAAAAATAACTTTTTTGTAGAAGGAAAAGAAGGAACAAAAAATATAATACCTATGAAAGCTAATACGCAGGACACTGCCCCAAAGTAAAATGCAGAACTTAATGACAAATGCTCTGCGATGAGAGAGCTCATTGGTACACCTAAAACCAATCCCACAGCAACACCTGCAAAAACTTTTGCTACCGCTCCTGGGCTTTTTTCTTTTAGGTACTGAGTTGGCAGCAACTACAAGTGGAGCTGCAAAGATACAGCATGCACCAGTGCTGGAAGTATTATTAAAAAAAAAGCATCACATTAAAATTATTTGTAGTTAGTATAAAGATGTGGAATGACAAATATGAAGAGAATAATAAGGAGAATATTTTTTTCTATATTCGATAACATTAAAGTAACAAATGGACCTGTTATGGCTACAATAATAGCATAGATACTCTACAAGAAAACCAACTTGAGTAGGGGTAACATGAAGTTGTGATTCTAACTGTGGAAGTAACCCAATTACGGCCACTTCGGTAGTAATAACACTAAAAACTGCAATAGATAAAACAAGTAAGAGCATGAACTTGTTATTTTGCATATAACCTCCTGCTAGATTTAATTTTTTCAAGTGTGAATTTAGATAATTAGATTTGTCCATTAAAATACAGAATGCTCCTTGAATAATCTACTTAATGTTTTATAGCATCTCATGTTTTGGATTGGAAAGTTAAATTATATTATTCTCAGATAATTTATTAATGATGTATTCTCTATGGAATTACTGTCTGATCAAAGTTTACACTAGCATTCAAGTGGAATACTATCTTCTAATCAGGGAGAAATAAATACACTTTTCAAAACAGAAGTCAACTAATTGAAATTATTATTTATTTTTTGTAATTCTTTTAAATCACTTTGAAAAGTGATTTATCACATTTTGTGACATAGTTATTTTGGTTAAATAAATAACAAAGTGAACTCCTGCTCTGCATGTTTAACAAACAAAATTCATAATTTTAAATATACAAAAAATACGAAAAGTATAAAACCTATGCTTAGGTATAGTATTTTTTTGGTTTTATTAAAAGTATGATCTATACCAATCAGGGTGAGAACACGTAAGATTGTTTTTTGAACAGCTCGCTTAAATGAATAACTATTTAGCACATAAATAAAGTTAGGGTGATCGTTTTTGGCTTGCAATTGGATTGCATTACATACAAATTGAGTTCAAGAAACGTTCACGCTCTCACCCTGCATACCAATGAATCTCTAAGATGCCTGTTATATCTCCCCGCGGAGCGGGAGATATAAGGCTTCACGTTGTCTTGCTGGTTGCAACTTGAAGTTTATAGAGTATATGTATTCATCAAGTGGGTAGTTTAGTGTAGCTCTAAAATGAAATGGTGATCTATGTATAATAATGACATGAAAGAAGAAATAATAAAATCATGTAATAATTCAATTGACTTTTGGAAATTTTTAAAAAAAATCAAGACATACGACCCCAAAAAAAAAGAAGATAATTTAAAAATTAATATAGGTTATTGCATATCCACATTTAATTTTGATGATGAAGTATCCTCTTTGCTGCATCATTATTTTAACTATGTAAATAGAGAGTCGGTAAATACTCCTTATAAACAGATGGAAAAATTTTTTCATGGAGTTGCTCAATTAAATAAAGTAATACAAACGCGTATAAATCTTAATGATATTTATTTAATCTCGGATGCAATAAGTATAGGATTTATTTATTGCGGCGTAGCTAAGTTAATTAATTCTGATGGGGAGTTTGTTGATACTGTAATATTATACCTAACGAAGGAAACGATAAATAATGTAAGAAAAAATAAATTAAAACTACTCCCTGAAGCAGGGTTATCGGATGATGTTCTAACTTTACGGGTTACATCAGTTGAGGATAGCTACGGACTATATTATGAACAAAAAAACTCAATAACTCGTCATTGGTCCATTTTCCCCGAATTTAGTTTCAACTCAATCTATGAAGAGGCAAAACTAGCGGCATTGAAATGGCTTACAGATGAGAAAATGAGTATTTCAATAATCGAAAATAAATCTAACGAGTTAGTTGGGCGTATAAATCTTAGGCCAGTTATCCCACCTAAAGTAGCAGATGTAGGATATGGAATTTTTCCTAAGTTCAGAGGAAAAGGCTATGCAATACGTGCTTTGAATTTGTTTAGTAATTGGGTTTTTTCATCTGCTGATTATGCTCGTATAGAGTTAGGTATTAAAAAAGGTAATAAATAAACTTTCATAATAACGATACACTCATTTTTTTCATTCCCGGTTGTTGCCCGAATGAAAATGCAATCATAAATTCTTCAACGCACGCTAAGAGTTGCCACATATACTGACAGCAATGATTTCGGGTGACGGTTTCATGCAAGGATTGCCACAAGCGTTCAATCTTATTTAGCCATGGCGAATAGACCGGTAAAAATAACAGGTTAAATTGAGGATTTTGTTTTAGCCATTCCCTGACCTTATGGCTTTTGTGAATACCATAATTATCCAAAATCAACGTGATACTTTTGGCTTGACGATACTGACGATTAATTTTCTCTAACATATTGATAAATAAATCAGCGTTTTTCTTTATACCACCGACATAAGTCACTTGACCTGTTCGGGCATCAAGGCAGCCTGCAAGGTAGTGCTTTTGGTTTTTCCCCGGTGTCATCACGCGTTTTTGTTGTCCTTTTAGACACCAGTCTGCCCCGATTTTAGGATTCAGATCGATATCGACTTCATCTTCATAAAAAACAAGATGTTGCTCTGATGCGTTGGCTAAGGCTTCGGTGATTTTTGCCATTTTTTCGTCATACTCCGGATCAGGCTTTTTGACAGTAGGCGCCGCTCTTCGCCAGACAATACCCACCTGACAAAAGTAACGATAAAGCGTACTTTTCGACAGTGATACCCCTAATAATTCATTGATTATCTGAGTGATAAGTTCAATACTCCAGCGTGAACGCAAACAGTCAAAATCCTGCGGGGAGTGTGATAATAAGAACGACAACAAGCTAAAAATCGGGGCTAAATTCCATCGAGTAGGCCTTCCTCTCGGTAAGCTTTTTAATCCTTCCAGCCCATATAACGTTAACCAATTTATCCAACGATGGACGGAAGAACGTGAACAATGAAGGGTTCTGGCGATGTAAGAAACGGTCTGACCTTCATGTAACATCAAGAGTGCCATGAGTCGGCGGGCGTAATCTTTATCTCGGGTTTTATGAATAAATTTTTTCATCTGACGTCGTTCATTTCGGGGTATTGGTGCTATGATTCGCATCACTCAGTCCATTTTGGGATTTTTTTGATTTGGCGATTAATCAGATCGCAAAAATTGGACTGAGTTCCCTTCAAGTGATCTACTATTTTGAAAGCTTATTTATTGCTTCAGAACGTGTTGCTATCGGTGCTGGATATGAGTTCGAAAGTATTTGCAAAGGGCGTTTGATTAATAATGATGGTACATTCAGCGATCAGTTAAGTTACGTGAAATTGAATCCTAACATCATCCGTAATACTATTAATGTTAAGGAATAATAATGAGAGATCAGTTTTTAGAGAAAATTTCAAATAAGATTGGTAAGGACTGTGTTAATCCTTATGAATTTTTATCTGATAACGTCAGTGGATATAAAAAACGTCGAATTAATGGAATTATAACGCCTAAGAAAATTCATGATATCATAGAAATAATTTCTTTAGCAAAAGACTTTAAAAACGTCAAACTTCATCCTGTAAGCATAGGATATAATTGGGGACTTGGTTCTAAAGAGAATGTCACTGATGGTTCTTATTTATTAGAGTTAAAAAAGTTAAATGATATTCGAAAAATTAATTTAGAAGATGGATGGGCCATAATTGAACCTGGTGTAACCCAAGGTGAGTTATCAAAAAATATTATAGATTCAAACAGATTTATCAATATTACAGCCTCTTCAGCTCATTCAAGTTTTCTTGGAAATTCTATGGATAGAGGAGTAGGAATACGCCACCAGAGAACTGAAGACTTGGTAGGACTTGAAATATTACTTCCTAGCGGCAAACTTATCCGTGTTGGGTGGTGGCCCACAGATAAGAAAACACCGATATATTCACACGGTGTTGGTCCTTCTTTGGTTCAATTCTTTACTCAATCACATTTTGGAATAGTGACCGCTGGAGTAATCAAATTACATCAGAGAATGGAATTTACACGAACGCTTCGTTTTACTTTCCAACGATCTAATTTGGAGAAAGCAATTTCAGAATTACAAAGATGGGTTGCTAATGGAATCAATAGTGGCGTATTAAAAATATATGATACAACTGCCAACAGAACATATGGTGGTAAAAACAATACTTATACTGTACATATGTGTATTGATGGTATTAAGGAACATGTTGAATTAACTTCTGATTTTATTATCAAAGAATGTGAACGTAGAGGAATTTTCAGTGATGTGATTTTTTCAGATAATGATAAGACTAAAAAAGATGTAATCGCTAGATTAGTTGAAGCAGCCCATGTGGGTGACACTTCGTATAATGATGAATTATTATCTCAAACTTTGGGTGGCCATCATGATATGATAGATGGTCAGTCAAAAGGTTGGATTTTCTTCTTACCCTTAATTCCATTTACTCCAGAAGCTTTAAGTAAAGCTTATGAACTTATTGATGAAATATACGATGAGACAGGCATTCAGTGTGGAGCTACAATTAATTCACTAAGTGAAAGTATAATTGATCTTGTAGTTTCCATTTGTTTTGATAAAAACTCAAATGAGCAAAGTAGTGCATTTCTCGCATTAGATCTGTTGCATCAAAAGTTTAATGAACATGGGTTTGTACCTTATCGTTTAGATGTCGATCACTCTCATTGGGCGAAAATAATCACCCCAAATGAGAGTGAAGCGGATTTCATCAAAGACATTAAGTCATATTTAGATCGCAATAATTTGATTAGTAATCATAGATATCTATAGGTAAAATAAATGAATGATATGATATTTAGAAAAATATTATCTAACACTAAAACATTTTCGCAAACATTATTTGGACGATCTCAAGAGATAGAAAATAAAAGAAGATTACCAGATGACATAGTTGAGGGGCTTCGCAATATTGGTATTTTTAACGCGATGCTCGACTTTAACACCCTATAACGTTGGCTTGTTGAAGCCAGTCGCGTTGATTTTTACCTTGTTTAACATTGGCAAAAATACCCAACGTGTGAGAAAGCAGTTTTCTGGCAATTCGATTACTCAAATGCCACAAATCCCATGCCCAGCACTTCTCGATAGCAAATTGTCCGGCGAGTTGACCAATCACGGTTTCAATTAAACGGCGTTTGGCGTTAATGATCCTTCTCGTTTTTCTGGGGAGGGGATCATCCATATTGGCTCGCACCGGGGTAATCATTTCAATACCCTCCACCCTCATTTCCTGCTTAAATTCAACGCCTAAATACCCTTTATCACCCAGCAAACAGCCTTTTATCGAGCCGAGCACATCCCAGATTGCTTCACGCTCACTGACACTGGCGGGCGTCAGTGTAAACCCGGTTACCACGCCGGTTTCGTCTATCACGAGATGTCCTTTGAAGCCGTAGTAAATTTCGTTTTTGGCGGCGCAGTACCCATAATCGGCTTGTCCTTTGAAGTTGGCACAGCCTTTTGCTCTTTTGAATCCACAGACGGGCAATGGAAATCCGTCGATAATATGTACCGGCCTGTCGAGCGCGCCCAATAACCTCGCCAGTTTTTCTTGCAGTTGTTGTTTAACAACCCAAAGATTCGAAATCTGTTTAGCGAAATTGGCGCGTGAACCCAGCCCCGGAAACCATTCGCGCCAGTGGCCATTAAAGTACGTCCAAATGCCTTTATCTGTTGAAAACCCTAAAAATTCACCCACCACTTCCATCGTGATAGCTTCTGCATCGCTCAGTTTAGGCGGATATCCCCGGCTTCTGAATCGCATACCTTGCTGTAACTGCGTTAAATTGTCATCTACCCAACAAAACACCCAAATGATAAAATCTTGCTGTGACATAGCCTTTTGTTCCTTTATTTCTCTATTTTTGACGACTTAAAGTTATAAAGGAGCGGCTATGTCATTTCAACTCATCATAAAAGTCGAGCATCGCGTTAACTATACGTATAACCGTTCGTTCTGAGACACCACACAATCTCGCGGTATCTCGGATGCTTTGCCTGTTTTTAACCCGAAGTTCAATGATTTTCTCATGCAGCTGGTTATCTGCTTGGCGTCCCCGGAATTTACCAGCGGCTTTGGCTTTCAATATTCCCTCTTCCTGACGCCGCCGACGATCCTGATAGTCTTTACGTGCAATGGCTGCCAACATATCAAGCATCATTCCGTTAATCGCTTTAAGCATGGCCAGAGTGAACTCATCACCCGCATTTTCTGCAAGCGCCATATGGCTCGTCGGTAGATCAAGACTGACAATCACGAGGTGTTTTTCCTGAATAAGTTGTTTAAGTTTCTGCCAGCCCGCTTCATCCAGACGTGAAAGGCGGTCAACCTGCTCAATAAGAATAATGTCACCCGGTGCAGCATCATCAAGCAATCGTAAAAGTTCTGGCCGTTGCAGTGACGCGCCGGATACATTTTCGTGATACCAACTGGCTAACCGAAAGCCTTTCTCTTCAACAAAGGCTTTCATTCTATTTTTTGCCCGGAGAGCATCCTGTTCTTTTGTTGATGCACGTAGATAGCCGTGAATGTACATTTTTAACCCAATTATGACATTTAAATAATGATCATAATGTACATGACAGATAGGTAATGATCCAAAAGAGAAATGGCAGAATTTTAGGCTATGACATTTGGGTATACATAAATGTCATGCCAATGTTTACACATTGCATTTTTGAGCAATCCATGCCATTGTGAACCACACGCTCTTTATTGAACTGATTGCGCAGAAATGAACAATGCGGAGGATTTTAATGCAAAGTAAGCCAACGATTAAAAAATTTGAACGCGGAGATCGCCTTTATGTACAAGCACAACAAATCTGGCTGATTCTTGTGGCGTTCGTTGAGCATAATAAATCTAATGGTTTATCTACCATTACTTATGGCGAGTTAGCTAAACAAATGGGACATAGCTCAAGGCAAGCAGGAAGGGCATTAGGTCGTCAATTAGGCATTATTGGAAATTTGTGCTTGTTGAATGATTTACCACCATTAAATTCAATAGTTGTTAACCAACAAACTAAAGCTCCAGGTAGTGAATTCGTTATATCTCCTTTGGGAAGTGTTGATATCGACCAACAGGCAGTTTTTCAAACAAATTGGTTTGAGTTCAGAGTTCCTACAACAGGGACTTTTCGCACCGTCTGGGAGAATGTTGATGAATGGGTGTAATCAAGGAATTTAGTGGGGTTGCACACCGGAAACGCCGAAATGCACATAATGAGTTTTAGTATTGATGCGGAACTGTGCAATAAATAGGCTTAGCGTAGGATATTTAATGAGATGGTCACTCCCTCCTTCAAAGTAAGGAGTATGCTAGAAACAAGCCTCATTTAGTGGAGAACCATCATGGAAAATATCGCGCTCATTGGTATCGATCTCGGTAAAAACTCTTTTCACATCCACTGCCAAGATCGGCACGGAAAGTTTGTTTTCCGTAAAAAATTTACTCGACAAAAACTCTTTGAGTTTCTGGCAACATGTCCTGCAACTACTGTCGTCATGGAAGCCTGTGGCGGTGCTCACTTTATGGCACGTAAGTTTACAGAGTTGGGGCATACACCAAAGCTTATATCGCCACAATTTGTTCGACCTTTCGTCAAAACTAATAAAAATGACTTTGTTGATGCTGAAGCAATCTGTGAAGCAGCATCACGCCCCTCAATGCGGTTTGTTCAGCCCAGAACGGAATCTCAGCAGGCTATGCGGGCGCTGCATCGAGTTCGGGAATCTTTGGTGCAAGATAAAGTAAAAACGACTAATCAGATGCATGCTTTCTTGCTGGAGTTTGGCATCAGCGTTCCGAAAGGCGCGGCAGTTATCAATCGGCTCAGCGCTATTCTCGATGATCATTGCTTACCTTTATACCTTAATCAGTTATTACTGAAATTACAGCAACACTACCACTATTTAATGGATCAGATAAAAGAACTGGAAACTCAGTTGAAACAGTTTTTAAGTGAGGATGAAGCGGGACAGCGGTTACTGACAATTCCCTGTGTGGGGACGATTACTGCAAGCACCATCTCCACAGAACTTGGAGATGGAAAACAATACGCTAGTAGTCGTGATTTTGCCGCGGCAACAGGGTTGGTGCCACGGCAATACAGTACTGGTGGGCGAACAACATTACTGGGGATCAGCAAACGAGGTAATAAAAAGATCCGAACATTATTGGTTCAATGTGCCAGAGTTTTTATACAAAGGCTTGAACACCAATCGGGTAGATTGGCTGATTGGGTCAGGGGGCTTCTGTGTCGAAAAAGTAATTTTGTGGTGACCTGTGCTCTGGCAAACAAGCTGGCCAGAATAGCTTGGGCATTGACAACGCGGCAACAGGCCTTTATCGCGTAATATTTACCTTGATTAACAAGTTTAAGTAGTTACTTATCAGGTTTTGCGAATACTAATTATTGATGATACGAACGGCCAATCGGCCTGTTGAAGAACCTGTAAAACGGAATGGCTCAGTGGAAGCCGTATATTTTTCTGAGGTTCATCAGGCGCGGAACTCATCGAGGCGCAGGTTCCTTGCCTATAGTGACGCCGGATAGATTCAAGCAAGCCAACATATTTTTCAATTTCAGTATTGCAAAAATGGGAGTGACCATAGATTCCGTTTTCCAAGCGGACCCCAATACAGTAGCAAAAAGTTCCGCCGCTTACTTTGGCGAAACCAGATTATCCAAAGCATGAGCCGCAGGGGCTGCTGTTATGATAATTCGCCGATGGAACGAGTATTCCGGAGTCTGAAAAGCGAATGGGTGCCAGCGGAAGGCTATCTGGATATCCATGATGCAATACGGGATATCACTCAATATTTGGGCGGGTATTATAATTACATTCGCCCCCATAGTTTTAATGGAGGAATTTCCCCTGCTGAATATGAAAGACAGTGGGAAGAGGCCAGAAATGTGTCCGGTAGTTCTTGACCACTACAAACTCAGGCAGCTTCGATGAAAGACGTCATGGAAAGGACGGGAATATCCAGAGCGACCTACTTTAGACTGAAAAAAATGGTTTGATTTTGTGCAGTGAACTTATCGAGGGAATGGGCACAAAACCCGAATTAACCCACTAAAGATGAAATTCCCGCCGATATAGAGAGCATAAAGAAGTGTGGGGCATTTATGCTTTCATTCAATTTCCTAACTATCCAGTAAAACTTCCGGTCCGCGTCGTTCAAGAATACGGAGCATTCTAAGAGCTGGGCCACTTGGTTTTTTTTCTTCTCGTTCCCATTTAGAAATGCTTTCTTTTGACATTCCTAATGCTAGAGCTAACACAGCTTGTGACATACCGAATTGTACACGAAGTTGTTTTATCTCAGCCCCTGTCATCATAGTAACAGCTTTAATTTTATCGTTGATTTTTCGAGCAGTTACGGCTTTTTTTAGATCGTTAACCAGGCTTTTTGGTGCAGCATCGATTGCGTGTAATTCTTTAGCTAATTCAAGCATATTGTTTAATTTATTACTCACAGATGATTTCCTCCAAGATACTATAGGATATTAACTCATTGATCTTCTTATCAGTGTAGCTAAGGAAAAGTTTGGAAAGCTGTTTATATGCTTCCAATTCATCATCCTCAATTTCTTTTGTTCCTCTAGAGCTAACGGTATTCTTTGTCCAGCCATCAGCAAAAAATAGATGGTGATTAACCTTAAAGAAGATGATAACTCTTACGCCACCACTTTTGCCTTTTCCATCAACCGCTATTCGCTTTTTAATCACTCCCCCACCCAGATCAGCTTCAAACTTCCCGTTCTTAACTTCTTCTGCAGCATTTAATAACTTTTGATCGGAAATGTTAATTTTCTTTGTGCTTTTTTTAAACGACGATATTTTATAGAACGCCACAAATGCCTCCGAGTGGTAATGAGTACTATAGTAACAGGTACTGATTTTAATGCAATAATTAAGCGTGAAGTGTTTTTACTTTTTTGTGGATCTTGGGGGTTTGTGCCCAATTCAGCGAAAAGTTCCACGAATGAGAATAAATTAATTAATTTCAATATATTACAATGAAATTCATTCTATAAATTTTATCTCTTTCGATACTTTCGATATTGTGTGTCTAGAACAACCGAGCAAATCGACAATATAGTTATAGCTTTTGTGTTCCCTGAGAAGACCTTCGATTTTCTGGTGCAGTTTCTTGTCTATCGGTCTGCCTTTATACTTACCTTCCTGCTTGGCTTTCTTTACCCCCTGAGCCTGACGCCGCAGTCTGTCTTCGTAATCTTTCCGAGCAACTGCCGCAAGCATATCAAGCATCATATTGTTTAACGCAGTCAGCATACGTTCAGTGAATTCGTCTGTCTTCGCCATAAATTGGTGGCTGGTTGGGAGATCCAAAGAAACGACCTTCAGTCCCTTATGGTTAATCATATATTTCAGTTTTTCCCAGTCAGTCGTATTCAAACGACTGAGCCGATCAACTTGTTCAACCAAGATCACATCGCCCGGCATAGCAACATCAAGTAAACGAAATAATTCTGGGCGACGGAGTTGGGCACCGGATTCATTTTCTTCGAACCAGCAAGCAACCTGAGTTCCCAATCCATTTGCAAACTCAATCAGCTCATTTTTTGCCCTTGAAGCATCCTGTTCATCGGTTGATGCCCTCAAGTATCCGTAAATCCGCACAGGGGTTTTCATCAGTTCACTATACATGGTGTCATTATTTTGGTGCGTTATACATTGTTTTGAGTTATTTTCTGCACCACATTTCGCCAGTGTATTAAGAGTACACCCTATCAGCACTCGTCGTGAACGTTTTTGACAACCTTTTTTGGTAAAAAATCTATCAAGGAAAAATATGCAGCCGCCGCGCCCAAGCCGGATACAAATTCTTAAAACCGATGAAATTGATGAGCTGTATCGCCGCCCAGAATTCAGTCAGACAGAACGTGAAGAATATTTTGCCCTGAATGACACACTTCTTGAACACATCCGCGTAATGGAGAAATTCGAAAACCGTATTTATTTCATTCTCTTTATTGGGTATTTCCGGGCTAAGCCCGTTATTCCCAAATTCCATTTGAAGGACGTCAGACTGGATGTTCAGTATATTTGCCAGACCTACTTTTCAGGCGCAAAACCACGGTACACTGAGTTGGTCAAATCAACCCGATCCCGGCTAATCAATCAGGTTCTGGCCTTGCTTAGTTTTGAGCAGCTGACACCCGCCATGACTGACAATCTGGTCTTACGTCTCCAGGATGTCGCAACCATCTATACTGATCCCCGATATATGTTCGATGAATGCATCGCATTCTTTAGTCAGCAGCGTATTGCCCTTCCGGCATACAGCACTATCCAGACGCTTGTTACCCGGACGCTCAGTGCCGAAAGAAAGCGAACCGAAGCCATTCTGTCCCGACAAATGTCGGAAAATACGGTTCACACCCTACAGAGCATCCTAGCAGACAAAGGACTGCTTAACAGCCTGTCCGGATATAAGGGATCAGCCCGCAGCTTTTCGCCCTCAGAGCTGGAGCGTGAGCTGAATACGCACAGAACCATAAAAAATATTTACCCTGAATTAAAATCGCTGCTTGAGGCTCTTCGATTATCCCGTGGAAACATGCTCTATTATGCCTCCGTTGTAACGCACCGTTCAGTTTATAAAATCAGGCGAATGCCCAAGTGGCAGGGGCTGCTCTATCTGAGTTGTTATCTCTTTTTTCGATATCGGGAAAACAATGACAAGCTGGTGACTGCATTTTGCCATCTTGTAACAAAACATCATGAATCCGCAAAAACGTTTGCCCAGCAAAAAGTCGCTGAAGAACTGGAAGTGGTCAGAAATAAGCTTAAGTATGCCGGCAACGTTCTGAGCTTATTTGTTGATAATACACTCAGTGACGGTATTCCGTTTGGTGAAATTCGCAAGCAGGCATTTTCACTGATTGGTGAAACTGATATGAGAAAAATCAGCTAGCATCTTTGTAAGGAGAATTTTGATCTGGTTGACTATCAATGGCAATACACCGACAAACACGCCCGCAGAACATCAAACTCTCTGCGCAAGCTGTTCAGGGCTATCGATATTGAGTGTTCCCCTGACCAGCCTCTGATGGCAGAGCAAATAACCACGGCAAAAGCTGATCTGGACAAACACAAACGAATCATGTGTGTGACGCAGGAATTCATCCGTCCACGCGACCTGCGTTATCTTCTTGATGGCGATGACGTCCATCTCCAGCGGTTTGAGTTCTATTTGTATCACCGGATTGATCATATGATCAATAGCGGCAGGATCTATGTGAGTGAGAGTGAAAAGAATAAACGTCTGGAAGATGACCTTATTCCGGTGGATGTCTGGATGGCGGAAAAAGCAGAGCTGATTGAAAAAACAGGTCTTAATCGTCTTAGTGCCCCCATTACCCAGACGCTGATGCAGTTGGAAATGAGGTTAAATACCTTGCTTGATCGGGTAACAGCTAACATTAATGCTGATGCCAATGATTTCGTAAAATGCCAGCCCCGCTCTAACCGTCTGACATGGAGTCTGGCGAACCGTTGCTGGAAAGCCGGTATTGACAACCCGGTTTACAGCCAGCTCAAGCACAAAGGGATTATTGAAATTATGGGTTATGTCAATCACAAAACAGGTTATCTCAACGCCCTTGAAAACATGACAACCTATAAGAAAGAGTCAGAGGCACGGGAAGGCGATTTGATTGCCTGTATCTTCGGCAACGGAGCAAACTACGGCCTACATCGAATAGCCGCCGTTTCCGATCGCAGCGTAGGGGCACTCCGGGCTGTCAATGATAGTTATATTCGACCGGAAACGACCCACGCTGCCAATGATATTATTTCCAATGCGATCGCCCGCTTACCCATATTCAAGTATTACACCATCAATGAAGCAGCGCCTTTTGGTAGTATCGATGGACAAAAACACGGTTGCCGGATAAACACATTCAAGGCTCGCTTTTCTGCCAAATATTTCCGCAAAGGTAAAGGAGTATCAGCATTGTCGCTGGTCGTCAATCATGTTCCGGTCAATACTACCGTGAACGCCCCAAATGAGTTTGAGGGGCATTTTGCTTTTGATCTGCTCTATAACAACAGCAGTGATATCCAGCCGCTCTCGGTTTCGACGGATAATCATGGGATCAATAATGTCAATTTTGCCTTGCTGGATATTTTCGGTTACCAGTTTGCCCCTCGTTATGCCAAGTTCAAAAAAATCTTTGAAGAATTGTTCGATATCACCTTGCTGGGTGAAAAACTCCATATTTCTTTGAAAAAACCGATAAAGTACAAGTTAATCATGGATGAATGGGAACGTATCCAGCATATTGTTTGTTCATTGAGTCGCAAGGCAACCAATCAGAGTACCGTGGTCAGAAAGCTGTCAAATGGCAAGAGAACTCACTCGACGTTATCTGCCCTACGTGAGTATGACAGGTTAGTTAAATGTATCTATTTGCTTGAATACATGGACAATCAGACACTGAGACAGTTTGTGCAACAGGCATTGAATCGGGGAGAAGCCTATCATCAGCTCAGAAGAGCCATCGCGTCTGTCAATGGAAATCAGTTTCGAGGCGGAAATGATTATCAGGTTGAACAATGGAACGATTGCGCCCGTCTGATTGCCAATTGCATTAT
Organism: Xenorhabdus thailandensis; assembly: GCF_037996785.1. NCBI lineage: Bacteria > Pseudomonadati > Pseudomonadota > Gammaproteobacteria > Enterobacterales > Morganellaceae > Xenorhabdus > Xenorhabdus thailandensis. Next base: position 25,079 of record NZ_JBBMXF010000003.1, read on the forward strand.
CTACTACAATTCAGCCTTGTTATCCGGACTGGTAGAACGATTTGAAAAACAAGGTAACAGTGAGGCAATTGAAATACTGGCCAATCTCTCCCCAGTGGCCTGGAGCCATATCCAGTTGGCAGGGAACTACATCTTCGCAGAACAAAGCGACACATTCAGTCTTGACAGTCTGCTAGAAAATGTAGACCCGCTGCTCGAATCAAAGATGGATGATAGTAATGAGTATGATGTTTACGAGGAAGCAGGCTGATCATTTTCATTTAACATTTTGAAATAATTAAATAATTTTAACATCATGGAACTTTTCGCTGAATTGGGCGCAAACCCCCATTAAAGCACAACAGTCTTCTCCTATCCGGTGTTATTTTAATGCCAATCTCCCTGTTAATGATTACTCAAAAAACCTCCTCCTCCTCTTGTTGTGATTTCATAGGCGTCATGCCCGAGCTGGTGGAGGGGCGGCCAGAAAAATGATATTCCGTTCCGCCTGCAACGTAAACAGCATTAACTGGCGTCATATCACGCTAATGTGTTGCCAGCGCCTTATAGAAATTAGGATCTTCCTGTATAACAGCTAACACTTTTGCGGCCAGTCCGGTAGGGTTACGGCGCTTTTGCTCCCAGCTTTTGATGGTATCGAGGCTGGTGCCTAACGCTTCCGCCATCTCTGCCTGTGAAATGTTGAGCTGAGCACGGATCGCCTTCACGTCGGCAACGTCGTACCGAGTAACGCGGGTAGCGGCTTTGTTGCCCTGTTTAATTTCAACGGCTTCTTCTAGGGATGCTTTCAATTCGTCAAAAAAAGTCATATCACACCTCGTCTTTTAGTAATTTTGTGAGTTTTTTCATTTCCGCTTTTTCGGCATCTGTTAAACGATCTTTTTTATTTTTAGGATAAGCCATCACCAGATAGATAATTTCTTCGGTTGCCAGAAAATAAATCACTCTGGCGCTGCCGCTTTTTCCCTGTGAGCCTATAGCCATTCTTATTTTACGCAATCCCCCTGTGCCACGTATTAGATCGCCCTTTTCCGGCGATTCGATCAGCTCTCGCTGAAGTTCTTTAAGCTCTTCATCAGTGGCAATATCTTTGATCTGTCGGGTAAACAAACTGGTTTCAATGAACTCTATTGCATGACTCACGGGTAAATCTCCTTTTCCTCAGAGTACATAGTACGCCTTTTGTGTCGAAATTACCAGCATGATTTATGATTTTTCCATCAGCATGGTGTTGTGTGATACTTCTCATTTCTAGAATTAGAAGCATCAAGAGTTAGTTAAGGAAATCATTTAAATGGCTAGACATATGCGACCCCATATAGGGCATTACATCTCTGAGGAGATGGCACATTTAAATATGAGTCTAAGAGAACTTGCGCAGGCACTGGATGCCTCCCCCTCAACGATTGAGCGTATAGTGGAAGGTCGCGCAGCGGTCACGCCAGCAATGGCGGTGCGTTTGGCTAATGTGATAGGCAGTACGCCGGAAATGTGGCTGAGGCTTCAGAAAGCGCCCAATAAGTAAGGGATTTTATCCATTCCACCAGCCTGAGTAACCATCAACAGATGGCACTGCTCAGAAAAGAAAAGCCGGTGTATCAACATCGGCCCTCTCAGCGCACAAATCCAACCAAAACAGGGTGTTTTGATGAATTATGACATCAGAATATCAGTAAAAAGGCACTTTGCACCAGTAATATACTTAATCTTCATCAGATTTTGTTGATAGACTGAATCGTTTCTATTGCATTTTTGAAGTCTTCAATAGCTTTTTCATATTCCCTTGTTTTTGTTGTTAGCTTGGTAATAAATTCGTCTTCGAATGCATTTTCATGTTTGTACAGAATCAAGACTTTCTCTGCGAAACCATCATCTTCGATGTAAAAGTAACAGGGCGGCACATCAAAAATTTCGGCAAGTTGGCAGGCAACATTGTATGGGGGGTTAATAGGGGTGCGCTTGGAATTCGGAAAACATCCTACGTTAAGCGCATTTTTTAACCAATTTAGGTGCATAAGGGATTGATTTGACATCAGTGGCTATTGCTTTTAAGTTATCGCTCTTTCGGTATCGCATTTAGGTTATCCGATTAGACAAAATCCTCTGAAAACGCCGTATAGCGCTAGAGTTACACCTTATTGCCATAGGTAAGTTTGTTCAAAAAACAGGCTTACCGTACAGTAATTTTCTATATCCAAACTGACCCCTTAAACGGAACTCTGATTATTTATTTACATTTTATACAACACATTATACATTCATTTAGAAAAATTAACCTTTTCAACGATGATTAAGGATGAATAGATGGACGATCAACTCACCTTTAAAGTTGTAAAAAATCACGAAGAACAATATTCAATCTGGCCAGCACACCTGTCTTTACCCGCAATGTGGGAAGAAGTAGGCATGGTTGATACAAAAGAGAACTGCCTAGCATACATTGAACGTGTCTGGACCGATATGCGCCCGTTAAGCCTGCGCAAACATATGGAAGAAGCGTCAGGCCGCTGAATTTTCGGTGCGCCACCGCCTCTAGCGATCGGATGCTGAAACATCTGTAGTGGGTTTCGTTCCGGCTCGACGATGCCACAACTGCCTTTTCTCACCTCAAGGAATCGCTGCCGTTTCAAAACAGGCACACTTGATAGGGTTAACATGAAGATAACTAACAGCCTTTTTAGCCGTTTCCCTATCAGCGCCAGATTTATCTGCGTGGTGATTTTTCCTTTACTGATTGTTTTACTCGCGGTGTATCTCTACCTGAGTAAAAGTGTGCCGGCGGAAGAGGGAGAAAAGAAGGTCTACGGCCTGCAAAAAGAGGTCACCATTAAGCGCGACCGCTATGGTATTCCCGCCATTCATGCCGCGACAGATGAGGACGCTTTTTTTGCTCTCGGTTACGTTCATGCTCAGGATCGCCTGTGGCAGATGGAAATCAACCGGCGGCTGGCTAGTGGAAGATTAAGTGAAATAATTGGCGAGAAGGCGATTGGCCTAGATAAGTATGCCAGGATCCTTGGATTGCGTCTGTAGTGGTCAAGAAGTTTCGGACACATTTCTCGCCTCTTCCCACTGTCTTTCATATTCAGCAGGAGAAATTCCTCCATTAAAACGGTGAGGTCGGATGTCATTGTAATACCGGCCAAAATAGTGGGTGATATCCCGCATTGCCTCATGAATGTCCCGATAGCCCTCTGGTGGAACCCATTCACTTTTCAAACTCCGGAATACCCGTTCCATCGGGGAATTATCATAGCAGTTGCCCTTGCGACTCATGCTTTGGATAATTTTATGCTGCCAGAGTAAGCGACGAAACTTTTTACTCCTGTATTGGCTGCCTTGGTCTGAATGAAAAACCAGCCGCCCTTCGATATGACGCGTTTCCAATGCATTATTCAATGCCCGGCAGATCAGCTCCGCATCCGGCGAAGAAGCGATGGCCATCCCCACCACCCGGCGGGAAAATAAGTCGGTTACCACCGCCAGATAACTCCAGCCCACTTTGGTGCGAATATACGTGATGGGATGGGGTCATCCATACTGGCACGCACTGCGGTAATCATTTCAATACCCTCTTCCTTCATTTCTTGTTTAAATTCAACGCCTAAATACCCTTTATCACCCAGCAAATAGCCTTTTATCGAGCCGATCACATCCCAGCTTGCTTCACGCTCACTGACATTGGCGGGCGTCAGCGTAAACCCGGTTACCACGCCGATTTCGTCTATCATCAGATGCCCTTTGAAGCCGTAGTAAGTTTCGTTTTTGGCGGCGCAGTACCCATAATCAGCTTGTCCTTTAAAGTTGGCACTACCTTTTGCTCTTTTGAATCCACAGACGGGCAGCGGAAATCCGTCGATAATATGTACCGGCCTGTCGAGCGCGCCCAATAGCCTCGCCAGCTTTTCTTGCAGTTGTTGTTTAACAACCCAAAGATTCGAAATCTGTTTAGCTAAATTGGCGCGTGAACCCAGTCCCGGAAACCCCTCGTGCCAGTGGTCATTAAAGTACGTCCAAATGCCTTTATCTGTTGAAAATCCTAAAAATTCACCCATCACTTCTATCGTGATGGCTTCTGCATCGCTTAGTTTAAGCGGATATCCCCGGCTTCTAAATCGCATACCTTGCTGTAACTGCGTTAAATTGTCATCTACCCAACAAAACACCCAAATGATAAAATCTTGCTGTGACATAGCCTTTGTTCCTTTATCTCTCTCAGTTTGGCGACTTAAAGTTATAAAGGACTGGCTATGTCATTTCAACTCATCATAAAAGTCGAGCATCGCGTTATATTACTCATATGGAAATTGCCTCTTATGCTGAGTTGTCCGTTACATGGTTGTTGGCTGGAATTCTATCAGGGGCTTTCAGGGCATTTTTTCGGCTGGGCAAATACAGATATGTTGCCACGTACAGCCAGCAATATTATTGCGGTGATGGCAATGAACCTAATCGAATCAGAGATATTGAATTCCTATGGTAAACAGGCAAACTTGTTCTTACCCGAACCGCAAAGCGATTTTACCAACGGCCTGCCAACAGGCAGTCCGCGTTTTGCCGTTCATTCTGTCACGTAATCGACTGTATAAGTGACAGATAATGATATGTTAATTGGTTACATGAGGGTATCAAAAGCAGATGGCTCTCAAGCTACAGACCTACAACGTGATGCACTGACTGCTGCTGGTATTAATCCTACTTATCTTTATGAAGACCAGGCATCCGGCAAACGCGAAGATCGTCCCGGACTGGAAAACTGCCTGAAAGCACTGCGATCAGGCGATACGCTGGTCGTGTGGAAACTTGACCGACTCGGGCGCGATTTGCGTCACTTAATCAATACAGTACACGATCTAAACGGTCGCGGTATTGGTCTCAAGGTATTGACTGGACACGGTGCGGCTATTGATACCACAACAGCCGCCGGCAAACTGGTTTTTGGTATTTTCGCAGCGTTGGCTGAGTTTGAACGTGAACTGATCTCAGAGCGTACTCTGGCTGGTTTAGCATCAGCACGGGCACGTGGCAGGAAAGGTGGACGACCATTCAAGATGGCTACGGCGAAATTGCGTTTGGCTATGGCCGCTATGGGACAACCGGAAACTAAGGTGAACGAACTCTGCAAGGAGCTTAATATTACCTGGCAGATATTGTACCGACACGTGTCGCCGAAGGGGGAATTACGCCCTGATGGGTTGAAACTGCTTTCACGCCCATGACGGTAGAATCTTCAATAACCCCATAGGTTACACACTGACTAAGGGTTATTGTGTACTTTGCAAACCATTTGTTTGATAATTCGTGTACCTTCGAATTAAATCAGGGAAAAACAGCAAAAAATGAAACACCATCCGGAGCGTAACCAAATACGGCTTGAACATGTACTTACTGCATTAGGCAACCCAATGCGAATGACAGTTGTTCGTGTCCTCGCCGACGGAAAAGAGCATACCTGTGGCTCCATACTTCAAGGTGTATCCAAATCTACGCTAACCCATCATTGGCGGGTCCTTCGTGATAGTGGTGTGATTTGGCAAAAACCTTCTGGCAGAGAAAATTTGTTATCTCTTCGCACAGAGGATCTCAATATCCGTTTCCCTGGACTGCTTGACTCCTTTATTACAGCTACACAAGAAGATGAACTGACGGGGTTGACTATTAAGCAGTACAATCCTGATGCCTGATAGGACAAGTGATTTTTTCTGCCGCTATACTTGCTTGGCTACATAGGGTTGTTTCGCAGTCGGTTTCAATTTACCACTGATTTAAATCATTCCATACTATTACAATCCCGCTATTCTAGCGCAGCATAACCTCTCCGGCCATTATTGACCGGAGAAAGGATTATTTTTCTATTCATTCAGAAATGGGAATAATCCGTGCTTTTCTTCCCGGTAAGGTACATGCCATGAGTAACGCGAGTACCATACCGACCGCAGCATACAGGAATGCATATCCTGTACTGACTGCCAGCAAGACGATTTCACTTTCTGGTGCATCATTCTGTGCCACACCTGTAGCCAATGCAATGAGAACAGCAAGACCGATGGCATTCCCAACATTAAGTGTTGTTGATGCCATACCTGAGGCGATTCCTTGTTCACTATGATCAACACCTGTTGCAGCAGCAATCCACATGGCTGTCCAGACAATTCCCTGGCCCAAACCTGAAATAACCAAACCAACCAAAATAGATTTATAAGAAGCCGAGACTGATGCGCCGGGCAGCATTAATAATGTTCCCACAATACCAATAATACAGCCGGTAATAATGGCATTTCTCGTTCCGATAGAATTCGCAAAGCGTGCACCAGCCTGAGTACCTATAAAAATGCATGCGGAGGGAATAATAAACGCAAGGCCGGTCTCAAGTGCGTTGTAATACATCACGTTCTGGAACAGGACTGTTTCGAAATAGGGTAAAGCGCCAAATGTCCCCATATAAATGAAAGTGACGGTAACGCCAGCAACCAGATTTTTATTGCGGAAAAGACGTAACGGCATCAACGGATCACGGGATTTTGACTCGATGATGATGAACATGATGAAACTGACCAGAGCCAGGAGTAACGCAGATTTAATAACAGGCGCACCCCAACCATATTCAGGCCCCTGCACAAGCGAAAAAACCAGAAGCGTGGACGCAGCAGTGACCGTTAATGCTCCGGGGAGATCAAAATTGCGCTTCTCATGCCTGGTTGGATCAGCAGGAATAACGATGAAAGCGGCAATGATAGCGATACCGGCCAGCAGAACATTCACATAAAATACGGATGACCAGCCCAAATAATTTGTCAGAAGACCGCCGGCCAGTGAACCGAGTGTTAACCCACTCGCGCCAGCCCCTCCCCATGCAGCCAATGCCCGGTTTCGCTCAGGACCTTCACGGAACAATCGGTTGATGAGTGAAAGAGTGGCAGGGAAAAGAAAAGCCCCGCCTATTCCCTGTACAGATCTGGCGGTAATAATGACCTCTGGACGCCAGGCCAGTCCTCCAATTAGGGAAGAAATAGCATAGAGCCATAAAGCACCAATAAACATGCGCCGCTGGCCGAGTAAGTCTGCTGCCCGGCCACCAAAAAGCATGAAGCCCCCACAAAAAACGGTATAAGCACTGACAACCCACTGAAGCGTCTGGCCAGAAAAACCCAACCCTTTTCCTATTTCAGGAAGGGCAACAAAAACAATATTGATATCTAAAGAAATTATTAGTTGAGCAAATGCCAGTAAGGCCAAACTTACCCCAAGCCGATACTGATGATCACCTTGAAACCTAGACATAAAACCTCTTATAGTTTAATTGTTCGAGTACATACGTACTATAAAACTATAGGCATTTTATATAGCTCGTTGCAAGATTTATTTATGGTCGTTTCAGAAAACAGCAACACCATCATTTTCTGTGCTGGCTCAGCATTGACCTTCATTCATTATCGGGTCCATCAGAAGAACCCCCAGATCTGTAAACTTTGAGAGAAAACCCTGATCAGTCATCCCGCCAAAAATGTTGTTTCAGGTGAGACTCCAATATCCTCGCCATCGCTTCTACATCGATTTTTCCGTTATTTCTCTTAAAGTTGTATCGCCCCGTGAACAACGTGTGTGTCCAGGCAATCGGCGAAATCCGCGTAAACTCATCAATAATTTCTTGAGAAACACCGTTGGCCAGCATCTTCTGGTAGACCGCATTCAGGATCATACTGTTGTAGGCAATGATGCAGTTGGCAACCAATCTGGCTGCATGAGCACTGACCCGGTTTTCAACGATTTTTTTACCCTTGAAGATACCGTTGTACGTTTTTCGGATGTTACTTTGAAGCTGATGATAGGCTTCTGTCCGGTTTCGGGCGCTTCGGATCGCTTTTCTGAGTGCCATATCATCTATCAGATTGAGAACATGAGTGCTCTTGAAGAGGGCATTATATTCAAACAACGCCGCTTTTAATCTGGCGTAACGGGCGTGAGAGTTCAGTTTTCGGATGATATTGCTCTGGGTATTTTCCTGCATGATCAGTGAAAGCAATACACGCAGAACGCCTCGCCGCTGAGAGCGGATACGTTCGATATTAATCACCCCTTTAGGTTTGAGAATACCAGTATCATAATCCAGAGGTTTCGCTGAATAAATAGCGTCAGCTGCGTGACGCACCTTCTTGATACTGGGAACATAATCTACGTCGATAGAATCCAGAGTGACGAAATTCAGCTTGTTCAGTGAGTGGTTATCCCCTGTCACCATATGAATATCGATATCCGTTTTATTGTTGTAAATCATGTCGTACAATGAATGACCTTCGTACTCATTCAGACCAATATTTTTCGCATTAACCGCCACGTAATTGGCGAGCAGTGTGTAGAGCGAGATGCCACGGCCTTTACCCAGATGCTTTCTGGAATAACGGGATTGTATCGTACTGTCTGTCGTTGCAAATTTTTGCCCGTCTGCATCAGCCAATAGTTTGTTATCCATGAGATTCCACTGTTTGAAGATCGCCAGTGAATGGATATGATTGCTGACGATTTCATTGGCTGCACAAAGCGTATCCACCCGAATAAAATCTTCCCGTACTGCGCGAAGTGGGTTGAGTTCCATATCCGACATATCCGCCATTTTCAATGCACCAAATCCAAAGGCTTCCGACAACAAACAGGCATTAATTGCCAACGGTAACGGTTTTTTCCGCTTAGTATAACGGTCTTTCAGGTGGGTAAATCCACGCCATAGGTCAGTCAGCTCACCGATGAACATGACAATGTTAGCAATTTCAGCTTTGGGCAAGTTTTTGAAAAAAGCATCGTCCAGCTTTTCAACGCTGTCATAGTGCAGACTCCAGTGTTGTTGTCCGGTTTTGGTTTCACGAACGTTAAAGCCGGGATTGTTATTTTCACGAATATTGTGAGTCGTCCTCTCCCAGGCTTCATCCAGCTCCTGTAGCGCTTCATCAAGACGCTGGTCACAGTAAACAGGAAGGCGGGAATAACCAAACTCCGCCGCGATCTTTTCAACGTGATCAACCAGCGTATCGTCAACCAGATCGGTATCAATATCACAGTACGAGACACTGTCATTGCAATACAGACGGCCTCGTTCAATCTCATGGAGCATCTTTAAATAGACAAAAAACTCAAATAAATACGGATCGATTCGAGTGTCCGAGGGTTTCCGCTTCAGGTAGGCATTCATACTTTTGGGAATGGTGAATCCCAGCTCATCGCAGATTTTTAAGGCGGCTGGACTTTTTCCACTGGCGTAATGTGTTTTCAATACATGGATCAGTTCGCCTATTTGACTGTCTTTCTTATAATATTCCAATTTTACCCGGGTAAATATCGGACGCAGATACAACGAGAGCAAGCGGGATGACTGACCATAGTATTCCCACAACGCCGCTTTCTTATCAAAAGATTTGCCTTCCAAAAAGTCTGCCATAACGGAAAATTGTGTTTTGGGCAACATACTGAATGCCACTTCATTCAGTTCGGTCTGGCTCATGTTTGGGTTCCGTTCTGGAAACCATTTCAGAAACTTTGCCAGTCCGGGAAAATCCGTGACGACTTTGGCACTGTGATCCATGTGGGCTATCGACGCATAAATTTTACCGGCATCCATGATCGCCCGTGTGTGATAACAAAAGCTGATAATCAGATTATCCATGATTTGCTGATAACGGTGATAGACGAAACACAAGGCCTGTAGCCACTGTTGGGTTTTGCTAAGTCTGCGCAACCGGGAGGCAGCATATTGTTCGGCCATTTCCGCATAGTAACGGATAGCATTTTTTGACAACGCCAGAGAAGGCAGAAAATCCCGAGTAAACTGATAGAGATCTTCAATACGCAATGCCTTATCTACTTCCATTCTGACAGCGGTGTACTGAAAATCCTTTTGGTCGGCACGGATAATATTAAGGGCAGTGATACCGTCATCCCGCTGTACCAAAGCGTCCAGTTGCTCAGTGATTACGGCAGGCAACAAGGAAACTGCCGCATTCAGGCGATTTTCCTCCGCAATAAAGGCGTGGCTGAAAATATCCTGTAGAATTCGGTAGGACGGGAGCATCAATTTTTGATGCTCAAAATACGTCAGCAGTTGACGAAACGCACTGTGCCCTTTGGGATAGTAACGCAACAAATAGGCGAGATGAGATTCTATTTCAGTTGTATATTGCGGAGACCAGTTTCGGTAACCAAAGAGCGAGAGTATGGCCTGCCGCTGACTGCGCCTGTATTTGCGGGAGAGTGAGCCTGTGAACCGGGCCGCATCAGTATCGCTATAATACGTAGCCGCAATATACTGAACATCCTGGATGACCTTATCAAGTGATAAGTTGAAAAACTGTTGTTTCGCCTTGAAATAACCCAGTTGCAGGATGAAATGGATACGAGTCTGGGTATTGCGAAACTGTTCGAGAACAGCCCGTTCTGCCGGGCTTAAGGAAAAATACAGGTTTTGTTCGTGATCATTGAATTCGGGACAGGCATAGAGTTCTTCGATTTCGGTATTGGATAATAAGTGAATACGCTTGATATTTTCCATTGCGAGTCCCGGATTCAATGAGGCCAGACAATCAAATCATTTCGCGTCCGTCCAGATGATTTGCAGGCACCATCCGTTTGTGCAGCACACCAAATATCACCGGTTTCCGTTCGTGGATGAGGTAATAAATGACATGACTGACATAAGGAAAACTCAATACGCCCGATCCGACTTCCGGCCTGCTTCTTCCCAGTGCAGGGGTAGAAGCCAGCAAACGAAAGGTTTGTTGAAGTCCGGACAGGTATTTTTCCGATTGCATCTTACCCCATTGCTGTACAGTAAAACGAAGGATTTCAATCAGATCGGCCTGAGCATCAGGCGTTAAGCGGTAGTTTGATATAGTCATTAAGGCTAATGATCCCTTGGAACGTCGATAATACCCTCAGCAATACCCTGAGCCAACATTTCCATGAGTTTGGCGAATTGGAAAAAACCGGTGTATTGCGGGCAAATATCATCCAGCCGGGCAGTGGATGCACTGTCTATCACCTGTTTGAATGTATCCATATAGTCGTAACAGGTTTTCAGTAATTGCGCATCATCGGTTTCTGTCAGGGGAAAACGGGGAGCATATTCGTGTATACGTTTCACCCGTTGTAATTGTTCTGCACTCAGTCCGGCTACAGACATTTTTTTCTCCTCAATAGGTGAAGTTCTAATCGTACTGACCTGATATCAGTTCATTAAAAAAGGTTTCGCCATCGAGGGTGTTACCGGATTCAATATCAACTCTGGCCTGCTCAGCTCTTGACTGCAATAATTTTAACCGGAGTGTTTCAATACTTTCGTATTCATCCATTGAGATAACCACCGCAACGGGTTTTCCGTTTTTATTGATTTGGATTGGGGCACGTTGTGCTTTGAGTAGCATGTCACCAAACTGGGTTTTGGCTTCATTGGCAGAAAGAGCATCCATAATAGTCCTCTCATTGAATCATGGCATGATTCAAACAATATAAACGAATCGAACGATATGATCAAATTTAAGACTATCAAAAAGTATACTTTTTGACAACCACTGCAAATGACTCTCAAAAGTCCTATCATAAGTACTCAATCAAATGGTCTAAAGGATAATGATAGGTTATGGCAAAAATTGGTTATGCGCGGGTCAGCTCAACAGCTCAAAGTTTAGACATTCAGCTGGAAAAATTAAGACAAGCGGAGTGTGAACGTCTTTATCAGGAAAAACGCAGTGGTCGGACAGTACACCGCCCGCAATACCAAGCCTGTATGGATTACTTGCGTGAAGGTGATACGCTGATCGTCACAAAATTAGACCGGCTTGCACGTTCAGTGGATCATTTATCACAAATTTCTAGTCGCTTTCAGCAAGAAAATATTGATTTGGTCGTTCTGGATCAAAATATTGATACCCGAACGTCAACAGGGCGTCTTATGTTCAATATGCTGGCCACCATCGCGGAGTTTGAAAATGACTTACGCAGTGAACGCCAGGCGGAAGGGATCGCCAAAGCGAAAGAGAATGGTGTCAGATTCGGGCGCCCCGCTAAGTTAACCGAAGATATACGAAATGATATTTATCTCAAGCGTCAGTCCGGCACTACGATTGGTCAGTTAGCCAAGGAGTTCAAGCTAGGCGAAGCAACCATCTACCGTGTTTTGAACACATTTAAGCACGTGGATAACTCGTAGCTCTCACAAAGTTTACAGATCTGGGGGTTCTTCCACAGGACCCGAAGATCTCACACTACAGACACAAATGCTTCGTGCCGCCGGTTGTGAAATTATCCAATCTGAAAAAGCCAGTGGTACCCAACGGAACGGGTGAGATGAACTACAACTGTTGCTGGACTTTTTGCGACCGGGCGATACTCTGATTGTAACGCGGATAGATCGGCTGGCACGCAGCATTAAAGATTTGCAGGATATTGTTCATGCTTTGAATCAACGGGGAATTACCCTGAAAGCAACAGAACAACCTGTTGATACACGCACCGCAGCCGGAAAAGCCTTTTTCGATATGTTGGGCGTATTCGCCGAATTTGAAACCAACCTGCGCCGTGAGCGTCAACTGGAAGGGATTGCAGCAGCAAAAGCGCGTGGCGTGTACCGGGGTCGGAAATCGTCTATTGATCCCGCTGAAGTGTACCGTTTGTATGTGGTTGAAAAAATGGGGGCAACGGCAATTGCCCGTCAACTCGGTATTGGCCGGGCCTCAATCTATCGTGTGTTAGATAACTATGGGCAGCCAGCGTAAATCCATTCCCACTGACTCCCTGTTGCAATTACGGCAACGGCTAGATCGCCTGCCGCCCAAAAGCCCGGAACGAACAACACAGATTGCAGCAGTGGCCCAATTGTACGATGTTTCCGTTACTACTGTTTATCGGGCTCTCCAGTGTGTTCTAAAACCCCGCACAATTCACCGGCGTGATCACGGTATCCCCCGTGTTCTACCTCCGTCTGAGTTAGAACATTATTGTGAGCTGATCGCTGCTTTGAAATTGCGTACGATCAACAAATCCGGCCGGCACTTATATCAACAGGACGAGCCATTCAGTTGCTCGAAGAGCACGGTGTGGAAACATCTCAAGGATTAGTGAAGACGCCTAAAGGATTGCTGCGAAAACCCACTGTTAATCGCTGGCTTTCTCTGTACCATCTCGACCAGCCTCGCTTGTTAAGGGAGCAGCCTGCCGTCAGGTTTCAGGCGGAATACAGCAATGATTGCTGGCAATTTGATATATCACCGTCAGACCTCAAACATATTGATCGGCCGGACTGGCTTCAACAAACCAATGTTATAGGGTGTTAAAGTTGAGCATCGCGTTACTTTATTTTTAACCTGTACTTTTGCCAGATGGGGCGACAATTCGTGATCCGCAATACGGATCATGCGTTCATAAAGTTTTTTATCGCCCCAGCACAAAGAACGATAGCTCGCCGTTCAGGGGCGGGGCGAAGATGAAAAATTTCGAACCATTCATACACTGGTATCTGGACTACGCGCTGAGTCTGTGTAATCTGGAAAAAATGAAAAATGTGGTATTTTACAGTTTCGCTTTTACTGTGCCTAATGGAAGCATCAGTGTGTATGGTTCTAACGGTGACTGGGCAAAACCAAGACGGGTGTAGAACGATCGGACACTTTCATCAATGGCGTGGACGATTATTGCTGAAATACCCACTTGTTCTGCCGTACTGGCGACGCGCTTCCAGGCATCTTGAAGAAGTAATGCGCCGAGTTTCTTCCCCTGATACTCCACATCGACAGCTAGGCGGCCGAGAAGTACCACCGGAATAGGATCTGGCATATTGCGTTTAAGCGATGAGGTCGATTCAATATGATTAATTGATCCCGCGCTGAGACAATAATAACCAATAACGTCTTTTGTACCTTCCTTGCAAATAACAAATGTGCGGCTCGCGCCAAGTTTATTATTTTTTAAAGCTCGGCGCGAAAGCCATTCGTTTAATGTTTCATGCTGGCAATAAAAATCATGGATATTATGTTCAGCCGTTAATATTTCAGGCGCGCTTATTCCCATGGTGCTTTATATCCCATGAGTTTTTTAAAGCCTGCATTATCAGAAAGCGGTTGCTCCAACATTTGCATGAATGCATCATATTTTTCGTCATTAACGAAAAAATGACGCTGATCAAGTATGGCTTCTTCAGCTGCACGGCAAGCTGCATCCAAGATGAAATCAGTGCGGGTCTTTGAGTGCAAGTTTGCGGCATGATCAATCAGTTCCCGCTGGAAGGCTTTCGCCCGGATGTTAATTGGTGTTTCTTTAGGTTGTGCTCTCATCATTCACCTGTATATAAAATGGCCAGAAAGTTATTATAGCAAACGTATAGCGAATAGCTATACGTTTTAACTATGGCTATTCGCATACAGGTAATTTGTCATGTTTGTTAGACGTTCCGACGATGTTCTTGGGGTTGTAAGCCGGAATCCAAGAAAATTCTGTCAGCCGAAATTCAGCCCTGCTATAAGTACATCAAGGTCAATAATTTTCCCGTTCTGGAAGGTATAATGCCCATTCAGCAAAATATGCTGCCAGGCAACGGGGGACATTTGGGTTATCAATGCCTGTGTCTTGATGCTGTCTGATACCTTCGGTTTATTCAATAATCGGGATAAAATCGCGGAGTTATAGTAAATGATGGCGTTAGCAACTAATCGTCCACACTGATTACTGATTTCCGTTTCAATGTCGGTTCGTCCGGTGAGCTCCTTTTTTTGCCGCCGACCTGTGCGATGGCTGAACGGAGCTGATGATAAGATTCAATCCGGTTCTGTGAACGGTGTACATTTCGTTCTAACTGTGGATCCCGCAGGTAACGCAATGTGTAGAGGCTGCGTACCAACCGATCATACTCAAAGATAGCGCGCCGCGTTGGATTGGGTGCCGTATAAGTACACAGCTTACGAATAAGCAGACCTTGGGTCATTTCTTTCAACCCCAACGTGGCAACAATCCGGTCAATATTGGCTTTTTCGCGGATAATAAGTTGCCGATCAATCTGGCCGACGGGTTGAATCAGACATTTTTTGTACATTTCCGGATTATCAGCACAATATATTAAGGAGGTGTTCAAATATATATACTAATTATCTATTTTAAAAAATAATTTATTTATATTCAGTGTGTTATTTAACTTAATACAACCTGAGTATTAGTAAAAGCACACCGCATTAATAACATCTGGAGTTGCGCATTCAGGCTGGTGAAACGAGGTTCAAAACGCAGGCCGAACCAGTGAAGGATCGCGAAGTTAGCCTTATTAACACTGTGCATATCACCGGTGATAGCACTTGGCTCGATATTCGAGGTGTTGCGATACCAGATATCAAAGACATGGTAAGCCTCATATTCGTTTGTGCCTATCAGATAACCGTTGAGAGGGACATGGTTACACAACAGGGTGTAAGCGACCACACCTTTGCCCCGTCCAAAATATTTGCGTGAGTGGCGCGCTTTCACCGTCGGATGATCAACTCCGAATTTCTGTCCGTCGACCGCACCGTACAACACGTCAAGATCAAATGAATAATGCGGAAAGATCGGTAGTGTGGCAATCGCATTACTGATACAGTCATTGGCCGCCTGTAATGTCGCCTGGCGCAGATACTGCTGGTACGTATTTTCCAGAATGTGATAGGGAATATCACTGGTTCGAGCCATCACCTGATTACCATGGTTCATAGCTTGTGCAATGATGACTGCCATCAAACTGTCCGTTTCGGCCTGTTTTTTCGCATAACGTGGCTGTAAAGGTTTCATCACCGACAGAAAATGGCACTGTTCATTCACAAAGCTGAGTACATCGGCAATATCGCAGAACGGCAGCCGGGCATAAAATGTTTGCTCCTGAGGCTTTCGATTATCTGCCTTGGATTTGCGCCAATGTAATTTCTGTGTGTCCTTCTCATATTCCAGATGTTTAAGTTGGCCTCGTTTCAGTTCGCGATTGAAAATCTGCCATTGTTGATGTAATTCCGATGACAGGGTATCCAGCAAAACATCAATAGGTTGCTTCAGAAAAGGGATCGCTATTTGCGCCAGAACATCGTGTTTTTCTTCATCTGAAACCAGCTCGTCGGAAAGATGGCGGTGTTGCAGGCTGTCATCCAGGTAAAATTCGCCTGACTGAAACCGTTTTCTTATCTGGCGGTATAGCCAGAACTCATAGCGGTCGGCATGCAAATGATTTGGATTGCCATTTTCGTCAAATATCAGCAAATACGGGCGCAGTCGTTTTGGTCAGGTTTCCGGCGGACATTCAGCCAGCGGACGCTGTGAAAAACGCTGTTTTTTGCTGAAGATATCTTTAGCCCAGATGAGCGCTTTAAGCCATGGACTGGCAGGATTAATACAGGCAAAATCCAGCCCAGTATACAGCGGACGCAAATGGCGGCGAACACGCACAGCCAATTTGTCTACTGATTGCCAGTGCAGTGCCAGTTTTTTCAGTGGCTTATTGCGCATACGCCGTGCCGTATTTTGCACCGTGTCTTTTGGCATAATTGCCCAGGCTTGCTGACGTACTTCACCAAACGGTGTCAGATCAGATACCCGATCATCGACGTACAATGATAGCAGACGACCCACCGGTGAAACCTCCTGATGACGTTTGTCTTGTTCATCGGCGAAAGTCTTTTTTGCGATAGCCCGGCTTTCATCCTCCAGTTGCTTCATATGAAAGGCCATCGCATCAACCAGGTTGTCAGTAAACTGCCGATAACGCCACCAGGCATAACAAAGCAAATAGAGTCGGGTTTGATCGGTTTTCAGATTACGCAAATCGTAAATGGTGTAAAAATTCACCAAAATTGCGTAATACAGTAGGTTCTGCTGTGAAATACCCCAGCCTCTGGGTTGTAACACTTTAAAAATTTCATACAGGGGTTTCAGCGTAGCACGCTTTTCACGCTCTCGTGCCATCTGACGCCAGCCAAAATCTTGAGCATCTTGCCTGAGTACGGCCAGTTGAGACAACGTATCATCACGTACCAGCAGTTTATCCAGTAAGGCGGCAGCCGTTTCATCCAAAACCTCGGCCAGAATATTTCCTAGACGCTGGCGTTCAGCGGAAAGCGCCTGGCTGACCAGATCCTGTAGTGTGGTGTAACCGGGGCGGACAATTTTATTTTGATTAAGCCAGATGACCAATTCGGCGGCAACAAATCCTGGGGCAGCATCTCGCCGAACGATATGAGCCGCTTGTTGTGCGAGCTGAGGCAAAAATTCCCCAGACCAGGACTGATAGCTGAATAATCGGGTAATTTGCTCACGTTGAGTGTAACGTTCATGTTTAGTAATCAATTCACTCCTGAAAGATTCATCTTGGAAATAGTGGTTTATCACCAGGGGTTACGCATGAAATTTTGGTAGGCTAGAATTGATTAAATAACAGCGCTTCCATATAGCTATTATCCCACCCGGCTGATTTCTTTCGAGCACTCAAACTCAGTTTACTGTTGGTATCTCGTTTCACGATATTGAACGCCATTTTACGTAATTGGGCAAATATTCTTGTGGCGATCCGCTCTCTCATTCGTGAATCATCTTCTCGAAAAGTGACATCCAGAACCCAGTGTAAACTATTTTCGATAGCCCAATGCTTCCGTATGGCACTTAATTGAAAGGCGGGAGAATCATGGCAACTGCTTAGATAATAACGAAAATCAGAGGTCACTTTGTCAGAATAACGTTCTTGTCGTATCGTTTCCGTGACCAGAAGAGCCTGAATATCTGGCCAGGAACCTAAGTGTTTTGTTTCTGATGTCAGTGGCAGAACCCATCCACGTCGTCTGACGGTACGCCCATGGCTATCATCGAATTCATCATGATCAGGTTCAAGGTAAGGCTGTTGGATTATCTGTTGTTGCTGAAAATAGTTAACCGCTTCCGAAAAGGTTTTTCCCTGATTGCCTTTAAGGGGCAAAATATAATCGGCTTCACTCTCGCGTAGTTGCCGAGCAATTGTGCGTTGGCAGCCCATTGCATCAATCGTCACGAGATGCCCTTTCAATGAAAGCATCGATAATAATATGGGGATGCCTTAATTTCGTTTGATTTTCCGTCTACGGCACACTGACATAAGCTGAGTCCTTTCTCAACTGAGAATGCACTCACTACATGTAATGGGCTTTGTTCAATTTTCTTATCAAACGAATGGCGTAAACTTTTACCATCAATCGCAATGATCGCCCGCTTTTCTGAAGAAATATCATGGGAAACCCACTGATAAAAATGATATTCAAAGAGGTTCGGATTTAATAAACTGAAACAGCGTCGAAAAGTATCATGTGACGGAATACCGCCTTTGAGCGGGAGAAATGAACGCAGTCAATCCTTTTTTAGCTAACCGTATTGTTCAATATCAGTCCAGGCGTTAGCGCCGGCAATGACAGCGCATACCGCGATCACTAAGATATCAATAAAGCTGTGTTTGACCTTTCCCTGACAACGTGGATCTGGAAAATCAGAAAAGATATCCACTAATTCCTTCATCAGCATTCCTCTAAAAATGAAGGCATTATCCACTAAATATTTTCATGCGTAACCCCTGGCGGACCCCCTAAACGACGTTTAATTGAAACTGTGATTAGTCAACTTGCCGGATCATTTGCTATTGAGAAGTGCTGGGTGCGGAATTTGTGGTACTTAAGTAATCGAATCACTAGAAAATTACTTTCTCACACGTTGGATATTTTCGGTCATGTTCCCAATAGTTAGATCGGTTAAACAAGGTAGTCTTCACGCTCAATGAACAATTGAAGGGACTCAGAGACTTTCTCCGCAAGAACCTGAATACTGTCATCAGGGTAGTCAGAGGCTGGATAAATTATCACAGTATTTCTGACAATCAGAGAAGAATTGAGCAATTTATCTACTAAAGCAAGTGGATCATTTATCGATGGTTCAACCGGAAAGGAGGGTGTCGCCGGTTAACATGGGAAAAACTAAATCTAATCCTGAAAATGCTGAATTATCCATCTCGATGGAAAATACATTCAATGTTTAATTCTCGCTGAATATGTGTGGGGACACAGGTCTGTCGGGAGCCGGATGCGGTAGTTCCGCACGTCCGGTTCTGAGGAGGGGGCTGTCTGGGTAACCGGACAGCTCTACTCACCCAACTCTCCTGAATGAACCCTTTTTGCATCTATATGAAACTATTTTTGTTCCTATTTGTAACGAAATTTGTTGCATTTCGTCATGGTATGATATATTATTCGTTCCATAATGCAACGAATTTCGTTACATTAAATTGTGGTGTGAGATACATTTTTCAATGAAAAATGAAGGGTTGAGGGATGATCAAGAGCTTTAAGGAAGGTCCGTCGGGTTCTTTGGCACAGTTCTATTTAGATGGTAAGCGGAGCAAAGCGATACCGGTGACAATAGAATCATCGCTGAAACGTAAGCTCGACATTATTGAATCAGCCACAACAGAGCGTTCTTTGTTCTCTCCACAGGGGAATAATTATGAACGCTTATCTGGTTCGCTAGAGGGATGGTCGAGTATTAGGGTCAATATTCAATGGCGGATTATTTTTCAATGGCGGGATGGAGCGGCATACGATATTTACCTTGATCCTCATAAATATTAAATAAACAATCCTGCTGTAAGCAGCAGGGAATTTAACCTAAAGAAATTAACAGAGGGCGTTATGGATACCATTTTAAGAGAACCGACGACTGTGGGTGAAATGCTCTCAGAGGAGTTTTTAAAACCACTGAATATTACTCAAGCAAAATTAGGCGAGGCTCTTAATCTTTCCCGTCCGCGTATTACTGAAATTATTAGTGGAAAACGCCGGATCAGCATTGAAGAGGCTGTTATGTTGGCGGCATTGTTTGAAACTGACTCTGATTTCTGGATTAACGTACAAGTCGGCCATGATCGCTGGGAAGCGCGACAGCTGATGGCTCAGAAAACTAGTATCAAACCTATCAGCGCATTATTGGCGAGATGATTTTGATCTTGTTTAAAATTTTCTATAATCGCCACATTATTTAATACTCCCCCGCAACTAAAGCGGGGGAGAAGTCAAAGGTCATGTGCCCAATGATTAGATGCTGTGATAAACTTTCCGTTTTTTATTATGGGTGAAAGATGGCTAAAGTTGATGTGGTTTGTCGTTACTGTCACAAGACGGAAGAGGTAAAAGGACATGGAAAAGGACGTACTGGACATCCTCGTTATCACTGTTATGCCTGCCGTAAAACGTTTCAACTGACTTATACCTATCAAGCCTGTAATCCCGGCATGAAAGAGCAGTATTGGTATGGAAATCAATAACGCTGGTGTCAGGGATACTGCTCGCGTTCTGAAGGCCGGTATTAACACAGTCATTCGCACACTAAAAAACTCACGCCAAGAAACATAACCACGCGACCGCTGGTAGGGAGTGACATGCAGATTATTGTTGAAATAGACGAACAATGGTCGTTTGTCGGTAACAAGAAAAATCAGCGTTGGCTCTTTTGTCTCCTTTCAACATCCAGCTCTACGGTACGGATGATTACATCGTTTACGATTATCTTCCTGAAAAAAACATTTCATAGGAAAGAAATTTACTCAACGTATCGAGAGAACCAATCTCACCCTACGTATTCGCATCAAGGGACTGAGTCGAAAAACGATAGGCCATTCTAAATCCGAAGAAATACGCGATAAAGTGATAGGCACGTTCATTGAGCGTGAATACTACCTTGTTTAACCGATCTAACTATTGGGAACATGACCGCATAAAATACAACAACTAGCCCACATAGGTAGCCAGATGATGATAAATGCCATACTAACAGGCTGACGTCTTATTGCATCTTGTTGCTATTACAAGAGAATATTTAATTCTGGCAAACGCATTTTCCACTAAATGGCGATAACGATATAAACATTTATAAATCCACTTAGTCGATTTTCGGCTGTGTTTCCTATAAGAGATAACAGGTGTCGCGCCTTTCTGCTTAATATGTTCCCTAAGAGACTGATTGTCGCATCTTTTATCTATGATCACAAAATCTGAAAGTGGCAAATTATCGATTAAACTTTATTCATGGACACTGTCATTCACTTGTTCTCCTGACAATTTAAAATTAACAGATAAATCATAGCTATCGACAATTAAATAGATTTTTGTCGAATGTCCACCATAACTTTTACCAATCACTTCATCATTGTTTGATGCGGCTTCTGCACTATGTTGGTGAGCACGAACAATACTGCCATCAATAAACAACCATCCCTTATCAGAAAACGAACATAACCAATTGAAAATAATCTGTAAAATACTTTTTTGTGACCAGGCAGACACTGTTCCATTTGCCAAATTCTGGGGGTAAGCCGCGCCAGGGGATGTTTGCTCGCATTTGATAAAGAATGCCTTCCAGCGTCAAACAACATAGTTCACAGCATGATGATAAGGGTTAGTTGTTTTTGATGAAGGTATTATACCAAATTATCATGCTGTCTAATAATCCCTCGCAAAATGTTAACAACCACTAGGCCGAAATTGAATTTCTTAATATTAGTGAATTCAAAAAATAAAATTATTGGTAAAAATATTTCTCAACTCTATTTAAAATTTGAATAAGGAAAATAAATAATGTTATTTGAACTAACGGTAGCTTATCGTAAATCGGCAGCACTATTTGCTTTTGTAGAAAGCAAAGCACCTTTATACTTAAATAACCAAGCAGGAAGGACAGTGAAAGAACTATCCCAATTATGCAATATTCCACAAGATAAAATCGAACGTCTATGTAACTATATGCAATCCCTCAAAGTGCTAGAAAAAAAAGAGAATAAGTTTTACCTGACTGAACCATGCTTATCACTCAGTAATCCAAACAGTTTTAAAACAACGCATATAAAATTCGAGCTAAATCCAGCAGTCTGGAATGCTTGGTCACAATACAGCTCATCTTTAACTGACACAAACAGCAAATCTGCTTTTGAACTTTATCATCATGAACCCCTTTATAGTTATCTCAATCACGAGGAAAACCATTCCCACAAAATGGACTTTGATAATTTGATGGCAAAAATGTCTGAGGTAATGAGTAAGCATATTATTAACTTTATCTCTTTAAATAATATTTCTTCAATCATTGACATAGGCGGAGGATTAGGCTCTTTGGCAAAGAATATAAAAATGCACTACCCTGATATTCAATGCCATGTCATGGATCAATATGATTTCACTAGAAATGAGTCAGAAGGAATTACATTTATCAATGGAGATTTCTTTTCCACTATTCCATCTGGATATGACGCCTATTGTTTAAAAAACGTTTTGCATAATTGGCCGGATAATCGTGCAATTAATATTCTGAAAAATTGCCATGATGCAATGAATGAAAATTCCGTTTTATATGTTATTGAGATGGTTAAAGAACCCAATATTCCAAATGCTGCATCATTTGATTTATATATGGATATCATGCTGTCAGGTAAAGCACGATATCAGTCAGAATTTCAATCGATCGCAGAACAAGCTGGCCTGATGATCACCAATATACAAGACTTGGAACTTTCTCTAACCGGCAGTAGGGAGTGTATTATTGAAATGAAGAAACAGCCCAAATTATAAATAAGATCAAGATATATGAATATCTCCCCGCAGAGCGGGGAGATACTTGCAACTTAGAGACGGTAGAGATATTGAAAGCAGGTTAATGTGTTGAGTTCAGTATGTCATCTGCTTTATTCAATTGCTGTTTTCTCAGTGTTACTGCCGCTGCCGTGTGATTTTTTGCCAAGAACATGTATACCGTTGGCAACACAAACAATGTGAAAAACGTTCCCACCAACATTCCGGTGACGATCACAAGCCCAATACCAAAACGACTGTTGGCACCGGCGCCACTTGCAAATAGCAATGGGATCAAACCAATCACCATCGCTGCCGTTGTCATCAATACCGGACGAAGGCGAATTTTCGCCGCTTGTACGATGGCAGAACGTTTATCCAAGCCCTCACTTTCCTGCAATTTATTGGCAAACTCCACCATCAGGATACCGTGTTTACTGATAAGTCCGATTAACGTCACTAGACCAATCTGGGTATAAATATTCAGGGTGATATAACCCATCGCCAACGGTATCAAGGCACCACAAATTGAAAGTGGTACGGTGATAAGGATAATCAACGGGTCAACCAGGCTTTCATATTGCGCTGCTAATACCAGATAGATGATCACCAATGCGGCCATAAACGTCAGAGCCAATGCGTTCCCTTCCTGCTTATATTGGCGGGAGTCTGACTGCCAGTCATGGTTGTAACCTGCCGGCAGATCATCCGCAATACCCTCAAGAAAATCCACGGCTTGCCCTAATGTGACCCCAGGGGCGGGAATAGCCTGAAAAATAGCAGCGTTCTGTTGGTTAAATTGGGTCAGCTTGTTGGGTTCGACTCTTGTCGAAACGGAAACAACAGTCGAAAGCGGGATCATTTTTTGGTTCTCCGTCCTGACATAATGGTGAGACAACGCTTCCGGCGTTAATCGCTGACGACTGATGCTTTGCGGAATAACATCATAAGAGCGGCCTTGCATACTAAATCGGTTGATATAATTTTCTCCGACCAACACTGCGAGAGATTCACCAATATCTTGCATTCTTATCCCCAGACTATTGGCTTTGGCACGATCAATCTGCACCTGTACTACAGGATTGTTGTAATCCAGATCGCTGTCCACAACAACAAACAGCCCACTTTCACGCGCACGTTGTTTGATCTCTTCCATAGTTCGATATAGCGCCGGGTAGTCTTCGATACTGCGAAGTACCATCTGAATCGGCAAGCCTCCCGTAGAACCTGGCAATGGAGGGAGCTGGAAGATAAAGACACTGCTTCCTTCCACATCATTGACCTCACTTTGCAATTGCGCCTGAATCTCTGCCGCTGAGCGCTTACGTTCATCCCATGCCGATAAATTCACTCCACCAAAACTGGCCGAAGGCCCATCAGTACCATTGACAATCCATGTTTCGACCGCCTCCGGGATTTCGCTGAAGATGCCGCTCAGTTTATGAGCAAAAAGCTCTGCATAATCCAAATTAGCATATTGCGGGGATTTGATGGCGGCCAGCACCACGGCTTGGTCTTCCGAGGGAGCCAACTCCTGCCTGGCATGTTGATACAGCAAAGGCAAACTGATCACAACTAGTAAGACAAACCCACCCATAACCCAACGGTAACGCAATGAAACATTGAGTACAACAGAATAATAATGCGCCAATTTTTCGAAAAAAACCTCAGCCGCCCGAGCAATTCGCCCTTCATTCTGTTGAGACTGAAGTAAAAAAGAACTCATCACTGGGGATAACGTTAACGCCACCACACCAGACACGATAACGGAACCGGCTAATGTCAGCGCAAACTCTTTAAACAGTGCTCCCGTCAGCCCTGACATTAAGCCAATCGGTGCATAAACAGCAGCCAGTGTAATCGTCATCGCAATGACCGGTCCTGCCACTTCCCTTGCACCGATTAACGCGGCAATAACTGGTGGTTTCCCTTCTTCAATATGGCGATGAATATTTTCAACAACGACAATGGCATCATCCACCACCAGACCGATAGCTAACACCATTGCCAATAGCGTCAATAAATTAATGCTAAAACCAAAGGCCAGCATGAGTCCTGCTGCGCCCAACATCGATAAAGGAATAGCGACAATTGGGATCAGTACACTACGTAATGAACCTAAACAGAAAAAAATCACGGTAATTACAATGATTAGTGCTTCCAACAAGGTATGTACGACTTCTTTAATTGAAGCATTAATAAAACGAGCAGTATCAAATGACAACCCTACTTCCACACCGGGTGGAAGAGTTTTCCGGATATCAGGAAACAGCTTGTTGATGCCATCAACAATCACAAGCGGGTTTCCAGTTGGGGTGGAAAATAGCGCCAGATACACCGCCATTTTATCATTGTATATACCGCTGCTGTCTGTTGTGGCAGAACCTAACTCCACAGTGGCAACATCTTTCAGACGGACTAATGAATTGCCATCATTGCGAATAACGAGATCACGAAAATCCTCGATACTAGTCAGATCAGTATTCACATGGATATTTGAAATAACATACTCCCCTTTGACTTTACCCGGTGCCGCCTGATAGTTATTCTGTCTGACAGCGGCGGCAACATCGGCAGCCGTCAATCCACGCCCAGCCAGCTTATCCACATCTAGCCACAGACGCATGGAGAGTTTCTGTCCGCCAAAAATTTCGATTTTTGAAACTCCGTCAATCGATGAATACATGGGTTCAACCACGCGGGAGAGGTAATCGGTCAGTGCAGATGCCGACAGCGTATCAGTGGAAAATCCGACGTAAGCCACGGCCGTGGATTCTCCCGATGACAGTTCAATAACAGGGTCATAAGCCTCTTTCGGTAATTTGTATCTGACCTGATTGACCTTTGCCATCACTTGAGCCAAGGCTTGGGTTGAATTGCGGTTCAATTCCATACGAACAGTAACAACACTTCTGCCCTGTACCGAAGACGAAGAGAGATAATCCACCCCTTCAACAGAAGAAACGGCTTGTGCAATCGGTTGGGTGACAAACCCTTGCATCAGATCGGCGGATGCTCCCGGATAGGTCGTTGTGATGGTGATGGTTGAGCTTTCCAGTTGTGGATACTGCCGGATGTTAAGTTTGCTCAGGGCAAACACGCCCAATAACAGAATCAATGTGCTCACCACCAATGAGAGTACCGGGCGGCGAACGAAAAGATCGGTAAAAGTCATTTTTCCGCCTCCATCAAGAACCCGTAGCCGCTAATTCCGCTGTCTTCAGCGTATCGGCGGCAATGGCAACAACTGCTGTTCCATCCGTTAATTTCATTTGTCCTGATGTGACAACCTGTTCCCCCTGGGACAACCCTTTTTTGATTTCAACCAGGCCATCCCAACGCTGCCCAACGTCAACCGAAACCCGTTTTACGGTCATTCCTTGCGGAGTGACCGGTTTGTCTTCCTGATTTGTCTCCTGAGTGACAAAAACGGTAGCGCCATAAGCGGTATAGGTGACGGCAGTTTCCGGGATGACTAGCACTGGCTGATTATTTTTGCGTATAACCTGAAAGCTGGCATACATGCCTGCTTTCAGTTTTCCATCAGCATTATTCAAGTGTGCCTGTACCTGCACTGTACGGGAATTGCCAATTAATGGATCTATCGCATTGACGGTGGCAGGGAAATTTTGGTTCGGATACGCATCAACCTGTAGGTTGACGGACTGCCCGACATGCAATTCCGGGCTTGTCTGTTCATTCAGAGAAAAATTGAGTTTCAGGTTTTTGGCATCCACCAGATTAGCAATCGCATCGCCGGCATTCAGGTATTGCCCCTCGTGTATCTGTCTTATTCCCATCACACCTGAAAAAGGTGCTAGGATGACTTTCTGGGCAATAACGGCTTCTTTCTGGCGAATAGATGCCAGTGCCATGTCGCGTTGTGCTAGCGTATTGTCTAGTTCAGCGGCGGCAACCATTTTGCTGGCAAATAATTTTTGGGTGCGTTGATATAACCGTTCCGCATTTTTCCATTGCGCCTGTAGGCGGGCAAGATCCGCCCGTTCAACCGTATCGTTGATTTGCACTAATAATTGCCCTTTTTCTACATATTGACCCGATTCAAATTCAATTCTGACGACTCTGCCACTGGTTTCTGCCGCCAGATGGACTTGCCGTTCGGCTTCAAGTTCTCCAATACCATGTAATGATTTCGCTAAAGTGATTTCTTTTACTTCTGCTAGAGCCACTTTTACCGGAGGGTAGTCGATATTTCCTGAATTATTCCGGGTAGAACCCTGCAGGACGTAAACGAAGAACCCGATTAGCGCTAATAAAACCATTCCCAGACCAACAACGATTGCCTTATTCATCATCTCTCTCAATTCTTAGTCATATACCAATTCAACTTCGAGATGCGTGCTATCACTCCCCGCGTCGTCTTGCACGCTACATCTTGAAAAGTGATGGGTATACACATGATAATAACGACCTCAAATCACCCAACCCTCAATAATAAATTATTATATTGAATGTTGAGTTAAGTCAATGGCATTTGATCTTAGCATTAGCTGAAATAATTTTATGAATTAATTATCTATTCTATTATAGCTATAGCCATAAGGCATTCATTATTTGTTTTGCGGCTTTTTTTATGCACTTTTTGTCAAAAAACATGCATTGACACAAAATTAAATTAAATTAAAAATTTTACATTTATATATAATAAATTGTCATTGCAAAATAATTTCAATTATAAATATTTTATATAGGTAATTAATATGATAAAAATAAAATATAATGTTTTATTAACGGGTGCAACGGGTTTTGTTGGTGTACATCTTTTGGATGTTTTTTTGCAGAAAAAAGAAATTGGAACAATTTTTTTATTATGCAGAGCGGTTGATGATAAAAATAAATTATCTCGCATAGAAGAAGCCTATAAAAAATTTTCTGTAGAAGGTGTTCACCACCTAAAATCTGCAAAAAACATTAAAGTTATTGAAGGTGATATTACTTTACCCCAGTGTGGAATTAATCATTCAGATTTTCAAGAATTATGCAATGAAGTAGATGTTATTTATCACATAGCAGCACGAGTGAATCATGTGCAGCCCTATGACGCACTGAAAGCACCTAATGTTGATAGTGTCAATGACATGATTAATATGGCTAACACAGGCAAAAAGAAAGTGATAAATTATGCTTCTACGCTTTCAGCTGCCTCTAAAATGGATGAATACGGGAATATTTTGGAGGATTTTCCCGGAAACACTATGCTTAATTCTGAAATGGGATACTTAATTTCCAAATGGGAAGCTGAACGCCTGTTGGAAAATTTCGTAAAAAAAGGGGGTAAAGCGAATATATTTCGCTTGGGTTATATTTCAGGGCACAGTAAAACGGGAGAGGCACCATTTGCTAATAATCAATTTATGCTTTTCATGAAGAGTTGTATTCAGTTAGGTTGTGCCCCTATTTTTCCGGGCCTTATGAATTTTACCCCTATTGATTATACCGTATCTATTATGGCATTAACTAAATATACCATTGAAACTGGTAATGTTCTTAATTTATTTAACTACGAAGGACTAATAAATTGGAATGATATTATTACTTGGTTAAATAGCCGTGGATTTAATATAGAATTAATGGAATATTATCAATGGCAAAAAAAATTACTCGCCAGTGATAAAAATAATGCACTCTACCGTTTTTTTCCACTCTATGGCGTAGAAGATTCCTATGAGAAATTATTAATTCTCTGGCAGGAAATAGATAAATTCCACCATAAAAAAACAAAAGAAGCGACGGAAATGATTGATATGACATTGCCAAAATTACGTTATGATTTACTTGATACTTATTTGGTTTATTTGCAAAAGAAAGGTTTTTTACCTATACCAATTTGATTTAGCGAAGCGTGTTTTCCCTTCCTGCTTCGAGGAGAAGAATTATCTCTCCTCGTATTATTGATGGCAACTTGAAAAATGACGGCTAGCTTACAAAATTACCCTAAGTCTAAATTAGCAATACCATATATGTCATTGGGTATATTCAATTTAAAATTACCTTTGTGCATATAAACGACATGAAATTTTTCAAATAATTCTCTTTTTCTTAAAAAAGAAAAAAATGATCCATGTACATATTCAGGTAAAAAAATGGAGACTTTTGTATTTTCCGGTAGGTTTGAAGTCAAAGCGTTAAATAACTCCTCTGCGTCAGTTGGCGTTCTTGCGACTAATGGCCCAATACGGAAACCATCGGGCAAAGGCCGGATCACACCATAACCCAAAATGTCCCCATTAACCATTTTTAAATATGAGGTATGTCCAGAGGAAAATAACCAACTATTTAGAAATTTTTGCCGTAATGTCGGAAAAAACAGGCCATCATATTTTATAATAGTGTCAATATGATGAGGTTTAACGATAGATATTTCTTTTATATTTTCTGATGCTATTTTTTTTAGTTCTCCCGTATAATGAATGATATTATAAGTAGGCTTTAACCCTGATTTTTCATAATTAGAGACCATGTGAGGCATTGCGTTTGAACCTATATCTCGATTACCTGCATGGGATCTCGCAACCTTACATACCGCTTTTCCATATCCTTTTCCCCTAAACTCACTATTAACTAAATAGTTTCCCCATATTGCATACTGTTCAGAATGGTTGATGAGAGAAACAGCAGCAACAGCCTGATTACCAATCCACCCAATGAAAAGTCCGTCATTATCCACTGAATACATACAGTCTGCATCATGGTAACCAATATTCCAACCTTCTCTATTTCCCCACTGAACGACACACTCCCAATCCTGGAGTGTGGCTTTTTTAACTTTAAAATCATTTAGTTTATTTATAAAGATTGTTTTTTTCTCTGATGAGTTCATTATTTAGTATTCCTTTAATAACTATTTTCAACTATAACTTAATTATTTAAGAAACGATCAATAAACGTTAAAAGCTCAGTGTGATTTATTTTTCCTGCTGCTGTTTTAGGTAATTTATCTATGGTAATAATATGTTTCGGTATTTCATAAGGTAATAATTCTTTATGGCACAATCTAACTAACTCATTGACTTTTGAGTATTGATTTGAATTTGTCTCTATAACAGCGACAGGGATAGTATTAAGCCTAACATCTGGAACGCCTGCTACCGCGGCCTCGTTAACCCAAGGATGAGTTTCCAGTAAATTCTTTATTTTCTCAGGCTGTATTTTAAATCCACCTCGTATAATTATGTTATCGGCTCGCCCTAATATCCAAAGAAACCTATCATCATCAATCTTCGCTAAATCACTGGTTCGGCTCCATCGGCACTTATTCTCTGACAATTTTCCTTCCTGGCAAATTTCTAAAAAACCGGCTTGTCCAATGGGAAGTTCGTGACCAAATTCGTTGGTAATCCGAAGGTTGATACCGGGATATGCTTTACCTGCACTACCTGATTTTAAGCTCCACCATTCCCTATGTAATTCGTAATTCCAGCCAGCAACAGCACCTGCAAATTCAGTTGCGCCATAAGACATTAATACTCGTATTCCGTAAAGAAGCAGAATCTGATCAATTAATTTAGTAGGGCAATAGGTTGAGCCAGAGGTAATTATCCTTAATGAATTAATCTTAGCCGGATCAATATTGGCGCTTTGTAAATCATGTAAAGCGGCAGGTACAAGAAATGTTGCTCGTATTTTATGGCGCTCAATGGCTTCAACCCAAGGTTCTAATTCAAATTTTGGCATTAATACTATTTTTCTTCCGGTATACAGAGCACTTAATATTCCCCATAAACCAGAGATGTGAAAAATTGGCATTGACACTAATGAGACTGAATCAATTAACAATTGGTTGTTCTTGGGTGTTTGCCCACTTGCTATAAGAGAGTTTTCTATTTTTTGATAGCTTAATTTTATTTGTTTGGGGATTCCAGTTGTGCCTGACGTTAACATTTCAATGGCAATATCAGAAGTACTCACATAATTTGTGTGTAATTGTCTTCCAATAGAATAAATTTCTCCGCTATGATTTAATTCAAAAATTACAGTGTTTATCATTATTTCATTAAGTAACATTTTATCTTTAAATAAGATCGTTCCACCTACAATCACTCTTAAATTTAATTGTTTGATATCTTCCAATAATTTTTGTATCGGTTTTAATGGGTTTAATACAACTATTGTCTGTTTGTTTTCCAAAAGTTTCAAAAGAATTGCAATATGTTCAGGACGATTTTCCAGAATAACACCAACTCTTTCAAATTTTGTCACTCCTGTTTTCTGTAATAACTCATCAAGCCTATTTGCAATGGTGCGTATTTTTTTCCATGTCCACCAAGATTGAAGATATTCAATTGCATTAGCATCGTCCGGTGTTTCATAGAGTAATCGCTTAAAATGTTCACGAATTCCCATAAATGTTCCTTACATTTATTAATAGGTTTATAAGATAATTTATACTAAAATAATTTCAAATTACCGCCTGTAAAACCGATATGTCCTCATGCGGATATACCATTCATTTTAACGTTAGGTTTATTTATGTAGTCATTAACAAAAATTCAATTTAAAAATTGAATGATAGTGATGTGATATACTTAAAGTCAATCATTGTGGAGTCTATGATGACCATTTTAAATGTTACTCACTCGAGTATCCTAGTGGCAGTTTACCTCTTCGAGAGCATAAAAATCTATGGTTCCCCTCTTTTTTGCAACACTAATTTTTGATGAATTTTTGGCTTGCTTAAATCTATCCGGCGTCACTGTAGGCAAGGAGCCTGCGCCTCGATGAGTTCCGCGCCTGATGAACCTTAAAACCGTGTCGGCTTGAAAGAGCCATTTTTTATGTTAGGTTTCTCATCAGGCCGGTAGGCCGTTCATGTCATCAATAATCAGTCTTCGCAAAACCAGTGGGGTAACATTTAAATAGGTTCACAATGACGCCAGCTTTAGGCGACAAATACCGTGTGTTGTGTCGTAATGGCCCACGCTATCCGGGCGAGTTTATTAGCCAATGCACAGGCCACGATATTAGAGTGCTTTCGTTCAAGCTGCTGCTTAACCCAGTCAGCCAGTTTTCCCTGCCGGTGCTCAATCTGTTGCATGAATGACCGGGCGCAGAGTACCAACAGTTGCCGGAGCGTCTTATTACCCCGTTTACTAATACCCAATAAGGTCGTCCTTCCCCCGGTGCTGTACTGGCGGGGAACCAAACCCGTCGAGGCCGCAAAATCCCGGCTGCGAGAATATTGTTTTCCATCGCCCAGTTGTGAGGAAAGCACACTCGCCGTGATGGGGCCAATGCCGGGGATCGTCATCAGCCGTTGTCCGATATCATCCTGAGCAACCTCCTGTGACAGGGCAGTTTCAATCTCGGTGATTTGCTCAACCAGATAGTGATAATGTGCCTGTAACCGCAGTAATACCTGCACCAAATAAGGGGGAAGTTCATGTTCAGCCAGCACAGCAGAGAGCCGTTTTATCACGGCAATCCCCTTGGGCATGTTGATACCAAATTCAAGCAGGAAAGCCTGCATCTGGTTGGTGGTTTTGACTTTATCCCGGACCAGTGATTCCCGGACACGATGCAACGCTCGCATGGCTTGTTGGGCTTCCGTTCTGGGCTGAACAAAACGCATTGAAGGTCGTGAGGCCGCTTCACAGATGGCTTCCGCGTCAATAAAATCATTCTTGTTACTTTTGACAAAAGGACGGACAAACTGCGGTGAAATCAGCTTAGCCTCATGCCCCAAATCAGCAATCCGTCTTGCCATGAAATGCGCGCCAGCACAGGCTTCCATCACAACCGTTGCCGGAGAGCAATCGGCTAAGAATTCCATCAATTTAGTTCGGGTGAATTTTTTACGTAGCAGGGCTTTTCCCGATTGCTCCTGACAATGGACATGAAAAGAATGCTTGCCGAGATCGATGCCAATCAGTGCGATAGTGTTCATGATGGTAGCCTCTTATCAAAGATAATCACTCTGCTAATATACTGCCGTTAGGGTGAGGGGAACCATCTCATTACCGTGGGGCACTCTGTTCAATCGGCGATAGAATGAGCAATTAAACCTATTTTTTTCAGGTAGCTCGCCATGAAAAGCTATATCGTGAAAGTGGCCCTTCGGGGGGATCAGTCCTATGATCTGGCGTCGATTCAGACTGTCAGGCAGGACTTCTTTAGCGGCTTTTCACTATAGGGATTTCGGGAGCAACGGAACAATAAACGCCGTTAATCGGTCAATTTAAATAGCCAAAAATCAGGCGGTCAACTTACATCATGAATTGCTATTTTTAGCCATCCCTCTACGATAGCCAAATGACCTATACTCATCTTGGCTATCTTAAATGAAAATTGCTCGCATCTATCAAGAGTCAGCACATCTGAACAAGATTTAACCCGCCAGGCTGGGATTGAGAAGATGGCCGTGGCCAGTGGTTTTTATATCGCGGGCATTTACCGGGAAAAAGCATCGGGAGCCAGAGCTGACAGGCCAGAACTTCTCCGTATGATTGCCGATCTTCAGCCCGGCGATGTGGTGATAGCCGAAAAGATTGACCGTATCAGCCGACTCCCTCTCCCGGAAGCCGAAAAACTGATTGCTTCCATCAGAGATAAAGGAGCCCGGCTGGCCATTCCCGGCATCGTGGATTTGTCCGAACTGGTGGCTGAAAATGATGGTGTATCCCGCATTGTCCTTGAATCTGTCCAGGAACTGTTACTGAAAGTAGCCCTTCAGACTGCCCGCGACGACTACGAAATACGACGGGAAAGACAGCGACAGGGCGTCCAGCTCGCTAAAGTCGCAGGTAAGTATGCAGGCAGAAAGGCCGACCTCGTAACCCACAAACGTATCATTACCCTCCGGCAGTCAGGGTTAACCATTGAACGTACAGCAACACTGGCCGGATGTAGTATCAGTCAGGTCAAACGTGTCTGGGCAATCCATCAGTCACAAAAGAATTAATGATCCATGAGCATTCACTAAGGACAGTTTGATATGCCAGTAAATTTTCTTTCGGAAGAGCAGAGAACAAACTACGGTAATTATCATGGTGAAATGACAAAAGAAACATTAGCTCGCTATTTTCATCTTGATGATTTTGACAGGCTTAATATTTCTGAAAAGCGAGGTGAACATAACCGGCTGGGGTATGCAGTATTATTATGTATTGTTCGTTACCTCGGTCGCTTTCCTGATTTAACGGCAATAATACCTGGCGCTGTTATTGATTTTCTGGCAGAACAGTTACATATTGAAAGTGGTAGTGAACAGATTGATATTTACAACTACTGAGGTGATGTGATTAAACGCGCCGTTCGCTGACGCTTGGTAATCCCTTGTCCACTGGTTTTTTCCTCTCTTTCTCTCGCTGCGCGCGTCTTAATAACCTAATTTAACGAAAATGACACTTAATAATCAATAAGTAAATATGATGTTTTCTTTGTGTTCAACGAGATGATATTGTATAAAAAATGTTACAATTCTTGTCGTGCCAAAAAAGCTTTTCTTAATAGTATTTTTAGATAGTGTCGTCATAAGTAAATTCATGTAATAATAACCCTATATTACATGAATGGATGAACCATGAGCACGCCCGCACACCGCCGTCACGATATTTCCGATCATATTTGGAGTTTGCTTGAACCTCACCTACCGGGGCGTAAGGGGGCCTGGGGGCGTGTGGCTTATGATAATCGATTATTTATTAATGCCGTGTTCTGGATTTTACGGACAGGCGCACCCTGGCGAGATTTACCGCCTGATTATGGCGACTGGAAAATACGCATCGCCGTTTTTGTCGGTGGCGGGACAAAGGCGTATGGGAAGGACTGCTTGAAGAACTCATCTTTGAACCCGATTTCGAATGGCTGATGATTGACGCCAGTCATATTAAGGTTCGTCCCCATGCCGCAGGGGCAGCAGGAGGCAATCAGGATATGGGGTGCACAAAAGGGGGCTCAATACAAAGATACATCTGGCCGTGGATGCGCATGGTATGCCGATCAGAGCGTTTATTACAAGCGGTCCCACAGCGGATTGCCCATAAGCTGAGGCCTTGATTGACGGAATAGATGCAGAACATTTATTAGCGGATCGGGGTTATGACAGTAATACCGTTGTTGAACAAGCAAAAAAACAAGGCATGGCAGCGCAAATTCCCGGCCGAAAAAATCGCAAAGTGAAACGAGAATATGATCGGGACCTCTATCGACTCAGGCATTTAGTTGAAAATGCGTTTCTTCATCTTAAACGCTGGCGGGGTATAGCGACCCGTTATGCTAAAAAGAGTGCCTCATTTCTTGCTGCTGTTCAGATCCGCTGTCTTGTTCTTTGGTTAAACATCTTATGACGACATAATCTAGAGTCTCACCTTAAACAACATTTTTGGCGGGATGACTGATCAGGGTTTTCTCTCAAAGTTTACAGATCTGGGGGTTCTTCCGATGGACCCGTAAATCCGAAGAAATACGCGATAAAGTGATAGGCACGTTCATTGAGCGTGAATACTACCTTGTTTAACCGATCTAACTATTGGAAACATGACCGGAGTAGTCGCATCGGCATTGGAGCCGGAAAATTCAGGCCACTGCGGTAATTAAAATTGGTTTAACATGTTTTGAATTCTATTTCCTGAGACGTCCCCCGTTAGCGATATATTGACAGTGTGTTATTTATTTTTTAATAGGCCATTACCATGAACACTATCACACTGATTGGATAAAATCATGGATTATTTTTATTCATTGCTCTATTAATTTATGAAACGATTGAATCATAAATTAAAATAACGATAAACCATGTGAATACGCTATATATCACACTGAACTCACTGCTTATGAAAAGATTTTTTATCTTTAGAACTGTACTTTTTACTTTGATTACTTGCTATTTCTAGTTGGTTGTTCTCTAAGATCAGACCTTGGTGAATTGATTGCTACGCTAGATAAGCGAGTTTTCACTGCTAATACAGGGATTACTTAATCGAAAGACTAATGGCGAGAAAATCAGAATGAATGAAGCTTTGATAACCAATAAAAAAATGAGCGCATCTGTTCGTACACGCATTAAAATACCTATACATACACGTACTAGTAAATTAAAACTTAATGCCGAGATAGTCACATTCTCTAACCTTTGCGATATAGGTGAACATCTTGCAATCATCTTTGCTCCTCTCAGTGATGTACCATATGTTCGCGTACATTCTGAATGCCTGACAGGTGATGTTTTCGGCTCTGAACGTTGTGATTGCGGAGAGCAACTGGACGAAGCGATGACAATTCTGGGTGAGCAAGGAGGCATATTACTTTACCTCCGTCAAGAAGGACGGGGGATTGGATTATACAATAAACTAGATGCCTATCACTTACAGATTTCACAGGGACTTGATACATTTGCAGCTAATCAGGCCATTAATTTCCCTGACGACTTAAGAAATTTTCATGTTGCTGCAGAAATGCTACAGGCACTTGGTATCTCCGAGATAGCACTTATTACCAACAATCCTGACAAAGTTTCCCAGCTTAAGAAAAGTGGGATTCAAATTCACCATGTATTACCAACGGGCGTGTTTGTAAATAAGACCAATCAAAGCTATTTACGCGCAAAAATTGACAAACATTATCACACTATCAATCTTGGAAAGGAAGTCTAATGATAGCTCATTATTCACCGATTAGCGGAATTTCTGCCTACCGTGATAAATACGTCCTGACTGCAGGTTATGATAATCAAATTATTTTGTGGGATGCTAAAACTAAGCGCCCTGTTGCCCGTGCTATGCACGACCATCTGGCCAATCAGGGAGCCTTTTCACCCGATGGTAACTATGCTGTTACATCATCATCAGATTACAGTGCCCGACTCTGGACGATTCCTGATTTACGTTTAGTCGCAGTACTTGCTGACCATGATGATGATGTAGAAATGAGCGTATTCCATCCGCATAAGCCGATGATCGCTACTGCTTCACGGGATCATAATGTCCGAGTATATGATTTTAGCGGTAAACTGCTATATCTGTTCAAAGGTCATTCAGCCGATGTGATTTCTGTAGCCTGGATGTACAATGCTGATGAACTCGTCTCATCAAGTGATGATGGGACAATTAAACGTTGGTCGTTAGCAAAGAACGACCTTGTAGCAGATATTGACCTTAACGGCATCGAAACTGATACTATTGCCATTGCCACTGATGGGCATATTTTTGCTGGAAATGACGAGGGGGAAATCATTTCTATTGCGCCTGATGGTATGCAGGAGATCTTCACAGCACACAACGCTGGGGTGAAACGCCTGGTACTCGATCACCATCGAGGGCTGTTGGTTTCTCTGTCATATGACCGCACTATGCGGTTGTGGCAAGTTGATGTATCCGGCCAGTTAACGGAGTTAATCAGTGCAATATTTCCTCCCGAAGTATGGCCACGTTCATGCTCTTTTGAGGGAGATGATCACCTTGTCTTCGCCACTTTTCAGGCGAGCTATCGGCAGTACAACTGGAAAACCGGCCTTTGGGATACAGCAGAGTTGGCTCCGACACACGGGGTAAATGCTGCAGTTGTGATTGATGGTCAACAATGGGCGGTTGGTGATGCGGGTATTGTCTGGGTCAATCAGTGTGAACATACCCGAATCGGTAGCCTGTGCAACTTCCTTGTGCCTGTCGGTGACATGATTCTAACCGGAGGTCAACTTGGAAAAACCTTTGATGCCTGTAGTGGACGTGAACTGTATCAGCACCGTTCACCACTGAACTGCGGAGTGGCATTCAAGAATAATGGCACAGATTATGCCGTTATCGGAACTTATACCGGCGAAGGTATTGTTTTGCGTATCGACCGTTCTCCGGACAGGCATTTGCAAGTCACTCATATCACTGATTTACCGCTCCATGCGAATGCAGTTAAAGATCTCGCGATTTCAGATGATCTGCTTTTTTCCATTGCAGCGGATGCCTCAGCTACTTGGTATCGTCTGTCAACGCTTGAACCTCTGTACTCCCTAAAGCATGCCCATGAAAAGATTGCGAATGGCTGTACCGGTCTTGGTGAAGGCTATTTTGCTTCAGTCAGCCGTGATCTGAAATTACGGATATGGTCACCAAGTTATGAAGCTGATGTCATTGCTACGCCACACACTCACTCCATTAAATGTGTAACAGCAAGTGTTGAAGGTCGCTATGTTGCAACGGGCAGTTATAACGGCCGTATCTCTATTTATGATCGCCTAGACAATATCTGGGTGTTTAATGAACGGATTACAACATCAGGAGTGTCATCTCTCCGTTATGATGTGACCACACAACGGTTTATCGCAAGTTCCTACGACGGTAATGTTTACATTATCCCGTTCACTCCGCAGGATTACATATGAACAGTGATAATAAGCAGCACTACATTGATACGCAACGAGTTATTTCGCCTGTTGATAAGCTGAAACTGATGGCACGAGAGTATGAAAAAATACTACGTTCTGATTTTCTGGCGAGTTATCTCGAAAAACGGGATTCTTGGACAGAAGAAGCTGCAATGCAGCAGGCTAGTATTATTCTGCATAGCCAGCTGGCTCATAAATCTGACGTACTGGATATCGGAGCAGGACGCGGGCGGGATACTCAATATTTATTGTCGCAAGGCCATCATGTTACCGCTGTTGATCTCGTTGAACTGCCGGAGTGGTCATCACTGACACAACGTTTTGGTAATCAGGTGCAGTTCCATACCACTCCTGTGACAGAACTGACTGGCGAAGCGCTCTTTGATGGGGTGCTCGATAATGGTTGTCTGCACCATCAGCATCCTGATGAATACGCGATTTATCTCAAGCGGGTTCACACTCTATTGCGTCCAACTGGCATATTTACCCTCTCGGTATTTGAATCAGAGGGAACGGGGCGGTTGTATGTGAACCAAGCGCAGCGACTGTATCGAGAATTTACCGAGTCGGAACTGAAGAAATTATTACATGCTGCCCATTTTACGCTGGTCAGTGAACATCGAGTACCGCGTCCAGCAATGGGGCTGAACTATCTGGTTATTACAGCCGGAAAGTCAGGAAATTATCTGAGATAAAGCGACTTTTATGAAACCGATACTTACCGATAATCCTAATTATCTCAGTGATCGCGCAGCGATGGCTCTTCCCGATGATCGCTTTGTAGCACGGTTACCCGCAACTGTATTTTCGATGCACAGTGATCTGTTATCACTCAAGCCAGCGGAATGGGTAGAGATTATTCAGAATCCATCAGTTCCCTTCGGACGACGTTACGCAGCAGGTACTTTGCTCAGCTTCGCCGGAGATCCCCGAATTCGCCCGCTTGATCCTGACATGTGTGATGTCCCTGGTGCCAATGTCTGGCTTGGTACTGCATCAGAGCGGGTATCGCAAATTGTGTCTGAGTGGAAACATGTTGGTGTGCTTGAAGAGTGGATATATAAAGAATGCCCGCGTTACAACGTAACTATCGGGGCATTTCGTATGATGCGATATCCTATCACAAATTTTGAATATAGATTATTTCTTGAACATACTAATATGCCGTGGCTACCAACTTCATGGGCTTTCGGTATTTATCCAAATGAACGAGCAAATCATCCTGTGTGGTCTGTTCCGCCAGAAGCCGCAGAAGCCTACGCCAAGTGGTTGAGCAATGTAACGGGACGAAATTTCCGCTTACCGTCAGAAGCCGAATGGGAATACGCTGCCTCCGGTGGATCAGGTTCGGAATATCCATGGGGTAACGAATTCAACCCTGATGCCGCCAATACCGC
This sequence comes from Xenorhabdus thailandensis, assembly GCF_037996785.1. Taxonomy (NCBI): domain Bacteria; kingdom Pseudomonadati; phylum Pseudomonadota; class Gammaproteobacteria; order Enterobacterales; family Morganellaceae; genus Xenorhabdus; species Xenorhabdus thailandensis. Next base: position 64,426 of record NZ_JBBMXF010000003.1, read on the forward strand.
TGATAACGGACCATTATCTACAACACCTGTCGGTTTGTTTCCTCTCGGACGCAGTTCGTTCGGTATCGACGATCTAGCCGGTAATGTTGAGGAATATGTCGCTGATAATTACTCGCCTTACCCGGGAGGCGATGTCATCAGTGATGATCTGGCTAATACACAAGGAAGTTACCGGATCGCCCGTGGCGGCAGTTTTACACGCTTTGGTGATTTAGCCCGCTGCGCACGTCGTCATGGCCGTTACCAGCGTGACATTTACGCAATGGGTTTCCGGCTCGTGGAATCATGATTAATGGCAACAAAAAAATCAACCTCTCAATAACTCAATGATAAATGAGGTATTTCAATGCTAGTACAGGTGAAAGAAACTATTTATGAGTCAGTAAACGATAAATCGGTACTCAATTCGGTGGTGGACTTAGTGAAATTGTCTGATCAATACCGCCAATCGGCTGTTCTACACTACGCTGTTGCCGAAAAAATATTTGATTTTACACAAAAAAAATGCACACCAGCTATGCTTGCCAGCCACTTCAACATGGTAGAAAGTAAAGTTGTTATTCTACTGAACGCCCTTGTTGCTCTTGGGCTGTTAAGCAAAGAAGGCGATACGTTTTTGAATACTGCCTTAACGATGCAATATTTAACCAGTGACAGCGCTGATTATATCGGTGCCATTATTGAACATCAGCATTTACAGTGGGATAACTGGCCCAGAATCGGCGAAATTTTGCGTAGCAAAACCTCTCTTAATTTTCAGCAAGAAAATCGTTTCAAACATGACAAACGCGCCCGCGATGCTTTTAATGATGCGATGGTACGCTTCAGTCAGCCAATGCGTGATGTGGTCAGTAACCTCAGTGTTTTTAGGAATGCCAATACTGTTATCGACCTTGCGGGAGGACACGGTACATACCTTGCGGAAATATTGCGTCATTATCCGCAACTGACAGGACAAATTTGGGATCTTCCCACTACCCGTAAAGCAGCTCAAAAAACGATAGCATATTATCAATTAAACGATCGGCTTGAATTTTGTGAAAAAAACTTGCTGGATCCCCTTAATTTCTCCGGTGAGCACGCTGACATTGTAATGTTAAATGACTGTCTTCATTATTTTGATGAACCAGAAGCGCTGGAGATTCTCCGCCAAGCCGCTGATCTGGTTAATCCAAAGGGAGCGCTCTTGATCCTGACTATGACAATGGATGAGAACCGAATCACTCCACCACTCTCGGCTGACTTCTCTCTCCACATGATGGTGAACACCAATCATGGTGAGCTACACCCGACACCGTGGATAATTCGAATCATGGAAGCAAATGGTCTATCTGTCAGTGAGCAATTTATTGGTCGCTATACCCTTCTCATCGGTCAACAATCTGCTAATGGGGGCTAAACAATGCTGATTTTCGAGCTGATTAATCTTGATATTAATGCTGCGGATGCAGAACAGGCCATCCGGATATTATCCGAACAATGTTCGGCAGCAGGCTACCAGTTAAACAAGGATGCATCGAATCATACTATTCCGGACGGAGTACTGATACTTTCAGATACGGTATCGAATACTCTCATCCCCCCACGGCTGGTAGAACTCAAACAGATCGCTGTTGCTCAGATCACTATAGGCCAAGCTGCGGAGAATACCTCTATAGTAAGCCATAGCAACAGCCTTTGCCAAACCTTCAATTATCCGCACATACTTAGTCTGGCAGCCATCAATGAAATGGATAATACGGTACCGGACTGGCTAGCGGGTTTCGCTACTTTTACTGCGTGTATCAAGATGTGGCGGCGTTTGCGCTTTCAGCCCGAACAGAGGAAATCAGGCGAACTACGTGTGAACCATATCAATATTCTTGCACAAGATCTTAATAAATCAGTTGATTTCTATCATCGAATTTTAGGCGCGTCCTATTGTTATAATTTGGGACCTAAAAAAGTGGTAATGGAACTAAATGGCTTCGATTTCTTTATCGAACAAGCGGATACCGTGGCCTACCCGCCGGGCTATCATTTTGGTGTCCGCAGCGATCCCGAAGGCGTCAGGTCGATAGCCAAAATCGTTGAAGCGGATAGTAGTATCAGGATCGTGAAAGGCAACGGTCCTGCACCAGGTTATCACTTAGGAATAGATCGCGTGCGCACAGCCTTCTACTTTGAAGATCCTGATGGTCTAGTTATCGAAATTTATTCACCTGAAATCGAAATGCTTGAGAGCAATCCTCACCTTATTTTTCAGCATTTCTGAATATAACCTTTTTCCGTTAACAAACAGACGAGGTAGTCCATGAGCTCTAACACTGCTCCTACTTGGGGAGAACTACTTTCCGGACGCAATGGCTTTCTTTCAATTGCCCTTGCGGGGGGGGTCGCATTACATGCGATCAATATCTATATTGCAACGACCATTCTACCATCCGTTGTACGAGATATTGGCGGGCTTGAGTATTACGCTTGGAATACCACGCTGTTTATGGTTGCATCGATCATTGGTGCACCATTATCCAAAAATGTACTGAGCCATTTCGGACCCCGGGCTGCTTACCTTATCGCTCTTGTCGTATTTTGTGTCGGAACAGCCATCTGTGCAGGTGCAAAAGACATGATATGGATGCTAGTTGGGCGCTTTATACAGGGCTTCGGCGGCGGTATTCTTTTTGCTCTTAGTTATGCCCTTATCCGTATTGTATTTGCCGAACAACTCTGGCCTAGAGCAATGGCGATGGTTTCCGGTATGTGGGGAATTGCCACCCTGTGCGGGCCGGCTATCGGTGGTATCTTCGCACATGCCGATACTTGGCGGCTCGCTTTTATCACTCTGTTACCTATTGCCGCTTTGCTTGCGATTATCGTTCTGATTCAGTTATCCGGCTATAAAAAATCCGAAACTCAGGCAGAGCGCGCCGCAATAGGCAAAATCTTGTTACTCGGAGTATCGGTGCTGATCATTTCTCTTGCGAGCTTATCTAAAGTCATGCTGACCAATATTGGTGGTGTCATTATTGGTCTTGTTATTGTTGCACTAATTGCTCGTTTTGATCGTGATGCGAAAATTAAATTGTTACCGTCCGGTGCTTATGATATTAAGTCACCTCTTGGTGCAATCTATGCCTGTATGAGCCTGCTTGTTATCGGTATGACAACTGAAATTTTCGTACCGTATTTTATGCAGACCATTCACGGTTACCAACCATTGATTGCCGGTTATGCGACAGCGCTGATGGCAGCGGGCTGGACAGTAGGCTCATTGTTCAGCTCCGGACGTAGCTCACAGGTAATACAACAGCTTGTCCGCTTTGGCCCGATTCTGGTTGTTCTAGCACTCATCGCGCTGTCAGTCATTATGCCATTACCATCTCTGTTTAGCCCAACAGCCGGCTTTATATTTATGTGTATCGCTCTCGCTACCGTTGGTTTGGGAATTGGTGCCACCTGGCCACATCTGCTCACTCAGGTATTTACCAGCGCCCCGGAGGGTCAGGAAGATCTGGCCTCAACATCAATCACTACTGTGCAACTGTTTGCGACAGCAATTGGTTCAGCTCTTGCTGGTATTGTTGCTAACCTTGCTGGATTTACTGATCCGGGTGGGCTGGAAGGAACGCAGAGCGCTGCGGTCTGGTTATTTGCTATCTTCGCTATAGCTCCAGTGATTGCCGCATTTGTCGTGCGCCGTGTTCGTGTTGCTTAAACGTTCTAGATACCGCGGAACAATTCATGAGGGAAATGTGGGTTTCATGAGTGGATTATGCCTGTTTAAAATATCACATGCTTTTGGCATTACTGGCTGGGCACCGACACTCCTTATCAATAACCTACATTCCTTCACCATGAAAAACGGTACTATCGGGCTCATGATGAATATGGTTCTACTCAAACAAGAGCTTTCCATTAATCCCTCTTCATTAAGCCAAACAATGTTGTCACGGCTAATATATAGAATCGCTCTGAGCATCATTATGGTATCAGACGCTGACTGCGGTTTTCATGTGAGCCAACGTTTACTTACTGTTTACGGAGGTCATTTCCTATCTGGAAATACGCACATGGCTTAATACTGGCGTAACCTGTTTTACGGTATGCACTTTTTTTATTACTGTGGACTTATGGTATGGCTATTGAATACATCATGAAGGTCTGCAACTAACCCTTGTCGCATTTTTATTATTCAATTTGAATCTGGACTAGCAGGAGGTATTCGATGAGCAGGAGTTTTCCCCTTCATGACGGTGATCATGCCGTGATTTTCGATGATGATATTGCTGTCAAACTCAATGGCTATGATCTGAGGCTTCTCGCAGGTCGTATTATTGCAATATGTGATAATCATTTTTTCGATCTGCAAAACTTGATTGCAGGTGGTGGAACTATTACACGAAACAGTGATCCGTATGACCTGCAGCGTAAGAACCTCATAGTACAGCATTACCAATTTGGTGGTCATGGCGAGCTAACATTCACTGATGCAGAAAAAATAGTCTCAATGATACCCATGCCTGCCACGGGGAGATCACATTCATTCTCTGTTCAGCCTGTACAACTGTGTCCCGATGATCATCGTTCTTTCTTGCCATTTGAAGAGACACGTAACGTGCCGAATATCGCGGCTGATGCGATACACAATGCCGCAACACAGCTGACACTTTCCCATTGGCCAGCCAACCGAACACCTGAGTGCTATGAAGCAAATCTCTCCACAGAAAGCGTTTTCCGCTTTTTGGCGGGTAATGAACGGCTTAATGATACTCAGTATGTCACAACTGATCACTTTGATTTGGACGGGTTGGCATCGGTCTATGCTCTGCTCGCCCCAGATCATGCGCAAAGTCATAAGCAACTTCTCATCAATATTGCACGATTCGGAGATTTCGCCAGTGGTCATAGCACAAAAGCGCGTCGGCTAGCATTTTCGCTGAACACGATTGCTGTACAAACAATTAACTCTACAAAAACATTACTCCATGAAAGTTCACGTATCGCTGCACTCTTCAGCACAATGTTACCCGCATTACGTGACTTGCTGGATGATGAAGTGCTCCCGGAGTTACTCTGGCATGAGGCTGAGCAGCAGTATCACAAGACAGAAAAATTACTTGATAATCAGGATATTATTATTGAACAATATCCTGAGATCGATCTTGCTCTGTTCCGGCTTCCGAAAGATACCGTTTCCGAACTTAATATATCGCAACGTTATTTCGGCCTTTCGCCCATTGCTTTCCATAACCGCACACTATTATCAACAATAGCGATTGTTGTTCAGAACGATATTGTGATTCAGCAACGTTATGAAGGTTGGGTCGCACTCACTTCCTCTGCCCCCCGCCCACGCCGCGATCTTGCTATTTTTGCGCGCTCTTTACAGGAGGCTGAAACAAGCAATTGTCGCTGGCACTATGATGGTGTACAACATATCATGCCCCGGCTGGGATATACCACTACGCAGCGAAGCTTCCTACCTGTTGAGAGGATCATCAGCGAGCTACAACATTTTCTCACAATTGCTCCGGCAGCTTGGTCACCGAGTGTATAGAGCAATATCTGAGTAGTTAGAGGATGAGAAAAACGCTCAATCATGGTAATTAATTTGTCAGTTATCAGGTAGTAAATAAATTAACGTTCTCGGAGAGACCATAAAATCTATGGTCACCTTCGTTTTTGCAACACTAATTTTGATGAATTTTGGGCTTACTTAAGTCTATCCGGTACCACTATAGGCAAGGAATCTTCGCCTCGATGAGTTCCGCGACTGATAAACCTTAAAAGTGTGCCGGCTTCAAGGAGCCAATTTTTATGCTAGGTTTCTCATTAGGCTGGTAGGCCGTTCATGTCATCAATTATCAGTCTTTGCAAAACCCAGTGGGGTACTAGTTGAATAGATTCACCATGACATCAGTTTCAGGCAACAAATACCGTGTGTTGTAATAGTCCACGCTATTAGGGCGAGTTTATTAGCTAGTGCACAGACCACAATATTAGAATGCTCTCGTTCAAGTTGCTGCTTAACCCAACCAGCCAGTTTGCCCTTTCTATGCTCGATATGCAGTATGATCGCTCGGGTACATAGTACCAACAGTTGCCGGAGTATCTTGTTACCCCGTTTACTGATCCCCAATAAAGTGTACTGCCGAGGGAAACAATCCCGTCGAAGCCGTAAGATCCTGGCTGTGTGCGTATTGCTTCCCATCTCCCAGAGATGGGGTCAACGCTAGGGATCGTTATCAGCCGTTGTCTTGTATCATCCTGAGCAATCTCCTGTGACAGAGCTGCTTAAATCTTGGTGATTTTAATGATAATGCGGCTCCTGTCGCATTAAAGGGAGATCAGGTAATATGTGACCTTTTGCAGAGTGAGCCGTGTCTTTAATTCGAAAAGTCTTCAAACGTTTACATTACCCCATTGATATCATCACTCAGTGGTCCGCCGGTACCTATCTTATGCGCTAAGCCTGCGCAATCTCGAAGAAATCTGAGCGCCGTATTGAGGTCGACCACGCCACTCTGTATCGCTGGGTTATCAAGCTTACCCCATTGCTGGGCAAAGCTTTTCATCGACATAAACGTCTTGTAGGTCGTCGCTGGCGCATGGACGAAACCTATATCAAAATTAAAGGACACTGGAAATATCTGTACCGAGCAGTCGATACGACCGGGCAAACTAGCAACTTTTTGCTGATGGCTAAGCGGGATGCTCCCGCCGCATTGCGCTTCTTTCGTAAGGCGATCCGCCATCACGGTGAGCCTGAGGTCGTGACTCTTGATAACAGCGGAGCGAATACCACCGCACTGGCGACGCTCGACGCCGACAGACCCAAAGAAGAAACCATCCTATCCGACAGAGTAAATACCTGAACAACTTAGTGGAGCAAGATCACCGCAATATCAAACGTCGGATACGGCCGATGTTAGGTTTTAAATCGTTTCGCCTGACTCAAACGATTTTAGCGGGGATAGAGCATCGTTTCGATGCTGCATAAAGAACAATACTCAAAATCAGAAGATAAAGCATTGTCACCGGCAGAGATGTTTTATCGATTAGCTGCATAAAATACAACCAACCCCACATTGACTCAGAGTTTCTCTGTTAATACGACAGAACCAACAGAAGTTCTGCTGGATTAGTTGGAACGCGCAAAAATCATCTATAGTTTCCAGATGGTTAGTTCCTTCTCGGGATTCTACCTATTAATCCGTAACTCCTTTCTTAGCAATTCCAATATGCTATTTACTTTAGGAAGCAATTGTCTTCCAATCGGCCATACTAAATTAAGTGGTAGACCGTCTGTGGTTAGCTCAGGCAAAATTATGATTAAGTCACCTCGTCTTATATCATCACGTACTAACCACGTAGCTAATTGTGCTATGCCATATCCAGCTTTAACCGCACCAACCTGAGCCTCGCCGCTCCCAACGATGATGCGTCCTTCCATTGTCTTACGTTCAACCAAACCAGTATTATTTTTTATCAACCAAGGACTCGTGCTTCCATCAGCTTTACCGTAAAGTACAGAATCATGAGAGAGTAACTCGCTTACTGACGTTGGTGTACCGTATTTTGCTAAATAGTCGAGGGAAGCACAAAAAACGAGACGTTCTCTACCAAGATAACTATGTCCCAGAGAAGCTGGCCACTGTTCCGCTCCTCCAATACGTACTGCCACATCTATTCCCTCATTTATCAAATCAACAAAACGATCAGTAAATGATACGTGAGGCAATAAATAGGGATGTTGTTCTGTAAACTGTAAAAGTAGTGGCAAAACATGTAAACGGCCAAACGCCTCTGGTACATCTAATCTCAATCGCCCTACAGGTTCTCTAAATTGAGTACTGAGAACAATTTCTGCTTCTTTTAAGTCAGTAAGCACACGTACACAAGTGCGGTAGAATGCACTTCCTGCATCAGTCAGAGCCAATCGGCGCGTTGTTCGTTCAAACAAACGAGTACCTAGCCGATCTTCTAAGCGTGCCACACTCTTGCTAATTGCAGAATTGGTCAAATTCAGCTGATGTCCAGCTGCAGTAAAACTACCTAAATCAGCCGTGATTACGAAAGCTTCTATACCTTTAAAACGTTCAAAAGGAGTCATATTCCCATTCCTATTATAGATTTAAATTCCATAATAGTATGAAAAAACAAATATAAGATTTATTTTTTTCAATAGACTAGGAGCAATAATTGATATTACGTTGGAGTCTTTTTTTAATGTCTTCTTATTCAACATCGGTCACAACAGAATCAGTTAGCCGTAGTGGTCTTTCTATTATTATTCTTGCAGTAGCAGGACAACTTGGAGAGCATAAAAATCTGTGGGGCACCCTGTTCAATCGGCGATAGAATGAGCAATTAAACCTGTTTTTCTCAGGTAGCTCGCCATGAAAATTTATGTCGTTAAAATCGCCCTTCGGGGGATCAGCCCAATGGTCTGGCGCCGATTCAGGCTATCAGGCGAGACATCTTTAGCCGCTTTTCATTATATTATTCAGATCGCGCAGGGATGGCAGGATGATCACCTTCACCAATTCCGTATTTATGCTAAAGATTACGGCATTTCCTACTCCGGCGGGATTGCATTTCCTGATAACCCTTACAAAATCACGCTGGATGACTTTGAATTTGATGCCGGTGACCGTTTTACCTACGAGTACAACTTTTTCGAGCACTGGTTTCACGATATCCGTATTGAAACTATTCTCGAAAACGCTAACCTGAAGTCACCCTTTTGTTTGGCCGGAAACAGAATGCCCGGGGCGGCGTTAGCCGATGAAGTTGATAAAAACCTGGCATTACTTGACGCGATTATTCATGCTGATGATACGACCACAGTCGGAGATATCCGTCCACTGGTTGAGGCACTTGATGCCGTCAGATTCAACCGTCCCAAGGTTAATTGCCAATTAAGCAGGCTCAACCTTGATTCACCGGAACTGGAACCCATCGTAATAGGGCTGTAGCGGATAGGGTGAGCGGCATCCATAAAGGTATACCTTTTCATCCGTGCTGAAAACAAGACCATAACACTCTATAAACCTCGAAAAAGTTAATTTTATAGAGTATTCTACAAATCTTTATCAGGTTTAAAGACTTTTGAGGTTAGTATGCTCTATGCCTATATTCGGGTGAGTTCGGTTGACCAACATGTTGAGCGCCAGAAAGAGGCGCTGTCTTCATCCGGTATTAAAATTGATAAAATGTATGTCGAACAGGCCAGTGCGAAAAACATCAACCGGCCACAACTTCAGGCTATGCTTCAACAGGTCAGAACCGGTGACACGATTGTTGTTCACTCCATCGATCGGTTATGCCGCAATATGATGGATATGTGTAGCCTGACCCTGCGTTTACGCCAGCAAGGTATTACACTGATATTCCTGAAAGAGCAGCTTACGTTTAGTGCTCACGAGAGCACGCCCATGCAAGAGCTGCAACTGCATATGATGTCGGCCTTCAGTCAGTTTGAACGGGCACTCATTCGAGAGAGGCAAAACGAAGGGATCGCCGCAAAAAAACAGCGCGGGGAACGAACGGGCAGGCCGCCTGCGGATATCAGTAAATTACCTCAAATAGACGCGTTAAGAGCAAAAGGTATCAAGTTAAAGCTGGCCTGCGATAACGTAGGATTAGGTGTTTCTACGTATTATAAATTGCGTCACCAGCTAGAAAACGGGGGAATACAGTAGCCACAACCCCGGGAGGACAGCATCATGCAATTCACAATCCAAATCGCGATGGTCGATAAATCGGGGCATCGCCATACTGAGAAGTTATTCACGATAGAAAAACAGTCCGACGCCCCCAATGACATTGGACTTTCCCTGTCTGAATCGAAATTACTTTTGAACGCTATCCAGCAATCAGTGATCCAGAAACAGGCAGCTGAATATTTGGATGAACATCGCACTTGTCCTTGCTGTCAGCGAAACCGGCGAATAAAAGGCAAACAAACAATCCAGTATCGAACCTTGTTTGGCATTATTCCCGTGGAGGGATTTCGGGTTTACCGGTGTGCGTGTGAAAAACATTCAACCCACACCGTTAGCCTGCTCAATCACTGGTGTGATACGCATACTCACCCGGAGCTCAGGTATATAGAAACCCGGTGGGCTTCATTGATGTCTTATGGATTGACCGCCAATCTGCTCAAAAATATTCTGCCGGTGGGTGAACGCTGTAATGCCGCCACAGTCAGAAACCACCTCTGCCAGACCGCTAAAAGACAAGAAGCCGAATTAGAGGGGTTGCCTGATTTTCTCCTCGGCGATCCCAGAGAATGGGAAAAATTACCCAAACCGGGAAAACCGATGGCGGTGGGTATTGATGGGGGGTACGTCAGAAACCGGGACGACAGAAAACATCATTTCGAAGTCATCGCCGGAAAATCATTCGCAACTAATGTTCCGACCAAACGTTTTGGTTTTGTGCAGTGTCTGGAAAATCATCCCTGAAGAAAACTCATTGCCCAGTTATCTTCACAGGGAATGCAGGCTAATCAACAAATTACTTTCTTATCAGATGGCGCTGATAACCTCAGGGATCTGCAATTTAATTTGTACCCTGAATCCCAGCACATGCTCGACTGGTTTCATATCACAATGCGCCTGACCGTCTTAAAACAATATGCCAAAGGGGTATCAAAAAACGCCCCTGAACTCGGTGCAGAATTATTAGACGTTTTAACCAGCACAAAATGGTATATCTGGCATGGGAATGTCAATAAGGCATTAGAATATTTGGATCATTGTGCCTTGATATGTGATGACGATACATTGCATTATGAAAACCATAAATCGCTGTTAAAACATCTTGATGAAATGTATACCTATATTGAAAATAACCGCATGATGATCCCGAATTATGGTGAAATGTACCGATATAGTGAACCGATCTCCTCGTCATTTGTTGAATCGGCAATCAATGAAGTTATCGCTAAACGGATGGTGAAAAAGCAGCAAATGCAATGGAGCCAACAAGGCGCACATTATTTACTCCAGACACGCACAGCGGTACTTAATAATGATTTAAAAGCCCGATTTGAGTATTGGTATCCGGGAATAAAGTTAGGTGAAGAAATGGAGCGCTATCTGACAGAAGCTGAAGCTATTGCGGCATAAGTGCCCCACACATTTTTATGGTCTCCTTATCGAGGGAATGGGCACAAAACCCGATCATGGATCATCTGATGCCATTTGTCGATTGGTAATAAAACAGAGTCCGATTTTGATTTTAAACGCGAATCGTTACAAGTAGGCTTTAGGATATAACTTAATGTAGTAGCTATCCAAATCGTCATTATCCAACTGAGCTATTAATCTAAAATCTTTAGATAGCCAAACCGCCAGAGCTGACGCGAAAATTAACATAGAGAATAATGTTAGTGAGAGTTCTAATTTACCAGAATCAACCATTAATGTAGATATGGCTACGCCTGCCGGAATTGGAAGAATACAAACGGCTAGAAAAATGGATTCAAAGGAGCTTCTTAAGTCAGCTGGAGTTGCTGAACAGCGGATTTTTGTTGTGTTTATATTATAAATAACCACCCCTGCGCCAGCAAATAACAACCCTAGGAACAAAGAGTAGATATTGTCAGCAATCAGTATTAGTAGCAAGCTGGCACCGACAGTAGCTATACTGAAAACAGTTGTAATTCTAACGCCAAATACATTATTTAATCTTTTACAAAAAAGAGCACTACCTAAAAACATACCTATGCCAAACATTGCCTCAGATAGACCTATTTCTAACGCGGTATAACCATACCTATCTATGATTAATATCGGGGTAATATACATCAATGTTGGCGTGAGAATGAAGTTTGACATGGCTGAAACCGTAACCATAACTCTTTCAACATTATTTATTGCTAATGCTTTAATAGCTGACCAACTTTTGTGGTTGGAGTTTTTAAAAGAAAGCTCATTTGTCTTAACTATTATGAATGCTAAACATGAAACGCCGATAGATACGATTAATATTCTAATTGTTTGTTCGGCTGAAAATGCGCTAATAACAAACCCTGATATGGCTGCACCCAAGATAGTGTTGATTGAATTTACAAAGCCTCTAATTCTAAAAGCCCTTTCAGTATCCTTTCCGGTATATAAGTTTGGGATAATGCTAGAGCCTATAGGTTGAATGGTTATGCTAAATAGAGATGTCGCTATATAAATAAGACCTAGCTGCAATGGCTCGACGCTACCACCAAATTCAAGGGTTATGAGGCATAAAAAACTTGCAGCTGAACAAAAAACGGGGACTGTTTTTTTTCTGAATCGGTCAGAAAATAACCCCATGAAAATAAGAGTTAAAACCTGTAGTAGCCAAGATATGGATATGAACCAACCGAGTTCAACCTTTAATTGGTAGTGTTGTATCATAACCCAAGCAAGTAATATGCCTATAGCACGACAAGATGATGTGAAGATAATGTCAGCCGATTGATATAAATAAAAGTTCTTATGCTTCATTATCGTTTCCACGCTGAAATTTTTTCCAAGTATCATCAAAAATCACAGCTGCGTTCATAGCCCTAGTAAAACCAGAAAAAATCGAGTTTTGTATTAAAATTTCCTCCATGTCCTCTCTCGTAAACCCAAGCCTATACGCGGCGTAACTCTGGAAAGATAACACCATAGCAATCTTTGAATTGTCGAACATTTTGTTCTAAATTAATGATTGCTTTGGTGTTGCTAGGGTCGGATTTTACCAACTTGTTAAAGAAACAAGATATTCTATATAAAACAAAAGTAGCATGATAAATTCCATTCATTGTTCTCAAACCAGTCCTGAGAGGTGATGGATACCTTTCTCTATCATCATTCAATACTATTTCATCAAGAGTCATTATAGACAGTAGAACCTGATGAGCAGACTCATGTATTATTTTGTCAACTAAAAAGTATACAGAAAACAGCAACACCATCATTTTCTGTGCTGGCTCAGCATTGACCTTCATTCATTATTAAAGAAGTGTGGGATAACAAAGATAAAGTTCAAGTTGTCAGCAAATATTCTTACCAGTACGACGCACCACGGCTTGTCATATAAACCGAGTCATCGATTGAGTGCAGTCGACTTCTGAAAATGACAATAACGTCGCCCCGGGAATTCTGTTTCCGGCCAGACAAAAAGGAGACGTTAGATTAGAATTTTCGAGAACCGTTTCAATACGGATATCATGCAGCCAATGCTCGAAAAAGTTGTATTCGTAGGTAAAGCGGTCACCGGCATCAAATTCAAAATCATCCAGTATAATTTTGTAGGGATTATCCGGAAAACCAATCCCACCAGAATAGGAAATACCATAATTTTTGCCATAAATACGGAATTGATGCAGGTGATCATCCTGCCATCCTTGCGCGATCTGAATGATATAGTGAAAAGCCGCTAAAGAAGTCCTGCCTGACAGTCTGAATCGACGCCAGATCATAGGACTGATCCCCCCGAAGGGCCACTTTCACGATATAGCTTTTCATGGCGAGCTACCTGAAAAAAATAGGTTTAATTGCTCATTCTATCGCCGATTGAACAGAGTGCCCCACGGTAATGAGATGGTTCCCCTCACCCTAACGGCAGTATATTAGCAGAGTGATTATCTTTGATAAGAGGCTACCATCATGAACACTATCGCACTGATTGGCATCGATCTCGGCAAGCATTCTTTTCATGTCCATTGTCAGGAGCAATCGGGAAAAGCCCTGCTACGTAAAAAATTCACCCGAACTAAATTGATGGAATTCTTAGCCGATTGCTCTCCGGCAACGGTTGTGATGGAAGCCTGTGCTGGCGCGCATTTCATGGCAAGACGGATTGCTGATTTGGGGCATGAGGCTAAGCTGATTTCACCGCAGTTTGTCCGTCCTTTTGTCAAAAGTAACAAGAATGATTTTATTGACGCGGAAGCCATCTGTGAAGCGGCCTCACGACCTTCAATGCGTTTTGTTCAGCCCAGAACGGAAGCCCAACAAGCCATGCGAGCGTTGCATCGTGTCCGGGAATCACTGGTCCGGGATAAAGTCAAAACCACCAACCAGATGCAGGCTTTCCTGCTTGAATTTGGTATCAACATGCCCAAGGGGATTGCCGTGATAAAACGGCTCTCTGCTGTGCTGGCTGAACATGAACTTCCCCCTTATTTGGTGCAGGTATTACTGCGGTTACAGGCACATTATCACTATCTGGTTGAGCAAATCACCGAGATTGAAACTGCCCTGTCACAGGAGGTTGCTCAGGATGATATCGGACAACGGCTGATGACGATCCCCGGCATTGGCCCCATCACGGCGAGTGTGCTTTCCTCACAACTGGGCGATGGAAAACAATATTCTCGCAGCCGGGATTTTGCGGCCTCGACGGGTTTGGTTCCCCGCCAGTACAGCACCGGGGGAAGGACGACCTTATTGGGTATCAGTAAACGGGGTAATAAGACGCTCCGGCAACTGTTGGTACTCTGCGCCCGGTCATTCATGCAACAGATTGAGCATCGGCAGGGAAAACTGGCTGACTGGGTTAAGCAGCAGCTTGAACGAAAGCACTCTAATATCGTGGCCTGTGCATTGGCTAATAAACTCGCCCGGATAGCGTGGGCCATTACGACACAACACACGGTATTTGTCGCCTAAAGCTGGCGTCATTGTGAACCTATTTAAATGTTACCCCACTGGTTTTGCGAAGACTGATTATTGATGACATGAACGGCCTACCGGCCTGATGAGAAACCTAACATAAAAAATGGCTCTTTCAAGCCGACACGGTTTTAAGGTTCATCAGGCGCGGAACTCATCAAGGCGCAGGCTCCTTGCCTACAGTGACGCCGGATAGATTTAAGCAAGCCAAAAATTCATCAAAAATTAGTGTTGCAAAAAAGAGGGGAACCATAGATTTTTATGGTCTCCACGGTATCAAGCAATTTTTGCCATGAGATTTTTCGGTTCGAGGCGACAGAACCGTCCGCCATCCAGACACAGACTTGAAAAACATTTTTGGCGAGGTCAATGCCAACGACTTTGATCGTATTCATGATAGGTTCTCTCCCGAAAAATTCAGTGTATCGGAAAGAAAGATGGCATTCTTTGCCGCTGAAAAAGGGGCCGTCCATCACATCACTACACTCCTAAGTGGAGCACTATTCGACAGCAGTAGTCACTACATAAGTGCCCCATACTTTTATGCTTTTGGTCTATATCGAAGCACCACCGTCTATGATGATATCTTGACCAACGATATAAGAAGTCTTATCTGATGCTAGCCAAACAGCAGCATGTGCAATTTCTTCAGTCGTTGCAACACGTTTTGATGGATTAGTTGCAGATATGCGGGCATCGCGACTTGCTCGATCTTCACCTGCCCGATAAGAAAGGGGTGTGTCAACAGGCCCTGGGCAAATACAATTCACTCGAATACCATACTGGATTGCTTCGAGTGCAGCTGTTCGTGTCAAACTGCTTACAGCGGCTTTTGAGGCTGCATAAGCCCCCATACCGGGTCGAACTAGTTTTGCTCCAACGTTGGACCCAATGTTAATAATCACCCCACTTCCTGATTGCTTCATTGTTTTTATTTCATGTTTAAGAGAGAGCCAGAGGCCAAAGACATTCGTATTTAAAACGCGAGCAAATGATTCTGAATCAAGCTCATCTATTGCTCCTGAGACTACGATCCCAGCCGCATTTACTGCGATATGCACTGTGCCAAGAGTCTCAAATATTGCCTTTATTGCGTTCTCATCTGTGACATCGACGGCTATAACTTGAACAGATTTTGCAGTTTGTGAAATGAGATCAGCTGTTCGCTCAAGTTCATCATGACGTCGTCCAAGTAGTATAAGGCTTGCTCCAGTAGCTGCGAATGCTATCGCGACACTGCGACCGATCCCTGATCCTGCGCCGGTAATTAGAACGGTTTTTCCTAAGAAATTTTCCATAATGCTACCTTTGTGTACGGTTGATTTTTCTGTAAAGTAGAATAGTATGAGATCTTCTATTATCAACTGGTTGATATAGATGGATTAGTCTTGAGATGAAATAAGGTTATATTCATTTTTAATTAAACCTAATGACGAATATAAAATTAAACATAAATTATACTCCTTGAGAATGCTGAAATATATTCAAAGGATCCCAATTTTTTTTTATTTTTGCCAATCGGCTGGCGTTTTTATGCCAATATAGTTGCTTATAATCAAATCCTGATCGATTCCATTCAGGAGACTGAAGGTCGGAATCAGCATACCCAATATAACACCCTTCAGTAGAATCATTATGTATGGGTACACCTCCTGTGTCTTTATAGGTTTCTGAGTAGATGTTTCGAATAAATAGAACATTTTCGTCATCATCCTCAGGGTTATCCCAGAATACGACATAATTGATTTTGATCTTTGACCTCCTCTGGAATGAAGCAGTCTCGAATGGATCTATCTTGTTTATTACTCCACCATAACTTGTGAGCATAATAACTGCAGTTGGATTATTGAAGTGATTATTATTCAAATGGTGGTAAATAGATTCTGTCTGTATTTCCGTAAATGCTTTCTTTAGATAAGCAGATTTTCCCTTAAACCTACGAGTGGTATCTGGAATGGTAAAATCTACCGTTTCGGTGGTTGCTTTAAGCCATGGAAGCGATCTACGTGTCCGAGTATATTTGTTGGCTTTTTGGGTTATAAATGCTTCAAATTCATCTAGAACGCTCTCTGCTCGCGGTAAGCTCTGATTGATTTGTGTCATCATCTCGAATCCTCCTGCAGCAAGGGGTTGCAATCGTAACTGGCTGAAAAGGGAAAGAGATGTATTATCTGTGCCTGTTATCATTATGAACCATTCGCAAAAGGCAGTAACTAGATGCTGAAAATCTTTGCGATTAAGATCATTCCATGACCATCGTATTGAACTTCGTATAACCGTTTTTGGAGCTACAGGAAGTAAGTCTTCTGGATTTCCGGTAGCACCTGGTGTTGCGAATAGATATCGCGTTACAAGGCCAAATTGACCGGGCCCTCCGCCTGTATGAGCCCACCAAAGATCGCGTTTTGCTCCAGTATCATGTCGTGAAACAGTTATAAGCTGTGCTCGTCCGTTCTCATCGATAACAATTACCTCAACTGCTTGTAGGTGATCAACTATGAGACCATCTTGTCGTGATAAGGCCCCATAACCACCACCAGAAACATGACCTCCCACTCCAACGCTCGGACATGTTCCGCCAGGGAGAGTGACTCCCCATCTGCGAAACAATGAACCATAGACTTCCCCAAGTAACGCTCCAGCACCGATTGAAAAAGAGTTAAATTTATTGTCAAATTTTATCTCTCTGAGTTCTCGAAGGTTTATCAGGGATTGAATGCCTCGTGTCGAAAAATCCTCGTACGCATGCCCTCCAGACCGAGATGCGAGACGATAATTTCCCACAGCCTCTTGAACAGCTTTTAGCACTTGTTCAGTGCTATTTGGCACGGTAATGATCTCTGGTGTACCAACCCACCGTGCATTTGCTCCACGGGCTAAATCGTCATACGTATGATCATTAGGGTAGATTTTTCTGGATCCTAGAACAGCTCTTTCCATAGAACCATGGGCTAGCCCCACATTACTAGTCATTGAGGCGATAACTACTCCGGCACCAATACCAAGAATTTCTCGTCTAGAGAAGCTCATAAAAAACCTCTATCTTTTAGTTTATCCACCAGTGTTGCTCGAGCCGTCTTCAACATTCTTGTGAAGTATTCGTCCTGATCGGAGAAAAGCTTTGAATTCTTGTATGCACAAACAGTCCAAGCTTTTGTAGTTTCAATCTTCATGCTATAGAGTAGATTGGTATTTTCGAAAATACTGAGGCGATTGATAATGGCAACCGTATCTGGGTCATCAATATGCTCAAAACGCACTATGCCGCTATTTTTATCTGCCATTACGTCTTGGATAATTGTTAATCCATTGCGAATAATCTTCCTTCTAAAAGAGGTCTCACTGTACTCCTTAACAATTTCGACATCCGATATAGAAGGAACATACTCCATTGGTCTACGAGCCTTCTCAATAAGAGCTGCCCATGCTGCGTCATAGGCCTCCTGAATCGTAGCCTTACTGATTGGGATAAGAGCAGTCCATGAAAGTAAAGTTTTTCTACTAAGCTCATCAGAGTGAACTATGTTATGGCTATTTTTTTTAATTATTTCCGTTGTCATTGCTTTTATTCCTGTTATGAGAATTTGGTTGCAGATATCTTTTTAATCCAATTCCAACTGATAATATACTCATAAGTATGATGAGAAGTGTTCCTGTACCAATAAGTTGAAATAAGCTATTTTCTTCACGAGATGGTGATACTATTCCAATAATGATGCCACCTATTGGAATAACAATAGAGAGTATTATCGAAGGCCCAAGCTCAAATGCAGCGTTACTTACGATTGCAGCAGATTCTAATGCTTCATTTTTCATCTTTCCGAAATATTCCGATGTAGCACATGAAAACGTAATAGAGATCGATATTGCCGAAACAATCATGGAGAGTAGGATTAAATATGATGTGGTTGCATTAGACAAAAACCAGATTGCACCTAAAAATACAATAACGGAAACTACAATTACAAAAGATGTATTATTGCTATTTTGTAATGACATCGAGATTTTAGAAAAGAGTACAGATGTGCCTATCAGTGCTATGGAGAATGGGATGAAATATAATGTTGCATTTAGTTCACTCCCTGGAATAGTCGATCGAATAAAAGCTGGAACGATAAAGAAGTAGCAAGCCAAGAGACCCGACACACAAAACATCCATGCTGTATAGTAGCTTCTTTTTTCGGAGAGAATAGCTTGTGGATGTATTAATCTCAATTGGTTATTATTTTTTTCTATATGTAGAAAATGATATAATAGTAACATAAAAATTATTCCAGCCACAAAAGCTGTATATATCCATTGCATTTTTACCAGAAAAAGCAATGAATAAAGACTAGTCACTGCCCCTACGAATGATAAGCCGTGAAGTGGAAAAGTGATTGTTTTTCTTTTTTTATCATTAAATGAGATTAATTTTAATAAAGAATAGCTAGTAACTAGCATTATGACACTTAGGAATACCCCGCCGTACTGCCATTGATAAAATGACAAAACGAATCCAGAAAGAATTACACCGAATAGTGCACCAAGCGGAGATACACTTCCCCATACAGGCATAAATCGATCAAAACGTTCTGCAAGTGTATATTTCAAAAGCAGCAAGAGGCATGGTGCGAGCAAAGCACTAAAGAAACCCTGTATGTATCGAAAAGTTGTGATCAATGTAATATCATTGCAAAATGATATTAAAAATCCAGAAACTGCCCACCCCAACGTAGCTAATCTAACTGCTTTCAGTGTACCTATCCAAGTAATAATAAATGGAGAAATAATTAGAAAGCTTCCGAATGATAAACCATAACTAGAAGTTGCAAGAGCTGTCGAATAATAGGATACAGACAATTGTAATGCGATTTTGTCAGCCATTGCGGAAAAAGTTGTTATACCAGCAATCAGTATCATTTGACTTAAGCAAATGAATAATGTCGTTACAATTGTACGACGTCTCATTCTATGTATCCTTAATTTATAATGTCATAATGGAAAAACTTTTAGATACGCAACCGTCAGGTGGAATCCTTTCTATTTAATTGTAAAAGTATATTTTTATTCAATACATATATCAGACACAAGTCTCAATGTGGATAAATTTTTATTACTGTTACAATAGGAGCTCTTACCTATATTTCCATAAAGACGATATTATGACACTTTTAGCTTCGCTATATTAATTAGAAAACAGTGCTTTGTCTGGACTTGCATACAACCAATCACAAGCTCGCCAAAAATCGGCTTCTTGTAGTGTTTTCAAATAATCGTCGCGATGTATGGCCGCAGAACCTGATGCATGATAAATATCGTCACACATTTTACGAGATAGTATTTGTACTGCAGCCGTTCGTGGTGAGCGACAAGCTTCATATTCAGCAAAACTGTGTTCAATTTGTGTTGGAAAATCCATGATCAATTGAGATAGTTTTACTGCATCCTCCAGGGCTAAAGCTGCGCCTTGAGCAAGATATTGTAAGGTTGGATGGGCAGCATCACCTACTAATGTTACACGACCATTCGACCATCCATGAGCTGGATCTCGATCACAGAGTACCCAACACTTCCAAGTTGTTTCACAAGTTAATAGCCTTTTTACTGTCGTATTCACTTGAGGGAAATGAGATAATAGAGTTGAAACGTCAACCTCCTCCCCAGAGATAGGTAATTGACTGTGGTCATTTACCGTTGCTGCAATGTTTAGGCGTTTACCAGACGAAATTGGATAGGCTACAATATGTCGATCAGCACCAGCCCAAAGTGTGACTCGGTTTTTACTAAGCTCAAAAGGCACTGCGTCAATCGGTAGAGTAGATCGAAATATTCGGTGGCCTGAAACCCTTGGCTCGGCATCACCTAGAAGGTTATGACGTATGGCAGATCGAATTCCATCGGCACCAATCAGCCAGTCCCCCGATAATGTCTTCCCTGTTGCGAGAGTCACTGTGATTCCGGTTGAGTTTTGTCTAAATTTAGATACTTGCGAACTTGTGATTATATCTATCCCAGGCAATGCCCTACAAGCAGTGAGTAAGGTATCATGTAGGTCTGCTCGATGCACAACCGCATACGGATAGCCAAAATTTCTGCGAAAAGCGGTTCCGGTTTCTAGCTGGGTAATTTCATTGCCTGATGTAAGATCACAAAGGTGAATGCTTTCTACAGATACAATCTTATCCGTAAGATTATTTAACAAACCAAGCTTATCAAGGGCACGAAATGCATTAGGAGCTAACTGGATTCCGGCACCAATTTCTCCAAGCTGAGGCGATTTCTCTAGAATGAGAATACGATGATTGGCTCGTGCTAGTGCCAAAGCAGTTGCTAATCCAGCGATTCCAGCACCAACTATAATTATCTTAGCCATGATTAGACTCCGGTTTTGTTCTAAAAACTTTACCTGTGATGTCGAAAACATTAGATAATTCTGAATTGTTCTCTATTTTTAACACAATAACTCCGCCTTTTTTCATTCCATTAATCTAGTAAATTAATATCGGACATATAATATTTAACTACACAACTTTTTCAGTAATTCTGACTAATAGATTTACTGGATGTATATTACATATTTTAAAATATGTAATGAACGGGAAGTTACTCATTCACTGTATGATAATTAAAAATGCTAAATACGTGAAATGGAATTTCATTCTCTAGTAAAAATTCAGAAAGGTTATTATCTTTTTTGTTTATCATTACATTATGAATAATACTAATAAAAATAAAAACCAAATAAATGTAATTAACAATTTGGTTACAGTGTATCTTTAAATGTTTATTATAGTCAATCTGATTTTGAAATAATCCCATCAAAAAAAATAACTTATAAAACATTAATTTACATAAAAAATAATTTATGCATAAATTACATAAATGTAATGGCAGTGTTTGTTTTTTGTTGACTTTTGAAATTTATTAATGTGGAATTATCGTTTATTTGGAATCAAATTTAATTTATTGCATAAGTAAAAAATAATAATTAAAGTTACTTATTTAATAAAAATATAATCATAGTTAACCAGCATTTAGATTGCGGTTGAGACATTTAAAATGACAAAAATACTTGACAATAACTCTAACTGGCAACAGCCAGACTGGGATGATAAGGGCATGCTTTCGCGTGTCAAAAATGAACTAAATAATTTTCCGGCATTAATAGCATTCGACGAAATTTGCAAATTGTATCAACAGCTAGAAATTGTTTACGCTGGGAAAGCAGTTATATTTCAGGCTGGTGATTGTGCAGAAAGGATTAGTGAATCTGGTGCAGCACATGTGCATCAAAAATTAGCCTTTCTTGAGCAAATGTCCCATGAGTTTTCTAAGTTAACAGGACTACAGACAGTGACTGTAGGTAGGATTGCTGGCCAATATACCAAACCGCGGTCGCAACATAGTGAAATTTACGATAACATCGTTCTTCCTGTATGGCGTGGTGATTCTGTCAATCGGCTCGAAGCAACTCTGGAAGCTAGGCGTAACGATCCAGAACGGATGTTGTTGAGCTACCATGCAGCCAAAGAAACACTAACGGAAATTAAATGTTATCCACTGAGGCAGCACGATAATAGTCAATCTATTTGGACTAGTCACGAAGCGTTGTTACTGGACTATGAAACAGCACAGATCCGAACCACGCCACATGGAGGAGAATATCTGGCAAGTACTCATTGGCCTTGGATTGGTATTCGCACTTTAGCACCTGATAGCCCGCATGTTACCATGCTCACTCATATAGTTAATCCCATTGCCTGTAAAGTCGATGCAACCGTAACCCCTGCGTTCATTACTGCACTATGCCGACAACTGAACCCTCAGCGTATTCCTGGTCGCCTGACTTTCATTACGCGGTTTGGTCATCAGTATATTCATCAGTTGGGAGCCTTGATTGATGCCGTTGAGGAAACTGCCACTCCAGTTTTATGGATGTGCGATCCGATGCATGGCAACACACGTAAAACGCCAGACGGTAATAAACGCCGTGATCTCAATGAGATGATGGAAGAAATCACCGGATTTCTACATCAGGTGAAATCACGCAATGCCTGCGCCGCTGGACTACACCTTGAGGCTACACCACATCCTGTTGTTGAATGTTTTTGTGATAATAACCAACCCAATGAGTATGAGCTTAAGCAAATTACTTGTGATCCACGCCTAAACATGGTGCAAACACAGACTTTATTAAACCACTGGAAAGAGCTACAGAAAAATGACATTTAACAAGCAATATATCGCCGTTATTACCGGTGCGTGCGGAGGAATTGGCGAGGCAGTTGCTCGTTCTCTAGCGAAGGAAGGTGTTTCACTGGCGCTATTGGATAACCAATCCTGCCTACTACAAGCACTGATTATTACACTTAGAAACGAGTATACGCAACCTATTATAGGGTTTACCGTTAATGTTGCCGACAACAATAGCGTTGCAGAAACCTTTACTGCAATTAACGACCAGATGGGACCAGTAGGTTACTTGGTCAATGGCGCTGGTGTATTGTGTCACGCCAGTGTGTCCGATACAAGTCCTCAAGATTGGGCTAATACCTTTGCGGTCAATGCAACCGGTGTATTCAACGTCAGCCGTCATGCAGCCAACCTAATGATGGAACAGAGTAAAGGGAGTATTGTGACTATAGCCTCAAATGCGGCGCGCGTGCCACGAGCCACCATGGCCGCATACTGCGCGTCAAAAGCAGCAGCTCAGGCATTTACCTATGCGCTGGGGCTGGAAGTCGCTCCATATGGCATTCGCTGCAATGTTGTTGCCCCTGGTTCTACTGACACACCGATGTTGCGCAGTATGTGGCACAAAGAAAGTGACCGACAAAATACTCTTAATGGCAACTTGCAACAATTCCGCATCGGCATTCCGTTGAACAAAGTTGCAACAGTGGAAGATATTGCCTCTGCTGTTTGTTACTACCTGTGTGAAGAATCAGGGCAAACAACTTTGTCTACATTACTGGTCGACGGCGGTGCTGCACTCGGTAGCTGCTAATTGTGGAAAAAAACAAAATGGAAAAAATACAGCCTTACTCATTACCAACAGAACATCAATTACCAATATCTGCGGCTAACTGGAGACCTGAGCGTAACCGTATCGCGCTGCTTATTCATGATATGCAGCACTATTTCCTCAATTTTTTTACTGAAGGCACGTCGCCAGTAGCGCAGATCATCGATAATACACACCGTTTGTTAAGTACCGCCCGCCATCTGCAAATCCCAGTGTTTTATTCTGCTCAGCCCGGGGATATGACACCTCAGCAAAGGGGACTGCTACAAAGTATTTGGGGGCCTGGTATGCGGGCCAGCCAAGATCACAAACAAATTATTTCACAATTGACTCCAATGGAAAATGAGTTAGTGCTAACTAAGTGGCGTTATAGTGCATTTTTTAACTCCCCGTTGTTACCTACCTTGCGTAACCTTAATCGAGATCAACTTATCATTTGTGGTGTTTATGCCCATATTGGTTGCTTGTGTACTGCTCAGGAAGCTTATTCTAATGATATTGAAACATTTTTCATTGCTGATTCTGTAGCCGATTTTTCCAAAGAAAAACATCATCTAGCGTTGGAGATTGCCGCTGAAACTAGCTCCGTTGTGTTATCTACCCAGCAATTTATTGGTGCTTTAGTATAAAAATACTCACGGTATTATAGGAGATGATGATGTTATCTACCCGTGCAGCAATACTTTCCGCTAGTAATATCAGTGAGCTTTCAGTATTTTTGGAAAATATTGATAGACCATTTGCTTGTATCTATCGCCCTCAAGTTAACTCAACTGATGGAGTATTATTCCTCGAAGGAAATATCGAACTATTCCCTTCTCTGTCAGACTTAGAACTAGATGCTCCGGTATCCGAGGTTAACACCAACAGTGAAGTACAACAGATAACGCAATTGGTACTGTTACCTTTTAATCAATTAAAGGAAAAAGGCTATGCTTGCATTGACGATCTTGAACCAGTGATAGTGATGAATATTACTCGACAATCTCATTATCCAGTTGATCAATTTGTGGCTGCCATCAGTGATTGTGATATCCACCCTCAGAATCTTAATTTTGATCTTGATGATCAGGCGTATAGTGACACTGTCGACACTATCATCAATCAGGAAATTAGCGCAGGAGAAGGCAGTAACTTCGTTATTTCACGCAGCTTAGAAGGCGATATCACTGATTTTAGCTCTGCCCATGCTTTGAATTTATTTAAACGGCTGATGAAGTCGGAGTTCGGCTCTTACTGGACATGGATAGTTTATACTGGCAGCCGTTATTTTATTGGAAGCACACCTGAACAGCATATTCAAGTTAATGAACAGTGTGTGGCGATGAATCCTATCAGCGGTACGTTAAGATACCCAGATACTGCATATTTAGAGCATGCTCTGTATGATTTTTTACAGGATAAAAAAGAGTGCGATGAGTTATTTATGGTTGTTGATGAAGAGCTCAAAATGATGAGTAAGATTTGCCAACGTGACATTAACGTCTCAGGACCGAAATTAAAGGCGATGTCGCATATTGCTCATACCGAATACTTTATTAATGGCAAATCCGATTACAGCTTGAAAGAAATCATTAGGCACTCCCTGTTTGCGCCAACTGTCACCGGTAGCCCAATCGAAAGCGCCTGTAAGGTCATAGCTCGACGTGAACAACGCGGACGAGGTTATTACAGCGGAGTCGTGGCTATTACTGGTACCTATAGTGGACAACGCTACCTTGATTCCGCAATAGTGATCCGTACTGCTGACATTACCACACAGGGGCACTTCCGTCTGACAGCTGGTTCGACCATCGTCAGAGACTCTATACCACATAATGAAGCTAGCGAAACGCGCGCCAAATTACAGGGGTTAATACATTCATTTTTTGATACCGCAGCTGACCGGTCGCAAATAAAACTACCTGCTAAGTTACTGGGACAAGCCGAACAGCTCTTAGCACAACGCAATGAAAAAGTATCTAATTTTTGGCTGGGAAATGTGCAACAAAGTCAGAATGTAGTCCTAACCCATAATACTATTGCATTGATAGATATGGAGGATACCTTTACCGAAATGATAGCCTATCAGTTGCGAAGCGTGGGCTACACCGTTACCATAGTACCTTGGTATGACAGCCAGCAAAGATTACCTCAGATCAATAGCGATATAGTATTCATCGGTCCAGGGCCAGGCGATCCTACACATCTGAATCTCGAAAAAATCCGGGTTGCAAGGCAAATTATTGCGCAACAATTACGAACCCGACGTTCTCTAATTGGAACCTGTTTAGGACATCAGCTTATTTGCGCTGAGCTTGGCATCCCAATTATGCGCTTACCTAAAAATCGTCAGGGTAGTCAATATCAAGTATCGATTCAGGGAAAAAATTATTATGTCGGTTTCTATAATAGTTTTTCAGCTATGCATCATGAATCTAGCTGGCATAGTACAATATATGATAAAACTATCCATTTTGAACGACTTGTTTCCAATGAAATCATTGCATTATCGTCATCTAATGTTAGCTCAATTCAATTTCATAACGAGTCATTTTTAACACAAGACGCTTTTTCTATTTATCAGTGGCTTATACAAAATTCTTTAAGAAAAACATCACCACTACAAAAAGTTAGTGCGA
Source organism: Xenorhabdus thailandensis (assembly GCF_037996785.1). Classification (NCBI taxonomy): domain Bacteria; kingdom Pseudomonadati; phylum Pseudomonadota; class Gammaproteobacteria; order Enterobacterales; family Morganellaceae; genus Xenorhabdus; species Xenorhabdus thailandensis. The sequence continues at coordinate 90,684 of NZ_JBBMXF010000003.1, forward strand.
TTTAGCAGTGTTTTCAAAATAAACTGAAATAAGATTATCGGATAATCCCTGCTAATACGGTCTATGCACCTCTGAAAATTTTAAACCTTAGAATAGGACGGGATTATCGTTTTATATTGGAGACCATAAAATCTATGGTTCCCCTCTTTTTTGCAACACTAATTTTTGATGAATTTTTGGCTTGCTTAAATCTATCCGGCGTCACTGTAGGCAAGGAGCCTGCGCCTTGATGAGTTCCGCGCCTGATGAACCTTAAAACCGTGTCGGCTTGAAAGAGCCATTTTTTATGTTAGGTTTCTCATCAGGCCGGTAGGCCGTTCATGTCATCAATAATCAGTCTTCGCAAAACCAGTGGGGTAACATTTAAATAGGTTCACAATGACGCCAGCTTTAGGCGACAAATACCGTGTGTTGTGTCGTAATGGCCCACGCTATCCGGGCGAGTTTATTAGCCAATGCACAGGCCACGATATTAGAGTGCTTTCGTTCAAGCTGCTGCTTAACCCAGTCAGCCAGTTTTCCCTGCCGATGCTCAATCTGTTGCATGAATGACCGGGCGCAGAGTACCAACAGTTGCCGGAGCGTCTTATTACCCCGTTTACTGATACCCAATAAGGTCGTCCTTCCCCCGGTGCTGTACTGGCGGGGAACCAAACCCGTCGAGGCCGCAAAATCCCGGCTGCGAGAATATTGTTTTCCATCGCCCAGTTGTGAGGAAAGCACACTCGCCGTGATGGGGCCAATGCCGGGGATCGTCATCAGCCGTTGTCCGATATCATCCTGAGCAACCTCCTGTGACAGGGCAGTTTCAATCTCGGTGATTTGCTCAACCAGATAGTGATAATGTGCCTGTAACCGCAGTAATACCTGCACCAAATAAGGGGGAAGTTCATGTTCAGCCAGCACAGCAGAGAGCCGTTTTATCACGGCAATCCCCTTGGGCATGTTGATACCAAATTCAAGCAGGAAAGCCTGCATCTGGTTGGTGGTTTTGACTTTATCCCGGACCAGTGATTCCCGGACACGATGCAACGCTCGCATGGCTTGTTGGGCTTCCGTTCTGGGCTGAACAAAACGCATTGAAGGTCGTGAGGCCGCTTCACAGATGGCTTCCGCGTCAATAAAATCATTCTTGTTACTTTTGACAAAAGGACGGACAAACTGCGGTGAAATCAGCTTAGCCTCATGCCCCAAATCAGCAATCCGTCTTGCCATGAAATGCGCGCCAGCACAGGCTTCCATCACAACCGTTGCCGGAGAGCAATCGGCTAAGAATTCCATCAATTTAGTTCGGGTGAATTTTTTACGTAGCAGGGCTTTTCCCGATTGCTCCTGACAATGGACATGAAAAGAATGCTTGCCGAGATCGATGCCAATCAGTGCGATAGTGTTCATGATGGTAGCCTCTTATCAAAGATAATCACTCTGCTAATATACTGCCGTTAGGGTGAGGGGAACCATCTTGTTTCTTTAACAAGTTGGTAAAATCCGACCCTAGCAACACCAAAGCAATCATTAATTTAGAACAAAATGTTCGACAATTCAAAGATTGCTATGGTGTTATCTTTCCAGAGTTACGCCGCGTATAGGCTTGGGTTTACGAGAGAGGATATGGAGGAAATTTTAATACAAAACTCGATTTTTTCTGGTTTTACTAGGGCTATGAACGCAGCTGTGATTTTTGATGATACTTGGAAAAAATTTCAGCGTGGAAACGATAATGAAGCATAAGAACTTTTATTTATATCAATCGGCTGACATTATCTTCACATCATCTTGTCGTGCTATAGGCATATTACTTGCTTGGGTTATGATACAACACTACCAATTAAAGGTTGAACTCGGTTGGTTCATATCCATATCTTGGCTACTACAGGTTTTAACTCTTATTTTCATGGGGTTATTTTCTGACCGATTCAGAAAAAAAACAGTCCCCGTTTTTTGTTCAGCTGCAAGTTTTTTATGCCTCATAACCCTTGAATTTGGTGGTAGCGTCGAGCCATTGCAGCTAGGTCTTATTTATATAGCGACATCTCTATTTGGAGAGCGTAAAAAAGTGTGGGGCACTTTTTTAGCTCACTATAATTAAGCAATTAAGCGTATTTATTAGATAGCGGTGAGAATCACCCAATCGCCACAATTCCCCGTAACCTGAGTTGTTAAACTATTTTATCCAGCTCTCACCAAATCCATGCCCCACACTTTTTTACGCTCTCCTCTATTTGGTTGGAGAGCATAAAAATGTGTGGGGCACTTATGCCGCAATAGCTTCAGCTTCTGTCAAATAGCGCTCCATTTCTTCACCTAACTTTATTCCCGGATACCAATACTCAAATCGGGCTTTTAAATCATTATTAAGTACCGCTGTGCGTGTCTGGAGTAAATAATGTGCGCCTTGTTGGCTCCATTGCATTTGCTGCTTTTTCACCATACCTTTATGGATACCGATCACCCTATCCGCTACAGCCCTATCACGATGGGTTCAAGTTCCGGTGAATCAAGATTGAGCCGACTTAATTGGCGATTAATCTTTCGGCGGTTGAATCTGACGGCATCAAGTGCCTCAACCAATGGACGGATATCTCCGACTGTGGTCGTATCATCAGCATGAATAATCGCGTCAAGTAATGCCAGGTTTTTATCAACTTCATCGGCTAACGTCGCCCCGGGCATTCGGTTTCCGGCCAGACAAAAGGGAGACGTTAGATTAGAATTTTCGAGAATAGTTTCAATACGGATATCGTGAAGCCAGTGCTCAAAAAAATTGTATTCATAAGTAAAGCGATCACCGGCATCAAATTCAAAGTCATCCAGCGCGATTTTGTAAGGGTTATCAGAAAATGCAATCCCGCCGGAGTACGAAATGCCGTAATTTTTACCATAAATACGGAATTGATGCAGGTGATCATCCTGCCATCCTTGCGCGATCTGAATGATATAGTGAAAAGCCGCTAAAGAAGTCCTGCCTGACAGCCTGAATCGACGCCAGAGCATAGGACTGATTCCCCGAAGGGCAATTTTCACGATATAATTTTTCATGGTGAGGTGTCTGATAAAATGATGTTCCTTTGCTCATTCTATCGTCTATTTAACACAGTGCCCCAAGGTAATGAGCAACTGTCTTTCGCTTTAAACCGTGTGGAAAGATTCATCCCACGGTTTATTTGTTTTTATCATTGCATTGAGAATGACCAGTAACTTACGCATACAAGCAACGATAGCGACTTTATTTGGCTTGCCGGCTTCGGTTAATCTCTTGTAGAAAGCGCAGAGAACGGGGTTAAATCTAATGGCTGTTAACGTAGCCATATAAAGCATTCGACGCACCATTGCTCTTCCTCCAAAAATTGTTCGTTTTCCCCGGAAGAACCCAGAATCCCGATTAAACGGTGCAACGCCAACCAAGGCACTAATTTCACGGCGGGTTAACTTACCCAACTCCGGGACATCGGCGATCAAAGTGGCTATTGTGGCAGGACCAACGCCTTTTACTGTCGATAATAAATCGAGTTTGGAACGATGATAGGCCTTGATGTGGTTAGATAACGCCGATTCAATGACCTTAAGTTGTTCTTGTATAAAGCTGATCATTAAAGTGATGCTTTCTCGAATTTCTGGATGGCAGCTTCCTAATCTTTGGCGCTCCGAGACGGAAAGTGTGACTAATTGGCGACGACGTGTGATCATGGCTTGCAGCACTTGTTGCTGAGCAGAGGGCAACACTCTGATTATTTTATCCCGATCTGTTTGTTGAGATAAAACCAGAGCTAACTGTGCCAGCATTTGAGCATCTATTTTATCGGTTTTGGCTAGATATCCCATTGCCTTAGCAAAATCACGGGCTTGTCGGGGATTGACGACAGCAACAGCCAGCCCTCTGGCCTGCAAAACACAAGCAACGGGCATCTCATAACCGCCGGTTGCTTCTAATACAACTAAATCAATCTCATAGTTAGCCAAAGTAGATGCTAGTTGATCATGGCCTTCAGGGGTATTTGGGAATGTCATGACAATTCCCTGTGCACTAAGCGCAATTTCGAGTGAAGCTTTGGCAACATCAATACCGACACAAATCGTTTCAGTCATGGTTCTTCGGCTCCCATTCTTGCCAATGCGAATTTAGTTTCAAGCAACTGTTCGGGTTTCTCGAAGAAAAGTAACAATCATGCGTCGAAAGCTCATTAACGGGCTTAATCCCTTGATGGTTGTCTGACTGCATGATTGTTGCCAATCTCACTTAACCAGCATAAACCAGATTAAAGATACAAAATGGTTCCCCTCACCCTAACGGCAGTATATTAGCAGAGTGATTATCTTTGATAAGAGGCTACCATCATGAACACTATCGCACTGATTGGCATCGATCTCGGCAAGCATTCTTTTCATGTCCATTGTCAGGAGCAATCGGGAAAAGCCCTGCTACGTAAAAAATTCACCCGAACTAAATTGATGGAATTCTTAGCCGATTGCTCTCCGGCAACGGTTGTGATGGAAGCCTGTGCTGGCGCGCATTTCATGGCAAGACGGATTGCTGATTTGGGGCATGAGGCTAAGCTGATTTCACCGCAGTTTGTCCGTCCTTTTGTCAAAAGTAACAAGAATGATTTTATTGACGCGGAAGCCATCTGTGAAGCGGCCTCACGACCTTCAATGCGTTTTGTTCAGCCCAGAACGGAAGCCCAACAAGCCATGCGAGCGTTGCATCGTGTCCGGGAATCACTGGTCCGGGATAAAGTCAAAACCACCAACCAGATGCAGGCTTTCCTGCTTGAATTTGGTATCAACATGCCCAAGGGGATTGCCGTGATAAAACGGCTCTCTGCTGTGCTGGCTGAACATGAACTTCCCCCTTATTTGGTGCAGGTATTACTGCGGTTACAGGCACATTATCACTATCTGGTTGAGCAAATCACCGAGATTGAAACTGCCCTGTCACAGGAGGTTGCTCAGGATGATATCGGACAACGGCTGATGACGATCCCCGGCATTGGCCCCATCACGGCGAGTGTGCTTTCCTCACAACTGGGCGATGGAAAACAATATTCTCGCAGCCGGGATTTTGCGGCCTCGACGGGTTTGGTTCCCCGCCAGTACAGCACCGGGGGAAGGACGACCTTATTGGGTATCAGTAAACGGGGTAATAAGACGCTCCGGCAACTGTTGGTACTCTGCGCCCGGTCATTCATGCAACAGATTGAGCATCGGCAGGGAAAACTGGCTGACTGGGTTAAGCAGCAGCTTGAACGAAAGCACTCTAATATCGTGGCCTGTGCATTGGCTAATAAACTCGCCCGGATAGCGTGAGCCATTACGACACAACACACGGTATTTGTCGCCTAAAGCTGGCGTCATTGTGAACCTATTTAAATGTTACCCCACTGGTTTTGCGAAGACTGATTATTGATGACATGAACGGCCTACCGGCCTGATGAGAAACCTAACATAAAAAATGGCTCTTTCAAGCCGACACGGTTTCAAGCCGACACGGTTTTAAGGTTCATCAGGCGCGGAACTCATCGAGGCGCAGGCTCCTTGCCTACAGTGACGCCGGATAGATTTAAGCAAGCCAAAAATTCATCAAAAATTAGTGTTGCAAAAAAGAGGGGAACCATAGATTTTTATGGTCTCCAAGATTATTCATTATCAATTTAAAAAAAATTCCTTCCTTGGAAATACTCACAGTGAGTGTTGAGAATATGTTTTTAGGTTCTAGAATTCTTAGGTATCAAATCCAAAATTTGGTGTTTACACTTTGGTAATTTGACTATCTCTCCATTCCTTAGGATTGAAGGGAAGATGCAATGCTCTCCATTTATTTTAATCGAGCAATCCATACCACCATAAAGATAGCTATAACAGCAATAGCAGTAGCCACGTAACCTATACTGTCCAAGCCCCATTGTGTGATAGCTACCCCACCAATGATTGCACCCAGCCCTGTTCCTGCATTGGCAGCAGAGACATTCAAAGTGCCTGCCAAAGCTTGAGCATGTGAAGCTGATTTCATAACACGTACCTGACAGATGGGAAATAATGCGGTGTAAGCAATACCCCACAGCGCTAAAGATATTCCGAGCAGGAACAAAGAACTAGCCAGTGGTACACTGAAGGCCATTCCTATAGCTAAGAGTAACGTGAATATCACAGTAATTTTTAGTGGATTACGATCAACAAATCGACCACCTAGCCAATTTCCAATCAAACCGATAGCACCAAAGCCCATTAACCACCATCCGACATATGCCGGCTGAACTCCGACAATGCGCTCTAATGTATCAGCTAAATAGGTGTAAGCAGTGAACATAGCGGTAAAAATAACAACAGATAACAATACGTTAGCTACAAACCGAGGATCTTTTAGAATACGTGTTTGTTCCTTAATTTTCATCTTCTCTGGTCGTGCAACAGTAGGCATGAAGATAAACATGAGAATTGCCATTAAAAGAGACAAGCCTGCTAATCCCCAGAACGTGCTTCGCCAACCAATAGAATCTGATGCAAGGGTACCTAATGGAATACCGAATAATAGTGCTGCTGAGATACCTAAGTAAACTTGTGAAACCGCTCGGCCTGCACGTTTAGGACCAACAATTTGCCCAGCAGTTTCACTGGCTGTTCCCCAAAATACGGGTAGCATCAAAGCAGGAATAAAACGGGCAATAGCAAGTATCCAAATATTTGGAGCAACTGCGGCCAGAGCATTGGAAGCCGAAAATATTAGCAAAATTGCTATAAATAAACATTTGCGTTCTATATGAGATAATAATGCGGTCAATACGGGTCCAAACAGCATGACTGTAAAAGCAAATAATGTAACAAGTTGTCCTGCTACTGAAATTGAGACATTTAAATCACGAGACAATGCAGGAAGAAGCCCAACTATTAGATATTCTGTAGTGACAATAACGAAAGCTGCTATTGCAAGAATAATAATAGAAAGGCCACTACGGCTAACTGATTCTGTTGTGACTGATGTTGAATAAGAAGACATTAAAAAAGACTCCAACGTAATATCAATTATTGCCCCTAGTCTATTGAAAAAAATAAATCTTATATTTGTTTTTTTTTCATACTATTATGGAATTTAAATCTATAATAGGAATGGGAATATGACTCCTTTTGAACGTTTTTCTACCGCACTTGTGTACGTGTGCTACTGACTTAAAAGAAGCAGAAATTGTTCTCAGTACTCAATTTAACGCGATGCTCGACTTTAACACCCTATAACATTAGCTTGTTGAAGCCATTCGTGTTGACTTTTACCTTGTTTAAAATTGGCAAAAATACCCAGTGTGTGAGAAAGTAGCTTTCTGGTTATTCGATTACTCAAATGCCATAAATCCCGCGCCCAACACTTCTTGATAGCAAATTGCCCAACGAGTTGACCAATGACGGTTTCAATTAATAAGCGCCGTTTGGCATTAATGCGCTTTCTCGTTTCTCTGGGGACGGGGTCATCCATATTGGCACGCACCGGGAGTTATCATTTCAATACCCCTGCCTTCATTTCCTGTTTAAATTCAACGCCTAAATAGCCTTTATCACCCAGAAAATAGCCTTTTATCGAGCCAATCACATCCCAGGTTGCTTCACGCTCACTGACATTGGCGGGTGTCAGGGTAAATCCGGTTACCACGCCGATTTCGTCTATCATGAGATACCCTTTGAAGCCGTAGTCAGCTTCGTGTTTGGCGGCGCAGTACCCATAATCGGCTTGTCCTTTGAAGTTGGCACTGCCTTTCGCTCTTTTGAATCCACAGATGGGCAGCGGAAATCTGTCGATAATATGTACCGGCCTGTCGAGTCCGCCTAATAACCTCGCCAGTTTTTCTTGTAGCTTTTGTTTAACAACCCAAAGATTTGAAATCTGTTTAGCGAAATTGGCGCGTTACCCCAGCCCCGGGAACCCCTCGCACCAGTGGTTACGAAAATAAATCCAAATGCCTTTATCCGTTGAAAAACCTAAGAATTCACCCACAACTTCCATCGTGATGGCTTCTGCATCGCTCAGTTTAGGCGAATATCCCCGGCTTCTGAGTCGTGTGCCTTGCTGTAACTGCGTTAAATTATCGTCTACCCAACAAAACACCCAAATGATAAAATCTTGCTGTGACATAGCCTTTGTTCCTTTATTTCTCTCAGTTTGGCGACTTAAAGTTATAAAGGAGCGGCTATGTCATTTCAACTCACCATAAAAGTCGAGCATCGCGTTATGACTACGTTATTACACATCGATTCCAGTGCACGCCATGGCAGTTCTGACGAAATTTCCCACGGCTCGCATACACGTCGGTTAACTTCTCGTTTCGTACAACAGTGGATTGCATTGCATCCCGAAACAAAAGTGCTCTACCGGATGTAGATCAGGAAGCACCATCACCTGTTACGGGAAAATAGATACATGCCGCTTTCACACCCGAACATGTTCGTGAAGATTGGATGAGAGAGGAGCTTAGGATGAGTGATATATTAGTGGACGAAGTGATACGCGCTGATCTTATTGTAGCTGGCGTACCAATGTATAACTTTGAGCCTCCTGCACAATTCAAGTCCTATATCGACAACATAGTGCGGGTAGGGCGTACATTCGGATTTGATAGAAGCCGGAATGGTGAACCTTATTGGCCCCTGTTGGCAGGTGCTGGAAAACGCTTGGTCATCCTCTCTTCACGGGGTGATTACGGGTACCAACTGGGCAGTCGCCTCGGCAATCATAACCACGTAGAAAGAGCTGTTCGCACCGCTTTTGCATACATTGGTGTGACGGATGTTCATGAAGCAGCCATTGAGTACGATGAGTTTGCCGATCATAGATTAGCCCATTCAATCAAACAGGCGGAGGCGGTTGTAGATGATCTTGTTTCTATGTTAGTCAACCGCTCTACTTAATCTAAGTTAGCGATCAACCCTTTTTCGGTGATACAGGGGTCAGTTTGGATACCGAAAATTATTGTACGTTAAACTCATTTTTTGAGCACAAGAACGTTGCACAGAAGCCTAAACTTACACACCTCTATGCAACGTAGTTCGTGATCAATCGATTAATGAAACAATGCCTTCAAGAATTTCTATAAGTTCAATTTTGTCACTATTGCCATCTCTATAAGTAGAGCATTTTATGATTTTTTTCGCGTCACATGTATCAGTGAAAATAACCTGAATCCCTGTCTCATCTCTTCAAAGATAGTTTTCAATTTCACATTTACGTGTGGCAAAAAACATGTTTCCGGCCTCTTCCACTTCCTTTTTCGTTTCTCTATCGAAAGAATGTAAGTTGCCTGTTAGGTTGATTTGAAAGTGACAATAAAGCCTTCATCAGCATAATTTGATAATTAGAGTGCTGTGATGTTTCTGGCTCTTCTATAGCGTAAATAACATTGCGCTGGGTCCCTGATACTGCTTTCTCAGCTTCTGTTCTAAAAAATTAAGCAAAATAAGTCGCCTTACACCGCTTCCTCTTTTATTTATTGGAATTCCATTCTCACCATCGAGTGTAAATCTAAATGTCCATTTGGGTTTTTCTTTAAACCGCGGAGTGAGTTCATTCGCAAGCTCTGGTGCCATTTCTCGCAGTTTATCAAGAGTCCTCCCAGCAACATTTAATACACTGTCCTGGATTTCTTGTTCAAGAGCTGTATTCCCTTGCAAAGCAGCCTGAGCATCTTTAACAGCTTGTTGTAATGGTTTTTTTGCTTCAGAGTTACCATCGCTACTCTCCCTGTCGGCCTTGAAAAGAATAAAGGTTGGTAGTTGTTCAAGAATCCGCTCCCATATTGACTTAGTTTCTGTCCCTAATCCTTTATCCACATCAAGTAAAATTTCAGCACATTCATATGGCATAGCAGCATCTCCTTCGCCCGATCGGCGAACTGATCCCCCGTCGATGCTCTCAAATAAGCTCTTATGAACATTTTTTCACCGTGTTATCGCATATAGGTTATGGCGTGAGGGTCCCCCCCCTTATGCGACAACCACTTTTGTTAAAAATACCCCACTGAATAATTTATGAGGAAAACTATATGGCAAGAAGGCAGATTCTTTCGCTGTCGGAAAGAGAATCATTACTGGCATTACCAGACTATGAGTTAACGCTGACTCGAATGGCGTATTTCAGTGAACATGATCTGGCGCTTATCAGTGCTCACCGTAAACCCGCCAGTCGGTTTGGTTCTGCCGTCCTTCTTTACTATCTGAAAAATGTCGGTTTTGCCCCGGATAAAAAAATCCCCCCATCTGAAGTGCTGTTGAAGCATATCGCCATCAGGCTAAAACTCACCAGGGATCTCTGGCCAGCTTACCTTTCCGGCAGGGATACCACGCGACGCGAACATTTAACCGAACTGTACAGCTATCTTGGCGTAAAAGCATTCACCAACAAATACAGCAGGGCTGTGTGACACACCTGCTGCCAATGGCGACGCGCACCGTCTGGCCGAAGAACTGCTGGTTTATCTCCGGCGGAACAACGTAATGATCCCCGCGATTGATGTCGTGGAGCGAACCTGTGCGGAGGCTATGGCTGGCGGCGATAAAATTGTGTTTCAGACTCTTAATGCCCCGTTAACCCCGGTTCACAGGGATGCACTGGAGAGTTTACTTGAGTTATCAGATAGGCTGACATGGCTTCTGAAACCCCCGGGTAAAATCAATGGTAAGAACGTGCTGCAACATCTTGATCGGCTGAGCAGCATTGAATCGCTGGCACTGCCGGAGGGTCTCGATCGTACCATTCACCAGAATCGGTTGCTGAAACTGACGCGGGAAGGCCGAAAGATGAGCAGTCGGGATTTGACCCGATTTTCAGCAGCCCGACGTCTGCGATCTCCCTGTGGAATACCGTTTATATGGAAAGGGTGGTCTTGAACTGGCAAACCAGTGTCCAGTTTCACCAGATGCACCCCTTTCTCTGCGGCCTTATATTCCAGTTTTGTGATGAACCCAGACCATCCGGCATCGCCGATAGCACGTGCCAGATGATGATTTTTCATCATATTTGCTGCTTTCAGTGTCTCCGCAATGACCGCTTGGCTTTCGTCAACAATTGTGCGGGAGAGTTTATGCTGGAAATCAGCACGGGTATTGGCTACCCGTTCATGTACACCCGCAAGCTGTATACGGGCTTTGCGACGGTTCGCACTCCCCTTTTTCTTACGGGACAACGCTTTCTGTTTACGTCGCAGGTTGCGACTGGCATTGATGAGATGGCGGGGATTCGGGGTTTTTATGGTCAAGATCATACTTTGTCTGTAGCTCCGGAGGGGCAACGATTGAAACGCTCAGAGCCTATGTTCAAAGCCAGACAACGCCTGATAAAGCCCTACGGGCTTCTCGCCTTATATCCCCGCCCGCATTGGGCATAAGTATCTACACAAAATCGTTATAATGTGGCATAAATTAGCCGCATGGCTTAAATCTTACTATCGCCGGCGCTATCAGACGCCGGTCAAACAACATATGACACCTTCTACTCCGCTTGCCAGTGCAGTCAAAGATATTGCCTGTGCACAGAAAACGACTTTTGCCACGACCCAGGCTGTCTGGCGATTTCTTAATCATGACCTAATTGCCTTTAGTCAGCTTAATCAGCTTCTGATTACCCTCGCCCAGCAGGGGATTGCCTCCCGTCCCCATTGCTGTGCGCTTGTGGTTCATGATTGGTCACGCCTACAGTTCTTCTCACATCGTGGAAAGCGACACCGCTTGCAAATGACACATGCTACAGATGTGGGGTATGAACGACAAAGCCGTTTGCGGGTTGATGCCGCCTCCGGCCTGCCTGTTGTGCCCTTGGCACAAACACTGACAGACAATCTGACGCGTCACTCAACGTTCTCGGATGATACGGGTGAGAAGCAAACACATCTAGATGCACTGACAGCAGATATTTTCCGGATAGAAGCGCTGGATGTCGGCAAAACGCGCGTTCATCTCATTGACCGCGAGGGAGACTCCATTGCCCATATGCGGGAACTAGATAGCCGAAGTCTGCGCTGGCTCATTCGGGGTAAGGAAGGCCATCGTGTTGAATATCAAGGCAGGAGCCGGAAGCTGGGCGAGGTAGCGGATGAACTGGCGTTTACAAAGGTCAAGCAAGTTGATTACAAAGGGAAAAAAGCACACCTGTCGCTCAGTGAAACGGCGGTGAATATCACGCGGGCCGCAAAACCCAAGCGAATCGATAACGAAACAGGCCGCCGAGTTAAGGTGGTGCCGGGAAACGCCCTGACAGTCAAACTCGTGGTGGCACGACGGGATGATGACGCAGGACAGATGCTGTGTCGCTGGACATGATTAACGAATGTAGGCACAGACATCAGCCGTGATGAAATCGCGCAATGGTATGACTGGCGATGGAATATTGAGTCATTTTTTAAACGGATAAAAGGGGCAGGATATGATATTGAGTCATGGCTCCAACGCAGTGCAAAAGCGATGCTGAGGCGATTATTGATAGTGAGCATGGCGTGTGTTCTGGTATGGCGTTTGCAGCGGTCAGAAGGCGAGGCGAATGCGCGAGCGCGGGCATGGGTGTGCCGTTTATCGGGGAGACAACAGAAACGAGGAAAGCGGGAAAGTGCACCGGCACTCCTGGTAGGGACAAGCATTTGACTGAATGCCCTGATGCTGTTATCAGAACACACACCCGAAGAACTGCCCCAGATGGCGCAAATCATTTTAGGCCAGTTCAGCGATGTGTAGATACCTATGCCGCATTGGGCGAGGGTTTACGGCGGATTTTGCTAAGGCTGACGAACGAATGTTTTCTGTTCAAAAATAATTTTTATTTAGTGAAAAAAAGATCGTTTTCTAAGTATACAAATACAAGTATTCGGATTTTATAAATCAATACTAGTTATTTTGTATATTTATGCTTTATAAACTTCAAGTTGCAATCTATAAAACCATTCAAAGCCCTATATCTCCCCACGCCATAGGAAGATATAAAATGCATCTTGAAGTTGAATCAGTATAAATATTTCATGCGTCAGCTCTGCTATATGAGCGCGATAGTTAGCACCATTTTCATATTTTTATAAATTATGCACAAACTGCCGAAAAAGCTTCAGCAATATTTCGTGCATTACTATGATTCACCCCAGCCATACAAATTCTCCCGGAACCAATTAAATAGATACCAAACTTTTTGCGAAGATGCTCTATCTGGGTTCTATTAAAACCAGTATAACTAAACATACCTTGTTGTTTAAGTAAGTAATCAAAATTTCTTTCTGGTAATGAAATTTTCAATTCATTCACTAATAATATTCTCATTTCTTTAATACGCTGGCACATTTGATTGACTTCTTTTAGCCACAAATTTTTTAGTTCTTCATCTCCTAGTACATTGGCAACGATATGTGCACCGAAACTAGGAGGGCTGGAGTATATACGGCGTATATTTGCTTTTAATTGTCCTAAAACATTTTCACATGACTTCGAATCATTACAAATGATAGACAATCCACCAACTCGCTCACCATATAAAGAAAAAATTTTCGAAAATGAATTACTAATGAGGCATGGTAATTCCGCATTTGCCATACTTGTAATAGGGTAAACATCTTCCTTCATATCATGTGCAAGACCTTGATAAGCAATATCAAAAAAAGGAATTAATCTTCTTTCTTTTATAACTTTAATCACTAAATCCCACTGGCTATTAGTTAAATCTACCCCCGTCGGATTATGGCAGCAAGGATGCATCAGAATAATGCTCTTCGATGGCAGTTTTTTGAACACTTCTAGCATTTCATCAAATTTTACTCCTTTTGTGACATCATCAAAATAAGGGTAATAATTAACTTTTATACCTGCGCCGGAAAAGATTGCAGCATGGTTTTCCCATGTCGGATCACTACACCACACTTCAGAATCAGGAAAATAATAGTGTAAAAAATCAGCTCCTATTTTTAATGCTCCTGAACCACCAATAGTTTGAATAGTCGCTATACGTTTTTGTTGTAATAACGAATGATCATGACCAAATAGTAATTCTTGAATAGCCAATCTATAAGAAGATAGACCTTCCATTGGAAGATAAAGAGATGCCGATTTTGGTAATGAATATATTTTTTCCTTCGCAATTTCTACAGATTTAAATAATGGAACTTCACCCTTTTCATCATAGTACAATCCAATTCCTAAATTTGTTTTTTCTGTTTTAGTATCCAATTTAAATTCATCCATTAATGAAATAATTGGATCGCCCGAATATGCATCAACACTTTGAAACATTATATCTAATTCCTTTTTAATTTTTTATATACTGAAATTTAATAATCTTGATATGTTTTTTTTAAATATTGCAATTAACTGTTCAAATTTATAGCTTCTCATTTATCAATGAAACAATATAAATCCACCAATAATATAAAAATTAGTGACTAGGTGAAATTTTATTGTTGTTCATATATATTTAAAAACAAATTCAATTAAAAATCCATACTACGGTAATTATTAATTTAATAAAATACCCAAAGATAATACAGTCATACCAGTAAATCTAAAAAAATCATATTAATCAATATGTTATATTGAATAAAAGGAAGGTTTTTCTCATTTCAGAGAGCCTATGTTGTAAAATATTTACGTGTGTGTAAACTTATAAAAACAAATTAAAAACAATAACACAACCACCATGCATTTATTTTTAATATTTTATGAAATATATTAAAAAACGAAAACCAATGACTAACTTTACTAGAGTGATACTCATACCTCTAATTCAATACATTCATCTATTTAAAAGGAAAAACAAGGAAGATAATATGAATGGTAAATCCTCAATCTCAAAAGTATTAGCGATAACTTTTACATTAATTGCAGGAACACATTGCTCAACTAGCTGGGCTAAAGAACCAACTGCTACAATTATAACAGCAGAAGAGGGAGAGCAATTGACTAGGCGCTGGGGGTATCCACTAACAATTAAGGTTGATCCTATTACTACTGGAGCAAAAAATTTTTCTGTTGGCACTGAGGACATCCCCCCAGGAAAAGCTATTCCTCGCCATAGGCATACTCATTCAGAAGAACTAATAATCGTACAATCAGGTTCTGTAATTGCACATATAGGTAATGAAAAAGCGTGCTCTAGGTGCAGGAGGAATGGCATATGCCCCGGGAAATACATGGATGGGATTCGAGAATAGAGGTAACACAACTGCTACCGTAATATGGATCTTCCCCACTCCTGGTTTTGAGGAATACGTTAGAGCAACATCTGTTCCTGCTGGTAGCACTATAACTCCGTTTTCAGCTAGTGAACTGGCTGAAATTCGCCAAAAATATAAGGCTCACATAGAATTAGAAGGGGGGGATTTGAACAACTATCCTACTGACGTCAAAAATGACGCACAAAAAAAATAATTTCATGCTAGCGTGAAAATGATAGTTTAGATTTTTCTCATACTAATTGGGATTTACATCAAATTTTGATCTTTAAGTATATTAAACTGATGTCAAATCATAATTAATGGCCATACCTTACTCTTATAGGTATGATTAATTACAGCATAAGTCAGTCTATTTGTACTTTAAAGTACAAATAGACTGACTTAAACTATTAAAAATATAATTTTAACTTATAAATATTCAGCCTTTTTCTCAGGAGAAAACCATGACTGATCTTTTTGAAAATCCTATGGGTTTAGATGGGTTTGAGTTTATTGAATTTTCATCACCAGAATCAAATTTACTTGAACGTACTTTCGAATTATTAGGGTTTACTGAAGTAGCACGACATCGTTCTAAAAATGTTTCTTTGTACCGTCAAGGGGATATTAATTTCATTATCAATAGAGAGCCTAAAAGTGCTGCTGCTTATTTTGCTTCTGAACATGGCCCAGGAGCCTGTGGTTTGGCTTTCCGCGTAAAAAATGCTCAGCAAGCTTATAATAGAGCCTTGGAATTAGGGGCTCAACCTGTCGAAATTTCTACCGGTCCTATGGAACTACGTCTACCAGCAATCAGAGGAATTGGTGGTACGGTATTATATTTAATAGACAGCTCTAAAGATAAAATATCAATATATGATATTGACTTTCAATACTTAGATGGTGTTGATAAATATCCTAAAGGTCATGGTTTCATCGAAGTTGACCATTTAACCCATAATGTCTATCGAGGTCGTATGACATTTTGGGCAAATTTTTATGAGAATTTATTTAATTTTCGTGAAATTAGATATTTTGATATCAAAGGTGAATATACAGGATTAGTTTCTAAAGCTATGACAGCTCCCGATGGCAAGATTCGGATTCCTCTTAATGAAGAATCTGATAAAGGCTCAGGTCAAATAGAGGAATTTTTAATCAAGTTTAATGGTGAAGGAATACAGCATATAGCTTTACTTACTAATGATATTTTCCATAGTGTGGATAAATTAATTGAGGCAGGAGTGCCACTCATGAAAGCCCCCCCAGAAAGTTATTATAAAATGCTTAATGAACGCATACCTAATAACGGTGAAGATCCCAATCAGCTTCAAACTAGAGGGATTTTGTTGGATGGATCGGCTGAAAATGGAAGCCCTCGTCTACTACTACAAATATTCTCTGCTAATTTATTAGGCCCTGTGTTTTTTGAATTTATTCAACGTAAGGGAGATCAAGGATTCGGAGAAGGAAATTTTAAAGCATTATTTGAATCTATCGAGCGAGATCAGATTGAACGGGGCATTATAGCCGCCTAATACTCAAAATTCCTCGTTAATATTCATGTGTGATCAAGTTAATTGATCACACATGCTATTTCTCCCCCTCGTTATTCAAGCTGAGCACCTGGCGCACCGTGACATTCCCACCGGATTTATTGCGACATAATTGATCTGCTAGCTGAATGACAACAAAATCGTTCGGCCCGGATACTCAACTTTCCAAGAAATCATCAGTAAAGCGCTGGTTAATGAACGGCAGCATCTGGCTGATATTTTATCCAACGCATTACAAACAGAGACCCGGGAAGAGCTGGATGCGCTATTGGTGAAAGACGATGCATTATCGGAATTGACAGCTTTAAAACAGGATGCCAAAAGTTTTCGCTGGCGACAGATGCTTAAAGAATGGGAGAAAAGAACCCCGATAACACCGTTATATTGGGTCGCTAAATCACTGTTACCACAGTTCGGCATATCACAGCAAAATCTGTTGTACTTCGCCAGTCTGATCTCATTTTATACTATTTATAATCTGCGCAACCTGAAAAAAGAACAAACCTGGCTATACCTGCTGTGTTATATCTGGCTACGTTACCGGCAACTGTCTGATAATCTGATCAGTACCCTTATCTGGCATATGAGGCAAACAGAAGAACGATGCGGTGCAGAAGCGAAAAAAAATTTTGAAGCCGCTCAGCTACGCCGCCAACAGGATAATCAAAAATTGGGACGTGTACTCGCTTTGTTTGTTGATGATAACGTACCCGATAATCGGTTTTTCGGTGATGTGCGTCAGCAAGCCTGGAAAATTATGTCCAGAGACAGCCTGCAACAGGCAGCTTTACAAATGAGCAGTAGATACTCAGATCAATCTCATTCGCTGTCATTTGCGGCCCTGCTCTGTACGCTGGATTTTTCCAGTGTGATGGCTGACTGTCCGTGGTTAGCTGCCCTTGTCTGGATTAAGGAAGTCTTCTCCCGGCAACAACGTTTAACCCAACGTCCGTTGACGGAATACCCAACAGTAACCCTGCCGAAACGACTGCGTTCGTGGTTGTTAATCCTGGATGAAAAAGGTCACCCTGTCGTATTACAGGCAGACCGTTACGAATTCTGGCTCTACCGACAACTCAGAAAACAGAAAACGGTTTGAATCGGGGGTATTATATCTTGATGACAGTCTGCAACACCGGCATCTTTCTGTTTCTGACGAACTGGTTTCCATGGAAGATAAAGACAATATTCCGGATAAAATAGACATTCCTTTTTTGCGTCATCCAATAGAACAACAACTGGAAACCTTGACCAATGAGTTGCCTCTTCAGTAGATAGCATGCAACTGTGAGCTTAAACAAGGAAAACTGCCCCATCTGGAGTTTGATAAATCCACTCAAAAATTGAGCTGGCACAAAAGCAAGAGTACTGAAAAACCCGACAATGGACAGTAATTCTATGCTCAGCTGCCTTTCAGTGAATTAACTGATGTATTTTGCTTTGTTAACCAACAATGCCATCAAGGAGAGTTACCTGTGTTTCCTTATTATTCTCTGGAGCTGGGCACATTGTATGCCGCCGTTGACGGACAAAAATTCAGTGTTGAACACCCAATGATAAAGGCACGCGGTTCAAAAAAATATTTCGGACGCGGTAAAGGCGTAGTGGCTTATACCATGCTGTGTAACCACATTCCGTTGAATGGTTATCTTATCGGTGCTCATGAATCCGAAGCCCATCACGTTTTTGATATCTGGTACAGAAATACTGCCGGGATCACTCCCACAACGATCACCGGTGACATGCACAGCGTCAGCAAAGCTAATTTTGCCATTCTGCATTGGTTTGGATTACGTTTTGAACCCGCTTCACTTCAGTGGGAGAAATGCAGAAAAAACCCTATTGTGCCGATAACCTTGAGCGGTATAAAACGTGCCTGATTCAGCCCGTAGGGCAAATAATCAATAGGGCATTATTGATGAAAAATCCCATTTAGATCAGATAGTGGCTACGCTCGGATTCAAGGCAATAACACAAGGAGCGTTAATCCGTAAGCTGTGTACTTACACTACAAAAAATCCGACGAGGAAAACCTTATTCGAGTTTGATAAGCTAATCCGCAGCCTTTATATTCTGCGCTATCTTCGAAACCCACAAATCTTCAGACACAGCCATCGTTCACAAAATCGTATTGAATCTTATCACCAGTTACGTTCTGCTATGCAAAGTTGGCGGAAAAGAAGAACTGACAGGTCAGAATGACATTGAAATTGAGATCAGCAATCAGTGT
The DNA here is from genome assembly GCF_037996785.1 of Xenorhabdus thailandensis. Taxonomy (NCBI): domain Bacteria; kingdom Pseudomonadati; phylum Pseudomonadota; class Gammaproteobacteria; order Enterobacterales; family Morganellaceae; genus Xenorhabdus; species Xenorhabdus thailandensis. The sequence goes on from NZ_JBBMXF010000003.1 coordinate 109,625, forward strand.
GACTGGTTACTGGCCAGTGTGATCATTTACTACAACTCCGCGTTGTTATCACGGCTGATGCAGAAATCGGAAGACAGTCTGGGCGATATAGAAAAAGCGGGGAGACTTATCAGTAAAAATATCGCCTGTGGCATGGCAACATATTTTGCTGAATGGTCATTATTTCTTTAATAGTAAAGGGAAAAAGATTGATCTGGATGCGATTCTCGAAGATTTGAAATTAACCTGACAAAATTTTGGACGGTTCCGGCTTACAACTCCAAACCCTCATGAATTGTGTGATAGATAAATCGAGAACATCCAAAGGAATTCCATCCCTAGCTAAGATTGAAAATCCTAACAGAAAGCTATCAAACATTACAGCCATTACCATAGGATCTATTTCGCTCGTTAACTCACCGTTATCTATGGCTCGCTGGATACAAGAAATAAAACCTTGCCGTACTTGTCTTCTCGCATCAATCAGTAATTTTTGGATATGCTCGTGCTCCGGAGAGCAAACACTAGCTGACAGTACCAACAAACATCCCGGAGGATGACTACATTCCGTCTGCATTTTTGCTGAACGACGTAGAGTCAACTCAATAGCATCTTTAGGAGAAAGCGTTTGATCCCAAAGACTCATGGTTGCTTGTCCATATGTATTAATATAGCGGGTTACTACCTCTTTAAATAATTCCTCTTTGGAATCAAAGGCTGCATAGAAACTAGGAGCAGAGATGCCACCCATCCCAGCCTTGAGTTGGCTTAGAGACGTCGATTCATAGCCATGTTCCCAGAACATTAACATTGCTTGATGGATTGCTTCATCACGGTCAAAAGTACGAGGCCGCCCTATTTTAGCCATTACTATTACCTCTCTAAAAATAAATTTTTATACTAGTCAATATATAAGTTCTTGGCAAGATAAACTTTTTTTCTCCATTAATTGATCGAGTCGACCAAATGATAAAGTCTAATCACCCCCGTATGTTGCAATACTCATTTTGATAAAATTTTGGCTTACTTAAATCTATCTGGCATCACTACGGGTAAGGATACCCACACTTGATAAACCTAAAGCTTCAATGAGCTATTATCTTTATCAGTCTTCGCAAGATCTGGGGTAAATATCACAATGACGTCAGTTTCAGGCAATAAATACCGTGTATCACATGTAATGCCCACACTATCTGAGCGAGTTTATCAGCCAATGCACAGGCCATAATATTAGAGTGCTTTCGTTCAAGTTGTGGCTGAACTCTGTCAACCAGTTTGCCCTTTCTATACTCGATATGCAGGTACATAGCATTAACAGTTGCCGGAGTGCCTTACTACCACGTTTACTGATCCCCAATAAGGTTGTCTTTTCCCCAATACTGTAGTGGCGGGGGGAAACAATCCAGTCGAAGCTGCAAAATCCCGGCTGTGTGCGTATTGGGGTTTTCGCCCAATTCAGAGAAAAGTTCCACGGATGAAAATAAATAATTTAATTTCAATGTATTAAAATAAAATTCATTCTATGAATTTAAGCTATCTCGATACTTTCGATATTGTGTGTCTAGAACAACTCAGCAAATCGACAATACAATATAGCTATAGCTTTTATGTTCCCTGAGAAGACCTTCGATTTTTTAGTATAGCTTCTTGTCTATTGGCCGGCCTTTGTATTTACTTTCCTGCTTGGCTTTCTTTATCCTCTGAGCCTGACGATGACGCCGGTCTTCATAGTTTTTTCGAGCAACGGCCGCAAGCATATCAAGCATCATATTGTTTAGCGCAGTCAGCATACGTTCAGTGAATTCGTCTGTCTTTTTCATGAATTGGTGGCTGGTTTGAAGAGCAAGAGAAACAACCTTCAGTCCCTTATGGTTAATTGTGGGCTCGCGTTTATAATCCAGCGGACTCGCATTTATCCGATTTTTTGGCTCAAATTAATTTGCAAATGAATTTCATCATATCTGCAGTCCAACCGCCAACATTCTGTCGCGCAACTCTGCCGTGCGAACCGGATCGAGCTGATGGTTAAATAATGCCCTTATTTCAGCGGGCTTAGCATCAAATTGTTCTACCATATCTTTTAGACGATAACCATGGCGCGTCAGCGTTGGCTCCAAATTATCAAGTTGTCGTGAGAGCACCGATTCTATCAGCGTTGCCGTTATGAGTTTTTCACCAGTTTGATAACCGGTTTCCATAACCAACGTCAGATACAACTGAACCTGTAATGGGGTATGGAGTTTCATTGCCAGTAAATCAATGGCATCTGTCGTCAGTATTTCTTGCGTTTTCCCTTTTCCCATGCAATAGCCAGTTTTACTGCAATGAAGGTGGGAAAATGGTATTCGAGTTCAGTGATATCAAAAGGCTGATGTTGCAGTTCGAGTGGGTTTTCTACCTCACTGGTCAGTAGCTGGATATCGTTTCCCAACAGGGCACTGACAGGCAAATTCAGCTGGCTAGCCAGCGCACGGATACGATCAGACCTTTCAGCCACCATCTCATCGTCAAACAATCCCCACAGAATAATCACTTTTTCGCCCGCCATGTCAGGTTCAACTTCCCAAGATACGCCGTCAACCGTGACTCGGGCATCGATACCCACTCTGCGTGATTCCGGCTCTTAGGCGAAACGGCAGTACTGATCCCAGGCACACATCAAGATACAACAGGGAATCTCTAAAAACTCTTCCATGAAAAATAAGATCAATTTTGTCCCTATCCGTAATGACGTTGACATTATTCTGTATAGCGCTTTCTGACTTTTTCAAGGATTAAAAGGCATGCATGCCCGATTTTCCAAAATAAACCAAACGGTGTAAATCATAGCAGGTTGCCATTAATGTCATCCTGAAATTGGCACGCAATTGACCTATCGTCCGGATGAATTTTTCTCCCATCTGACTGAGTGAGCCAAAGATATGTTCTACCCGGGTTCGGGTGCCCGCGATTTTTTTGTTACGTCCTTTCTGGCAGTTTGATAACGGCTTATTTCGTGACGCTTTTCTCTGAATATGCACACGATAGCCTTGTTCCTTCAACGCCTCCTCACGCTGATGGCTGGCATATCCCTTGTCAGCATAAATATCCCGGCTCGTATTGGCTTTGTCCAAAACGGCGGCTGTCATGGACGGAGGCGGTTCCTGGGGCGGTCTGACGAGTGACTTTGTACTTGGCATCGACATTAACCGTGAGTTTGTAACCAAAATCACTGTTTCCGTATTTTTTCGCCCGGGTGGCATCCGTATCTTTCTGGCATCGTTTATTTGCCGTCCAGTTATCCGAGGTTTTCCCCTGACGGATTTGTTCATTTTCTGCTTTCTTATTAATAATCTGACTATCCTGGCGGACTTTAACGACCAAACAGTCCGGATAAACAAGGGAGCTATCCAGTGGGCGATTCTGACACTTCATGAACTGTTCTTTCAGGCATCGGTGACTTTGGCAATCAACGCGGGTGACACATCCGCATTGCACAGCTTTTTAAAAGCACTGGCGATATTATGGATCGTCATGCCTCTGGAGTATAAAGCTAATATTTGCTCGTCCATACCGGTAATACGTGTTTGATTTTTGGGTTTAAACGTGCTTTTCCGGTCACAGGGAATTTGCAATTCTAGTGTTCCTTCATTCATCAGGAACGTTTTAGACGAGTAGCCAATTCCGCTTTCAGCGCAGTTTCGACCGTCAGTTTCTTGAAGAAACGGGAGAACTGACTTAAATCTTCAGGAGTCTTAAGATTTTTAGCCAACTCAGTCGCCAGTACTCGTAACTGTTTTTTTCCATTTTGTCACCTTTGAGTTGATGAATTAAACATAATTAAAACAGGCAATTACAAAAATTCATGGAAAGGGCCTTAAAATGGGGACATATAGATATCATCATTCAATTCGCTATCCAAATAATCATCTTTCATGTACTGCTCCTACTTCAAATTAGATAATCCGTAAATGATAATTTCATCATGTAAATAAAAATTTAACACGCTGTTAATTTTTTTTGTTAATTTTTTTGGGGAAATAATATATTATGTACCGATAAATATATTAAAGAGATATCCTTTCTCAAGGAATAATACAGGTGAAAAATAGAACGCTTGGAAGTATTTTCATTGTCGCTGGTACAACAATTGGAGCAGGAATGCTAGCGATGCCGTTAGCTACCTCAGAAATTGGTTTCTTTACTAGCCTTACTATTTTGGTTAGTTTATGGGTGTTAATGAATTATACAGCATTATTATTAGTTGAAGTCTATCAATATAACTCTTCCGATATTGGACTAGGAACGCTTGCCTCAATTTATTTGGGTCGCGCTGGAAAGATCATTACAGGAGGAAGTATGACCTTTCTCATGTATGCTTTAATCGCTGCTTATATTTGTGGAGCAGGTGAGTTGTTGATTAGTAATCTAAACAAATGGCTAGGTATTTCTTTTCCAATGTTTTTAGGAAGTATTTTGTTTACTTTAACCATGGGAAGTATCGTTTGTATTGGAACTAACTCAGTTGATTTTATAAATAGAATCGTTTTTAGTATTAAATTAGTCTTTTTTATTTTAACATTAGCATTGATAACACCTTATGTCCATCATGTAAATCTATTGTCTATGCCGATAGAAAAAGGAATTATTTTTTCATCGATTCCTGTTATTTTTACATCATTTGGCTTTCATGGATGCATTCCTAGTATTGTACGTTATATGAATGGAGATATAAAAAAACTGCGTAGAATATTCATAATAGGTAGTGCAATTCCACTAACATCATATATCATGTGGCAGTTTGCGATGCTTGGAAGCCTAGAATCAAAAATTTTTTCTGATATTTTATCTGAAAAATCTGGATTAGATGGATTATTACGTTCTATTCACAGGGTTATTATATCGGAAAAATCAGAATTTTTTATACAAATGTTCGCCAACTTGGCTTTGATTACTTCATTTTTGGGTGTGGCATTAGGACTTTTCGATTTTTTGGCAGATTTTTTCAAGCGTCAAAATAACATATCTGGTCGTTTGCAAACTGGATTAATTACATTTTTTCCACCATTATTATTTTCATGCCTCTATCCGAATGGTTTCGTAATGGCTTTAAGTTATGCATCTGTAGTTTTATCTATTTTAGCTTTGTTATTACCAAGTCTGTTGGCATTTAAAGTACGTAAAAAAAATGTATACCAGTATCGAGTTTTTGGTGGTGTACCTGTGTTAGTTTCAGTTTTTTTTCTGGGCATATTGATTATTGCAATTCAATTGGGAGTTATGACCGGAATCTTTCCTGAGGTTGGTTAAAAATAATGTTCGCTATTACTATTTTTTAGAAAAATAACGTAATTCTCAACTTTCATGGTCAGGGAAAAAGCATGAATTCTCATTTATAGTTCCATTCTTTAAGCCCTGCCGTTAATACTTTATCCAGATAATTGATGTCCATACTCACAATCCGCCGTTTTCGTCGAATGCTGGTTTTTTTCGTTGTCTCTGTGCGGAGCATATTCAGGCTCAGATGGCGAATACAGGCGAGTGTTTCTGCCGAATCATCCCGGCACATCTTCACGTATCGAAACGTCAAGTACCCAGTATAATTGAGATTCGATATCCTAATGTCTCCGAACCGTTTTTGCAAAATCGGTCGAATTCAGTGCTGCTGAACTAATGTAACCTGAATTCCATTTAAGCCATCACTGAAAAATCTTCCTCTGAGTAGAGGATATTAATTGATGGCTTTTTCAATTTAAGGCAATAAGTAATCAGACTACCTAAAACAATCAACATAAATGCTCGTATACTTCAATGGCGTGAATGTTCGATCTGAGAAACTAATTTCAACTGCCCATTAATCGTATTAATAATAAAATGATTTCTTAATATTATCTTATCCCATTCAGCCTATTCACGGGCTTTCATATTATGACGTTTCTTAGTAATAAGTGAGATACCGATTTTGGCCAAATCACCCGCTAACTTTTAGTTCAGATAACCTTTGATGCCCTTCTAAGTGTCAAGTGGTTATTCGCCAGCGCTATGATATCATCCACCCCCTGTTTCCTTATCAGCCGTTATCAGTATGTGACTACCTCGTTTCTATTCAGGTTATTGCAGGGCCGATATCCGTTTTTTCATCAGTGTTTGCCTCGGTTAAAGCGTCTGTTTCAATTCAATTAATGGATAGCAAAAGCTTTTTTTATATTATAATCAAGCTTATCTGTCAGAATACGCCAGATAATTTAGGTCAGCTTGTTAGCTAAGGCAACTAGGGAGCACGTCAGAAAACGGAATTTAAAGCATGTTAGGCTATCTTATTCTCAGTATTCAGACGATGTTTGGCCAACAACCTAACAACAGTTGATGAATGTATGCGAAACAGCCGGCTGCATCTACTCCAGTTTTTTGACCTTATGATCTGGTTGCGCCAATCACCCATGAAACCGAATTTCCGACATATGCTGGAGCATATCGAACATCTTAAATTATGGCAGGCTCTAAATCTGCCCAATCGCCGGTCATGTGCCCAATGATTAGATGTTGTGATAAACTTTCCGTGGGTGAAAGATGGCTAAAGTTGATGTGATTTGTCGTTACTGTCACAAGACGGAAGAGGTAAAAGGACATGGAAAAGGACGTACTGGACATCCCCGTTATCACTGTTATGCCTACCGTAAAACGTTTCAACTGACTTATACCTATCAAGCTTGTAATCCCGGCATGAAAAAGCAGATTATTGGTATGGCAATCAATAACGCTGGTGTCAGGGATACTGCTCGCGTTCTGAAGGCCGGTATATTAACTCGGTCATTCGCACACTAAAAATACACGATAAAGTGATAGGCACGTTCATTGAGCGTGAATACTGCCTTGTTTAACCGATCTAACTATTGGGAACATGACCAAAATCGATTTTGTAACTCGGCTTGACATAGGAGCTAACAGTACGATGGAACATTTTTTCTGAAGGTTAAAAAGTGAATAGATGCCTGAAGAAGGCTATCGCAATTTTACGAAGCGCTTCATTCTATCTTCGATTATATCACCAGTTATTACAACTAATCACTTCCCTACTAAGGTTTGTTGATTTTTAAGTACATAATTTAATCAACCCATATCGATATTCAAATAATGATAAACGCTAGTGCTAACAGGCTGACGTAATTCCGCTCAAGTTTGCTGTATATTGTTGCTATTGCAAGAAAATGTTTAATTCTAGCGAACATATTTTCGACTAAGTGGCAATAACGATACAAAAAATTATCAATTTGCTCATCCGGTTTTCAGCTGTTTTTCCGGTAGGGGAAAAACAGATATATTGCTTGTTGGACAAGCTTCATCACAAATGTACGTGGATGCCCCATCGTTGCCATATTAACTTTTCTAATAATAAGTAGATATATATCAATCGATACAAAAAATTATTGACAATATCTCCGCCTGATACTTACAATTTTACCAATTAGTATATTGATATTTAACCATAGAAATAATATCACTTATTAGCGTAATACGTTTCTTTTATATAAAAAGGAAAAGGGACACAAACATGAAAGCATATGTTATTAATAATACTGGTGCTCCTGAAGTACTTAGATTGAAAAATATTCCAGATCCTGTTCCCCATGAAGGAGAAGTGCGCATTCGAGTATACGCTTTTGGTATTAATCGCTTGGAAGTGGATATACGTTCTGGTTCTTATGGCCCTTTGAGTGGTCCTACAGTGTTAGGTATAGAAGCGGTAGGTGAAGTTATCGAAGATAACTCTGGAACATTCTTTTCTGGACAACGAGTTGCCACTGCAATGGGAGGATTGGGATTCGATCGAACTGGTAGTTATGCTGAGCAAGTGGTTGTACGGCGTGAAAATGTTATCCCATTTGGTGATGTTAGCTTGGACTGGAACGAATTAGCTGCATTGCCTGAAGCTTTCTTAACTGCATGGGGGGCATTGACACCAACATTAAAATTGCAAGCAGGTCAAACTCTACTCATTCGAGGTGCAACTTCTTCGGTTGGTCAGGCCGCAATTGTCTATGCAAAAGATCTAGGTGCACAGGTAATCGCAACCACCCGTAGACATTCTCAATGTGAGAGATTAATTGAATTAGGTGCAGACTCTGTTCTCATTGATACTGGCTCAATCGTAGAACAAGTGCATCAACAGCATCCTCAGGGAATTGATGCGGCTCTTGAAATCACAGGGAGTGCAACTGTGCGTGATACTCTTCAATCAGTCAGGGCGTTTGGCGAAGTTGTAACAGTTGGCCTATTAAGCGGAAGAGTAATCGAACAATTAGATTTATTGAGTGATTTGCCTAATGCCGTCGGGTTGCGTTTTTTCTCAACTCAGATGCTAGGTACATCATCATTACCATTAAATGAAGCACCATTAGCACGTATAGCTCAACAAAGAGCTATACGTGCTATTCCCTCCATTTGTGCTCATTTATTTGATTTTGACCAAATTATTCAAGCTCATGAGCTAATGGCTAGTAATCAAGCCATTGGGAAAATTGTTGTACGTCTTTGAAAGAGAGATTTGAATGAGTCCATTAATTGTTGCTGCTCGCGTTTAAAAGCAACCGTGCGCATTTATCCGTTTTTTCTGCTCACAATGTCGGCAGTCTAACTGCCGACACTCTATCCCGTAACTTGACCGCGCGAACTGGATCGAGCTGATTATTAAACAAGACCCTGATTTCGTAACCGCCCAATTAAGGGGATTTGTGCCCAATACTGTCCGCTTTGCCTCTGTCAGCCAGTCGTGGAAGTCTTTCAGAACCGGGTACGCTTTTTCCTGTCGTAATCGCCGTCGCTCATCCGGGCTGAGCGTTCGGGTCTCCCGCTTAATGGCGTACAATCGGGCGATAAACGTCAGTCCTTGTTCGGCCCGTTCCACTTTTTTTACCCGGCTGGACTTTCTGAGCATCGGTAAATTTGCGCCATGCAACTCGCCTGTCTGGCCTGTCTCAACGTATCATAAGCCGCGTAGCCACCGGTTAGAGACACAGGCCCGCTGCAACTTGGCTCTCTGGTAGTCGAAAATCATCGCTCCGATAGACCCACATATAAGTTTACTCTGCGCCGGTAATCCACTTCGTGAAGCACCTGCACGGGCGTTTCATCCGCACAAATCAAGTGTTCATTACGCAAATGTGCCCGCATCAGTGCGACCAACACATGCACTTTGCTGCCAAGTTGCACACACCACACCAGTTCGCCAGCATGCTGCAGCTAATCTCGATACCAGCGTGCACATCCACATATCTGGCAGTGACAATAGCGGCCTGCATGTCTGGACTAGCGCTCGCCCGGGGCGGTGATGATTTACTGTTAGTCTGCGTCTTTTTGTACTGCTGACAGGTTTATTTGGTACGTTCATGACGGATCACACTCACTTTCTGCGGCACGATTTTCAGGGTTTCAGCGGCTTCTATTCCGCAAGCATACAGCGGTTCGCCACAACAGTCGCAATGCGGGGTATTCAGGGTATGGAGCTGAACTTCCCGCTCTAACTCGGCGGAGCGGCTGATGGCCTATGATGAGCGGGCATCGGTTTAGGCAGGACATCCAACTTAATCCGGAGTCCGTCGGGCGATGGTGTGCCTGGCATCCGAATGATCTTCAACTACAATGGGATGTAGGCGTTGAGGTTCGTGCTATTGCCGGCAAAACGCAGTGATCGTCAGTCCGCTCTGCTTCTGGGAATCAATGACGGCCGTCCAATGCTTCTGTTTTTCAGTAAGTGTCATGGGGGTACCTTATCGATAAAAGAAAACACACTATGAAAAACGGAAACAGTCGGGTATGTGGGGTCAATTGAGGGGGTATGGAACAATTGAACCAATGCCACCGATTTACGTTCAGGTAAAATACATGTCATATTTTTTCTCTATCAGTGTTGTTAGTTAGGGGTGACGGCTCCCCTGACAAAAGAGAGGGATTTCATTTGCAGTTATTGTGAGCAGAAAAAATAGATAAATGCGCACGGCTGCTTTTAAATGCAAGTAGTTACAGATAGGGGTTATGATAGCAATACGGTAGTAAAAAAAGCGTAACAACAGGGCATGCAAGTTCAGAGTCCCAACCGGAAAAATCGAAAAGCCGCCAAAGAATATGATCGTGAACTGTACCGACTACACCATCTGGTTGAAAATGCCTTTTCCTCATCTTAAACGCTTTCGTGGTATAGCGACGCGCTATGCAAAAATAGCGCATCTTTTTTTGCAGCAGTACAAATTCGTTGTCTTGTCCTTTGGCTTAATATCTAATGACTATACTATCTACATAATGCACATATTATAATAGTGTTACAATCCCCCCCAATCATTTACGCTCATGATCTTTCCGTTAATACAACAAAAGCTTATTTTCTATAATTAACTTGTCAGAACCGCTAATATTGAAATGGTTACCAAAACCATTGGAAAGTACTTCCTTGCTCTGGGAGCTAGTAATGATAGATGAACCTTGTTCTACCACCAAATCACCTTGTATTCCTGAGGCTTTAACACCGGTTAAAGCTAAGATACGGGAGCTGGAGAGAAATATAGCACGATTGAAGGCAGATTTTAGATCCAGATTAACCAAAGGTAAGTGGCTGCTCACTGCCTTTAAGGCGTCAGAATTTTTACCATTAGATTGAATCTTACCATGGACAACTAATCGTTCTAACTTGGAATTCTGTAGCTCAATAGCTGCGCTCCCTTCTCCTCTAGTCACCATATTTCCACCAATGAAGATATCTTTGACTGAGCCAGATAATATCCTCAAAGCTGCGGAAGGTTGTTTGTCAAGAAGGCCTGCAGTAAGTGCTTTGGCACTGGCACCAAATGTTTCAACATTGTTATTGACAGAAAGGCGGCCAATTGGTTGAGATATCAAAATTGCAGTAGCACCATCACCGTATGTTCGCAGTGAACCAAAATAAGCATTATCAACAGTTCCTGTAAGTACATTAAACGCTCTAGCTCCATTACCGTGAGTTTGAATTGACGCAACTGATAGATAATTTAGCACTCCGAAATTGACAACTCCCATCCCACTATCACCGAAAGTTTCAACTGGACCGATGGAAGTCCAGTTTTTCACGCGTCCCCAATTGTCAAGCCCAAGACCATTGGTACCGTATGAAACAGTGCGTCCACGATTGATCACCTGATCAGCATCGGCGTATGCAATGAACACACTACCGGATATAAGGTTATCTGTACCAGCTAAGATCCTAGAATCATTGAAAATATCACCGGTTTCCACAATAGATACTTTGATCTGCCCACCCAAAGTATCTCCTGAGTGGGTATAAATATTTCCTTCACCACTAGAAATAAGTAACCCCGAACCATATACAGGTTGTTCTACCGAACCAATAGTTAACCCACGAATTTCTGTAGTTATGACGGAGTCTTTACTTTGTTGAAGATTTAATAATGTCACTGCACCTTGTAATATATCAATATTACTTATTGCTTTTCCGCCAATTCCGGTGCTAGGCCTTTCAGGAGTTGCTGTAGTATCAGAAAATATCACATGGAGATTATTAATATTCAGTGCACCATTCATCAGTTTATTTCTAGCTATAATCTGTACTTGGCCAATGGTTTTAATATCCTCCAGTTCAAATTTACCGAAAGAGCAGATATTATAGGCATTGTATATAGCTCTTTTAGTTGGTGTAACCTTTAAAATTATATTTCTAATTGTGTTGTTTTCACTCAACTGAAAGCCATCAATGTTCTTTGAAAAAGAAATAACTAAATTTGGTTCTACGCCTATCAAGGATTGTCCAGGTTTTAAGCTTAAACTAGGTAAGTCGTAAAGTGATTTATATACTAAAATTTTTCGGATAGTTTGGTCGGCTACTGCAGAAATTAACTCTGCAGAGGTGGAAACATGTGCTATATTTTTTTCCTTTTTCACACTCTCTATCTCGTGATCAGAAACTTCTGTTATTATCCTTTTCTCTGGTAATTTAAAATCATTAGCTAGAGTAATTTGTGTTATCAAAAGCATCATAAAGGTGAATGAATTTAATATCTTTTTATACATTTTTGCTCTTATTATCCTATCATGGTGGATTCTACTTTCAATCTGATTTTTTGGAATAGAAATGACGTTAACCAAACGAAAAGTAAGTCTTCTTACTCGATAAAGTGAGTCAGATTTTACATACAGGTGGAAAAAGATCACTTTTTAAACAAAGAGAAATTCTTTCCTGATCTATCTATGAGGTAATCTACTGCACTGATCATCTCATTAATTTTTCCAACACTAACTTATTCCTACTCAAAACGTTTTTTAATATACGCTCAACGTATTCAGGTGCAACAATATTTAATTTAAAAATCGATTGTATGGTTTTGGTTTAAAATAGAGAAGGATAATTCTTTTTTATATGATATTTCAGTTTTATATTTTATAATATAGAAAATATTTTCAGAAAAGTTTTTAAAGAAACTATTCTGATGTTTTATCAGTCTATGCCAAAGAGAATTTATAGCGGCATAAGATATACTTTATGTAAAAATAAAGAAGATAGAAGGTTCAGTCACAGTGAAAGAACCTACTATTAATTGTGCGTTGCAATTAAGTAATACTAACTGTCGATATCACATTAATGTTTCCTTGTACTGCTTTTGAATAAGGACATACCAGATGCGTTTTATTAACCAATAATTCCGCATCTGCTTGCATTATCCCATGTACAGCAATGTGCAATGCAACACTTAGAAGAAAGCCATTGTCATCCGTTGGATGTACATTAACTTGGGCATTAACTGTTGTTTCTCCTAATGAAATTTTTTCACGGTCAGCTACCAATTTCAGAGCAGAATGGAAACAGGCCGCGTAACCTGCAGCAAAAAGCTGTTCAGGATTAGTATTATCCCCTTTGCCACCGAATTCTTTAGGAAAACTAAGAGCCAGATCTAATAGGCTATCAACGCTTTTAACTCGACCATTACGGCCATTACCCGTAGAGGTTACAGAGGTGGTGTATAAAGTTTTAGTCATAGTTTATCCTTGTCATAGTAATAGGGCATCATTAACATAAAAAATGAAATTGTTGTTCTTAAATTAACGAGTTTTTTGTTAATGGTACGGATTATTGGTTTTGAATACGTAGTTTCATCCTTATTATCATTTTTACTACCATGTGAGTGTTATTACACTTTAACTTAGAGTATTTTGTTGCTATAACAAGAAATACTTAAGGCAAAGTTATTTTCTGCCAGAAAGGAATTAAAAATAATCCGGAATTATCTAAGATAACTTTTCTAACAGTTTCAATTGAAATATTTATGTATCAATTGGTATATAATAATGGTGATAAGGCTATATTGTCAATAGTTTTTGTATTGATTGATATTAAAATGCGATTTTAATTTAAAAGCTTGTTATGTAGATATGGCCAACATGGAAAACTTTTGTACTTTTGATCATGATAAAACAATCCATCAGGTAATATTTTATATGACGTGCTAATTTTGATCACTATCATAGAGATGATATTTCTACTTCAACGATTAAACAGGTGACATAATGACAAGACATTTCAGCCCTGAATTTAAATTGGAGTTAGCACAGTTAGCTCTTGACTAAAACTACAGTATTGCTGAGGCCATCAAAGCCATGAATGTGAGTTCATCCCGTTCTGTCATATTAACAGAGAAACTTTGGGGTCAATGTAGGTTGGTTGTATTTTATGCAGCTAATCGATAAGACATCTAGATTAGCTCCATGAATCTCCAGGCAGTTGGTATCAGTTAAATTAGTGAGTCGCTGGTTACCCGTCAATACGGCGTAGCGGCAAGCCAGTTGTTCTTTTGGCGCAAGCAATATCAGGAAGGTAGTTTTAGGGGAACAGATCGTACCCGCTCTGCAATGAAGCAAATAGTAAGGCAAGCTTGCTGAGTGGATTTGGAAACAACTCGACGGTAAGTATTCGAATGTTGTTGCCCGTGCTCTGGCAAACAAGCTGGCGTGAATTGCATGGAAAATCACTACTCAGCGTACTGAATATCAGGACTGATATATGTATTTTTAAATCAACGGGTTGATTTTTTTAGCCGTTAAACGTTAGTTACCTATCTGGTTTTGCGAAGACTGATTATTGATGACATGAACGGCCAGTTGGCCTGATAAGAAATCTGATATAAAAAATGTCTCATTCAGAAGCCGAGGGGTTTTTCAGGTTCATTAGGCGCGGGCATCCTAGCCCATAGAGAGGTATTAAAGAGTAGTTGTTATATTCTCCTTCCGTTTTTATGAAAAAGGATTAGTTAAGGGTTTATATAATAACCAAAGTTGCTATTGAAAGAATTTTTGGTTATTACATAAACAGTGTTACTGCAGTAAGAAATAAAGTTATCCACGTTATTAACAAAGTGGATCTAATTATAGGATCTTAATTGATCTAAAAAGGATCTATAAAAAGATCTTAAAGGATCTAAGATCTAAAAAATTTTTATTAAACAAATTCTTACAGAACTTTTTGTTCCTCTAAACATGCTGTTTTGTTCCTCTAAATATGTGATTTGTTCTTGCAATCATGTCATCTGTTCTCCTAAATATGCTAATCTGTTCCTCTAAATATGCTATAAATGTTCCTGTAAACATGTAAATGTCCTTTTCTTTGTGGGTAAATGAACATTCTGGGATAATTTAAAATGTCTAAAGATATTAATGATATAGGTATATCTGTTGAGTATTTGAATAAGTCAACTGGCGAAATAGAATATATTTCATCCACAAGCACAAGATCTATTCAGCCGCTTTCTCTCTTAAGGTTGAGCGTTTTCTGTCCTGTCGGTATGCGAGAGAAGAAAAATGTTGCTAACCGAACGATGGATGCTTCTGAAGAGCTTCGTAATTTGGAGATAGTGAATAAGGAAGGTTATAATAAAGTGACGATAAGCGGCCCAAAGCTCGATATGGATACTGATTTTCGGGTCTGGGTTGCTATTATTTCTGCGCTTACTCAATATCCTCTTGTGGAAAATCAGATTTCAATGCCTTTTACTGATTTTGCTCGGCTTTGTGAGTTCAGTACACGACAGGTGAATAAAAACCTTAAAGAAAGAATTGCAAAATCGTTGCGTAAGATTACATCTACTTCGTTGTCTGTGTATAAAGACATGGGAGAAGAAATAATCAGTGCAACTACTCACCTCATTAATTTTTCTAAAGTTGATACTGCTAAAAATGAAGTCGTTCTTGAATACAATCCGGGTTTAAAAGATCTTTACGATATTGACTTGAAGCGTGTGCTTAAATTGAAGGTATTTCCAGCGATTAAACGTGATGAAGTGGCCAAGGCGATTTATATTTTTCTAGAAGGGTTGCCGAACAATCAAGTCCAGGTTGTGTCTTTCGACAGGCTTATGAAACGTTTGAATATGCGTTCTGAACCCAGAAAACAACTGATGATTGTGCGTCGTGCTATGAAATTGTTAGAAGAAGTCAAATATTTAACTTATACCGAAGGCTATAAGGTGAGAGGAGGAAAACGTCAGGTCTATTTTTCGATCAATTCTCGTGATCCAGATCTAACTGAGACAGAAGACTGATAGATTTTTTTAATAATAGAAGGTATTTTGAATATATTGCAATTTTATGTTGCCTTTTTTGATAATGCATGTTAATTAACTATTTGTAATTAAATGATTTTTTCAAAAATGTTCCTCTGAACATGTATTTTTATATCCTCAAAGGAGGAGCAATTGGCTGTTTTATTATCGATCTGTTTTTGCAAATATGCAGTAAACGGGAATGTTCCTGCAAATATGCTGTTTGTTGCCTGGCCGTAAGCGCATATTTAGAGGAACAATTGGCTGTTTTATTATCAGTTTGTTCTTGCAAGTATGCAGTAAACGGGAATGTTCCTGCAAATATGCTGTTTGTTGCCTGGCCGTAAGCGCATATTTAGAGGAACAATTGGCTGTTTTATTATCAGTTTGTTCTTGCAAATATGCAGTAAACGGGAATGTTCCTGCAAATATGCTGTTTGTTGCTTGGCCGTAAGCGCATATTTAGAGGAACAATTGGTTGTTTTATTATCAGTTTGTTCTTGCAAGTATGCAGTAAACGGGAATGTTCCTGCAAATATGCTGTTTGTTGCCTGGCCGTAAGCGCATATTTAGAGGAACAATTGGCTGTTTTATTATCAGTTTGTTCTTGCAAATATGCAGTAAACGGGAATGTTCCTGCAAATATGCTGTTTGTTGCTTGGCCGTAAGCGCATATTTAGAGGAACAATTGGTTGTTTTATTGTCAATCCGTTCTTACAAATATGTTGTTTGCCTATGTTACTATCTTACCAAGTTCAGGCTTTGCGCTGATTCCCTTGAAAAGTTCATTCATATGTTATTCATTACTCTATGTGGGTAGGCTCTGGGACATGGTAATCATTGTTTAATATGATCATTTGAATCAAAATTAAACATACTATTAATCATCATGGCATTCGAGTTCTTTTCTCTGAAAAATCAGAAAAAGCAAGGACTTTTACGCCTAAGCGATAAATTTCCTCATATCCCACTACTTCTCCAAATTCTGCTCTGACAATCATACCTTCTAGAAAGGTCATAATAGCTTTAGTTTTTAGCTTCTATTCCTGGTTGCCTAGATTCAAATACTGAAAACAGCAATGATTCAAACCAAGCCTTATGTTGTAATGCTTGCTGTGTGAGTTTTTCATCAAATCCCTTAAACTCTGCCAAAGCATGCATGAACATGCATCCTTTAAAATCGACAAATCTAAACCAAGAGAAGTGCCAGTCCAGAATGGCATTCAATCGACTCTCGGTATTCGACGCAGCAGATACCGCCTCTGTTAGTCCTTTTTCAAAAAACTGATGTCTCCTAACGAGAACTGCTTCTATGAGTTTATTTTTGGAACCAAAATATCGATACATTGATGTTTTGGAAATTTGTGCCTTGTCTCGGATTAAATCGACCCCAACAGATGTATAGCCAAATTCATTAAATAAAGTTTCGGCTGTATCCAGAACGTGTTCTCTCTTATTCATCATAATCACTTATCAAATTTTATAAATTAAATGTTGTCCCAATGTGTACAGATCTGTATTATTCTCTTTGAGTGTACAGATCTGTACATAAAATTATAGCACAGTGCTAGATGGTATTTTCGTGACCTTTTTAAGGAAATGTAAAAATGAAGAAACTACGAGGTGGTGGAGCACTTCCTCCAAAACCGAAATTTATCCAACTAATGAAAGGATTAGTCGGCGGTTTTTTCGGTATTTTGACTCTTGGTGCTCTAAGCCAACTGACTGACAGCCCTTGGCTAATGGCCCCTTTTGGTGCTACATGCGTGATCCTATTTGCGGCACCTGCCTCGCCGTTGGCACAACCACGCAATGTTATTATTGGTCACCTAGTTACCTCAGCTGTAGGATTGATTGCCTTATATGGCTTTGGAGATTCCATTATCGTGATGTCATTGGCAGTTGGTGTTGCTATTATGTTGATGCAATACCTCCGTGTAGTACATCCACCCGCTGGTGCTAACCCGTTAGTGATCATTCTTACTGGGCAAGGTGTTGTAGGGTTTGATTATTTATTTATGCCTGTACTGATTGGTAGCGTTGTTTTAGTTGTGATCGCATCAGTTGTTAATAATTATGGGGAAGATGGACGCTGGCCGGTTTATTGGCATGGTTTAAGTCGCAGGAAGGAATAGTAATTATGCCTAAGCGTGCTCTTACGCTTAGGATGCAATAGCCTGAAGAAGTGGTAAGGAAAATAGCTGCAAAATTAGGATCGTGATATCAATTTATTATATAATGCATAGTATGCTTATTTGGAGGATATTTAGATGGCACAGATTGATGTGACCTGCCCATCTTGTTGTGCAGTTAAAGGAATTCACCGTAATGGGCATTCCCGCTTGGGTCATCAACGAACGTTATCTTTACCAGTCCTACCGCCATTCGTTCACTTATGCCGCCTGTAGTCCCGGTACACATAAGCAAATGGACCTACAGGTTGAACATGTTGCCTTTTTATATTAAGGCTCGGTTAAATTCTGGATTGTTGCTAGAAAATCTTCTTTTGCTTCTTTCTTTAGTAAATTATTCGCAGAGAATCCATAGACTGGAATACTTATATTATCCATCCAAGCGAGTATAGCTAATACTCCCACTACCATCATGAACAAAGAGTGAAGTTATACTTTCCCATCGTTACGAATGGAGAAATCAGTTAGAATATTGATTTAAATTGCCGCCAGATTGTATGGATATAGCTAAATAAGCTTTCATAATAACGATACACTCATTTTTTTCATTCCCGGTTGTTGCCCGAATGAAAATGCAATCATAAATTCTTCAACGCACGCTAAGAGTTGCCACATATACTGACAGCAATGATTTCGGGTGACGGTTTCATGCAAGGATTGCCACAAGCGTTCAATCTTATTTAGCCATGGCGAATAGACCGGTAAAAATAACAGGTTAAATTGAGGATTTTGTTTTAGCCATTCCCTGACCTTATGGCTTTTGTGAATACCATAATTATCCAAAACCAACGTGATACTTTTGGCTTGGCGATACTGACGATTAATTTTCTATAACATATTGATAAATAAGTATTTTTCTTTATACCACCGACATAGGTCACTTGACCTGTTCGGGCATCAAGGCAGCCTGCAAGGGAGTGCTTTGGTTTTTCCCCGGCGTCATCACGCGTTTTTGTTGTCCTTTTAGACACCAGTCTGCCCCGATTTTAGGATTCAGATCGATATCGACTTCATCTTCATAAAAAACAATATGTTGCTCTGATACGTTGGCTAAGGCTTCGGTGATTTTTGCCATTTTTTCGTCATACTCCGGATCAGGCTTTTTGACAGTAGGCGCTGCTCTTCGCCAGACAATACCCACCTGACAAAAGTAACGATAAAGCGTACTTTTCGACAGTGATAACCCTAATAATTCATTGATTATCTGAGTGATAAGTTCAATACTCCAGCGTGAACGCAAACAGTCAAAATCCTGCGGGGAGTGTGATAATAAGAACGACAACAAGCTAAAAATCGAGGCTAAATTCCATCGAGCAGGCCTTCCTCTCGGTAAGCTTTTTAATCCTTCCAGCCCATATAACGTTAACCAATTTATCCAGCGATGGACGGAAGAACGTGAACAATGAAGGGTTCTGGCGATGTAAGAAACGGTCTGACCTTCATGTAACATCAAGAGTGCCATGAGTCGGCGGGCATAATCTTTATCCCGAGTTTTATGAATAAATTTTTTCATCTGACGTCGTTCATTTCGGGGTATTGGTGCTATGATTCGCATCACTCAGTCCATTTTGGGATTTTTTTGATTTGGCGATTAATCAGATCGCAAAAATTGGGCTGAGTTCCCTTCAAGTGATCTACTATTTTGAAAGCTTATTTAGCTTTCTAATTGTTTTCCTATTTAAAGCGTGGTGAGAAAGAAGGTTGTTTTTGACCAGAATACGCGGCGAAAAATAGAAATAAAAATCACATAACTATTTGTATATAATGAAATTAATTTATTTTTTCTCTGGCGAACAAGGGGGTTGTATTTAAGATGTAAAAAAAACCCCACTAGCGAATACTTGTGGGGCTATGACAACCACCAATAGGTAAACTGGCAGGAGATCACTTTTCCGTGGAATTTGCCTTATTCATCTTTTGAACGATAAGGCGCTCAATTTCGTCAATCAAGCTCTGATTAATACGGTTGAATTCAATCTTCACTTTTCGGCCATTAGCACTGCGGCTTATGCGAGCATACTTATCTTTATTTTCGTAGGTGACTAAGTCAACCGTTTTCCACCCTTTTGCTGGAGTGGCAGCGGTCAGTAATTCTAATGCTGCAATCAGGTCTTCCAGAATAATGCGTTGCTTCTCTGGGATATCATCTATCACTATATTATCGGTATCCTTATCAATTTCAGCGCAGAGAATATCGAGCTCAATTTTGTTCTTCTCAGCTTCTTTCTGGATTTTAGCCAGACGTGAGTAGAATGTATTTGGGATCCCTTCGCAGTCAGGGAAAATCATAATCAAGCGCTCATCAATCTGCGCTGCCTGAACACGCTTACGGATTGATTCGGCACTCACACCTACGTGTTGAGCCAACTCATCGTTAGTCGTGTAGCCTTTAGAAGCCATTATCTCCAGATATTGCTTACCAACTTCACGGTAAGAGAATTTACGGGAGCTTTGTGCTGCGTTGATAATAGCGTTAACGTCTTCGGTAGTCAGATCATCAGGCAGTACCCATAACGGTAGGTCAGCTTTCACTTTGATACAACAGTAGCGGCGACGGCTACCCTCTATGAGGTAATATTTGTTATCACGTTTAACAGCAACGCCTTCAGTATCAACACCACGTTCCTGAATCTGCCTCAAGATATCGCGCATTGAATTTTCATCTAGCGCATCCTGGTTACGTGGATTAAGTTCGTGGACAACGGTCTGGACAGCAACTTTGTCAGCGTTGATAATGACGTGCTCAGCCTCAACTTTGCGCCCACTCTGCAGCGTGAATTCGCGCTTGAACTTAGCTCCACTCTTAAGCGGAGGTAATCCGCTCCTCTGCTCGAAGCTGGTTCTTTTCTGTCCACCCAAATACATATCTTTGCTACTACCACGTTCTACGTTTGTCATTGTTATTACTCACCTTTCGCAGAGAACCTTTTAATTTCATTTATAAATTGCTGATATACCGAAGTTATAGACATCTCAGCTGTATCAAACTGTTTAGGTGGACACAGTTCTTCGGATTTTTTAATGTCCAGCACTGTACGTCCCTTTTCCGCCGCAGCAACAAAGGCTTCGGAGTGTTTGATATTTGTGGTCATGAACTTGTCTTGCACAGTACGAACCAACTTATTTAACGTTCTGATTTCATGCTGGCTCTTATCATCCACATTAACAGCCAGCACTTTCATCCACTTGATGTTTTCTCCCTGGGACGGAAGTTGCTTCAGGCGAGTTGCAATTGTCAGCATATAGTTTGTGGTTGAAGCAAAGTCATATTCGCGTGGGGTGATTGGCACCAGCAGACCGTCAGCTGCTTCGTTCGTTGACCAGACGATTGGTGAGTCTTGTGGAGGTGTATCGATAAATATTAAATCATATTTGTTTTTCAGCACTGGCATAACGACGTCACGGAAACGCGTTAGTAGACGGTTACGGGCTTCTTTGTCCAGACGCCAATATGTGTCGGTAAAACGGTCATCTGTAGGGAATGCTGTGATCACATCTAGATTAGGCAAATGCGTAGAGAATGGGATGTTAGCGATGATATCTTCTTCAGAATAACCAGCAGTAATGTATTGTGCGTAATCCCCCTCCTCTTCGTATTTAGCAAGAAGGATATCAGTTATGGTTAGGTATACGTTATCTTCACTAGTGGAACGGATCAGGTTGCTACCGATTGAGCCTTGTGGATCCAGATCCACAATACAAACCCGCGCATTCAGATTCAGGTCTAGCGCTGCCGCGGTTGCCAACGTAACTGTAGTTGTACTCTTCCCTGTTCCACCTTTATGGTTTTCAGTCACGATAACGCGCGGCACGTACATTTCGTTGTAGCGCGGTATTTTTAGTTCAGCCATGATAGTCTGAACATCAAAGCGAGTATAAAGATGGTTTTTGTTCTGAAAGATAGGTTCGCTAATCAGTTTTTTCTTTTCCATCTCTGACAGGATCTTACTGAAGGTGTTTCTGGACTTACCGAAAAAATCGGCCAGCGCGCTTTTATTCATGCAGTGGTTGTAGATGAGACGGTCTAAACCTTTCACTTGTTCATCAGATACATTCACACGACTGGATTCACTGATTGAATCCTTGAGCGAAAGTTGTTCGCTCTTCATACGCTGTCCGATCATTAAAATATCGTCTAATATGCTCATAAGTATCTCCTTACCATTTTAGTGCGTTACTAACGATAATTGAGCATTAAATAAATAATAATTGCATTATAATGCACACTCAACTAATTCGGTGAATTTTATTGCATTATTAAATCAATAACATATTATTAATATGTTGACTTTGAGAAAAATCCGCTGTAAACCCACATTTCCAATACGAGCGGGGGAACAGTCACCATTACGCTGCTTTGGCGAAAAAAAAGGATAAAAATAATATAACTATATGTATATATTAAAATTAATGGTTTTATATCTTGGCGAACAAGGGGGTTGTTTTTTAGATCGCACTCTTCTTCATTTATCATTTGGCATTCATCTCCACAATATTTCTTTAGTGGCCAGACGCTACGCCTGAAACCTTCTATGATAAGAATTGGCTGATCTTTCTTCCAGAGTTTACTATAACTTGACCGTCACGGATCTCTATCCTGCGTCATTGCTATTCAGGGAAAGATTCGATGGTGACACCTGCGAAAGTGCCAAGAATTTTGGACGCTATTTTGTCAGAGCGTGTTTTCCGGTGGTTGGATGCATCAAAGCTCTTGAGCATTTTGATTTGGACTTCATCGTCCTGGAGCAGAAGTAAAGGCATTGGTGCTGTCACCGTTTTTAGCCCTTCTGTGACCATAACGTTTGCTACTGGCTGGACTTTTACTTCCCTGCGTTCTCGCAATAACGGTTCCGGTGTTTTCGCTATTTTCTGAATGAGCTGCTCAAGGTGGAGCTGGTAGTCAGGCTCTGAACGTTCCAGTTCCTCATGGATCCGTTGAAGAAGCTCTGCTTTCACTGCTTTTTTCAGAGCATCCTTCCGCTGCCAGGTAAACCGGATAGAAGAGACATCACCCTGACCATAGCAACGGATCTGCCTGTAAAGATGAAGGGTCATCACTCCAGGGCACTCAGCCCTGAGCGCTTCAAAACGTTCCTGCTTGGTTTGGTATGTCGAGACGACAAACTCTTTTATACCGGTTTTAGCTGCATTGATACGCTCGACCAGAGCCTGGATTTCATCTGTGGTTCCGGTTCCGGTCACAGAAGAAGAAAACCAAAGTACCCCCACAGTACGCCGGGTAGATTTTTGAGAATAATTCAGGTTGATATGGAGATCTTGGTAACAAGCAGCTGCGATCGCCAGTGCTTCGCTCCCCGTTTTTTCTGTCACGATAATCTTCCTAACTGGCGCGTTCTCCATTCCTTTGAGTGTGGGAGGGATGGCCGTCACTCGTACGTTTCGAGGTGGCAGCCGTTTAATAAGAGATGTGAGTTGCTTTAGATCGCGGCATATGGCCGAGTATTGTTCTGAAATGAAGGTGTTAGCCATGTTGTTGCCTGCTTATGAGTTTGTTCTAACAGAGCATTGCTCATAATATAAATATAATTAGACCATCATGCAATTAGGCAAAAAAGAACTAATACTAATAATTGAACAAAAGATTACGGCTCTATTCAATCAAGAGAGTATAAAAATCTGTGGGGCACTTTATTAAATTAGCGATAGAATAATCAAGTAAACGTTTTTGGGGGTTGTAAGCTGGAACCGTCCAAAATTTGTCAGATTAATTTCAAGCCTTTTATCATCGCATCCAGGTCAATATTTTTCCTTCACTATTAAAGGCATAAATCCTTACAAAATTAGGTCACACATGCAATTTGTTGTTTCTTGTGTATGTTTCCTACTTTTTCTAAGGACATGAGATGGCAATGGTAGGAGTGAAGTGTCGATTTTGTCAACAAACTGAGTCGGTAAGAAAACATGGCACAGGCTAAGGTGAACGTCAGCGTTATCATTGCCTATCTGGTTCTGTCGTATTAACAGAGAAACTCTGAGTCAATGTGGGATTGGTTGTATTTTATGCAACATCGAAACGAGCTCTATCCCCGCTAAAATCGTTTGAGTCAGGCGAAACGATTTAAAACCTAACATCGGCCGTATCCGACGTTTGATATTGCGGTGATCTTGCTCCACTAAGTTGTTCAGGTATTTACTCTGTCGGATAGGATGGTTTCTTCTTTGGGTCTGTCGGCGTCGAGCGTCGCCAGTGCGGTGGTATTCGCTCCACTGTTATCAAGAATCACGACCTCAGGCTCACCGTGATGGCGGATCGCCTTGCGAAAGAAGCGCAATGCGGCGGGAGCACCCCGTTTAGCCATCAGCAGAAAGTTGCTAGTTTGCCCGGTCGTATCGACTGCTCGGTACAGATATTTCCAGTGTCCTTTAATTTTGATATAGGTTTCGTCCATGCGCCAGCGACGACCTACAAGACGTTTATGTCGATGAAAAGCTTTGCCCAGCAATGGGGTAAGCTTGATAACCCAGCGATACAGAGTGGCGTGGTCGACCTCAATACGGCGCTCAGATTTCTTCGAGATTGCGCAGGCTTAGCGCATAAGATAGGTACCGGCGGACCACTGAGTGATGATATCAATGGGGTAATGTAAACGTTTGAAGACTTTTCGAATTAAAGACACGGCTCACTCTGCAAAAGGTCACATATTACCTGATCTCCCTTTAATGCGACAGAACCCTTTGAAACCACATCTATAGGCTCTGATTTCTTAGCAAGATTGCCACGTTCTTATCCTATATAATTGAATTATATTCAATACACTATGTAAAAATAATCACTAATATTTTTTTGAAAAAAAATACAATTAATATTACCATCAAAAAATAATAGATAAGTAAGGAATACTTATAAACAAAAATATTATATAAAGCATAATTTCTAAAAATATATTTTATAAAATGGATAGATGATGAGTGATATAATTATTATTGGAGCAGGTATTTCTGGTTTAACTCTGGCATTAGCTATGCACTCTAGAGGAATGTCAGCAAAGATATTTGAATCTGTAAGTCGAATAGAGCCTCTAGGAGTAGGTATAAACATTCAACCTTATGCAACTAAAGTATTTCACGAACTTGATCTACTGGATACATTAACTAGTAGCTCTATAATCACTAAGGAAATGGTATTTTTCAACAAATATGGGCAAAAAATACATTCTTCACCTCTTGGGAAAAATGCAAATAAAGAATATCCACAAATATCAATCCACCGCGGTATTTTGCAACAAACACTATTGAATGCTGTGAAAGATAGACTCGGAAATGATTCTATTATTACGGGCAGAAAACTTATTAAGTTTTCACAAAAAAACACACATGTTAACGCCACGTTTATAAACTCAAATAATAAAAAAGAGTATTTTCATATAAAGTGCAAAGCTTTAATTGGGGCTGATGGCGTTCACTCGAGAGTTTATGAACATCTTTATCCTAATGGCCCCAGGCTAAAATCAGTTGGTGTTCATATGTGGCGAGGTGTCTCGATACACCCTAAGTTTCTTACAGGCGAAAGTATGGTTCGAGTCGGCATTCCGTCTCATGGTAAATTAGTTATCTACCCTATAAAAGATAATGTCAATTCTCAGGGTGATCAGTTAATAAATTGGGTTGCGGAAATTGATTCTAATATTTGTGAAGATGCATTAGAAGGTGATATTGATAGCAAAAAATATTTAGCAAATTTTTTTTCGTCTAGAAAATTTGACTGGTTAGATATTTCAAATTTAATCGAAAACTCAAAAGAAAAAATTATATCAATGCCTATGATGGATCGTGATCCATTATTACAATGGCAAACTGGCCTAATTACATTAATTGGTGATGCTGCACATCCTATGGTTCCTGTTGGTTCAAATGGAGCAGGCCAAGCGATTCTTGATGCTGATAGCTTAGCTGAAATGCTTTCCAAAACTTCAAAAATTCAAGATGCATTATATTATTTCGAGAAAGATCGGAGAGAATATACATCCAACATAGTTCTTGGAGATAGACTTGATCTACCAGACAGAATTATTATGGAAGTAGACAAAAGAAGTAATGGAGCCCCATTTCATGATATATCAAAAATTATTTCTAGTGAAGAAGCCATGAAGCTTTCAGTACCAAATTATCAGAATAAAGCGGATAAAATATTGTAATAACATATTTTTAAATACATGCAATATATCACTTAAAATAAACAAACTTCAAATAATTTATATTTATTTTAATAATTGATTATTTTATATTTTATACGGGTAGACAATAATAAATTTTAATTTTTTCAGAGAAAATAAAATGGAAAATTTAACTAATTGGTCTATTTATCCAACTGAATATTATTCCGAGATTGAAATTTTTTGGTTATCCACTCACGGTTCTCTTACGTCAAAGTTAAGAACTCTGGGTGATTACTCAATAGAGTTAATCAATCAATGGGAATGTCCAGCAACTTCTCATGATGCTCGAATTTTAAACTTATCCATTGGTTCATCAATATGGATTCGTGAAGTACTAATGTGTATTGATAATACACCATGTGTCACAGCTCGGAGTTTGACTTCTATACAATCATTACAACATGATTGGATCGAATTGACGAATTATGGAAGTTCCCCTCTGGGAAACATTTTGTATAACGACAAAACAATCCAAAGGTCAGCTTTTGAATATGCTTTCCTAGTACCAGGAGATCCACTAGAGAAATTATCTAGAGAATTTGATAATAAAGAAAAAACACTAATAGCAAGACGTTCGAAATTTAGCCGAAACGACTCTATCCTATGTATTTCAGAATGTTTTTTAAACACATTCTGGAATGGTTATGCAAATAATATAAAAGAGTTGTCATTAGACATTTATAGCTAGAGATAATCATTTCCTAATATAAACATTAAATTAATAGGTTTGAAAATGACAACTCTAATTCCTAGAGCAAGTTTATCGACAAAAAGTAGATTACAGAATATTGAAACAGAATTTATTTCCTCAGAAAAATCTATAGACAATAAGGTTAAACACAAACCCTTTACAGCCATAGCTGAAAATGATATTGCTTGGAGTCCAGTATCTTGGAGACAAAAATCGGCAATACAGCAGCCTTCATATGAAAATGAAATTGAACTAGCAGAAAGTGTTGAACAACTTATGCACTGGCCATCTATTGTAACTTCGGAAGAAGTACTAAAATTAAAACAGTTGATTGCAGATGCACAGGAAGGAAAAAACTTTATTATTCAAGGTGGAGATTGTGCAGAAAGTTTTGATGAGTGCACTTCTGAATTTATAACGAGTAAAGTAAAAACTCTACTTCAAATGAGCTTCATACTTTCTCATGGATTACAACTACCAATTATACCTATAGGTCGTTTTGCAGGGCAATATGCAAAACCACGCTCAAACGATACAGAAACAAAAAACGGGATTACTCTACCGAGTTTTAGAGGTGATATAGTTAATAGCAGCGAATTTAGCGCAAGCGCACGTCGCGCTGATCCTCGACGATTAATCCAAGCACACTATCATTCCGCAATGGCTATGAATTTAGCTAGAGCACTTGTGAAAGATGATTTAATAAATTTATATAAATCAGAAAGTTGGGAATTAGATTGGATTAATCAATCTAAAAACCATAAAGAATATAAAGATATAGCTAATTCAATTATAATTGACCATCATTTAAATAATAATATATTTTCGTCAAACTATTATTTCACCTCTCATGAGGCTCTTTTATTACAATATGAAGAGACACAAACACGTTTCATTTCTAACAAAAAGAGCGGATGGTTTAATCTTTCTACTCATTTCCCTTGGATTGGAATGCGTACTGCAGCATTGGATGGCTCCCATATAGAATATTTCAGAGGTATTCAAAATCCAATTGCTGTCAAAATCGGACCATCAATAAAACCAGATGAATTAATACGTCTTATAGACATTCTTAATCCACACGAAGAACCAGGACGGTTAACATTTATTACTCGCATGGGATGTGATCGAATTGCAAAAAACTTGCCACCTCTTCTTAAAGCTGTACAAAATGAAGGCCGACGTGTTCTTTGGATTTGTGATCCTATGCATGGAAACACAGAAAATTCCTCAAATGGTTATAAAACTCGTCGCTTAAATAATATATTTAGTGAGTTGGAACAAGCTTTTGATATACACGCATCTACAAATAATAATCTTGGTGGGATTCACATTGAGTTGACTGGAGAGGATGTAAGTGAATGTTTAGGGGGAGCCAGAAATTTGAGTGAAATCGATTTACCTCGTACTTATAAAACAGCAGTAGACCCCCGACTCAATTATGAACAATCATTAGAGCTAGCCATGATGATAACATGTAAGTTAAATAAATATCCTCGTATTTCTATGTAAAGAGAACCCCAATGAAATATGTTAAATCAAAAAAATTAGCTCAGATAGAAACAGATGTACTTATAGTTGGTAGTGGTCCAGCAGGTGCTTCCGCTGCTTTGTTTTTAAGTAATTATGGCATTAAAACTACTGTCATAACAAAATATCGCTGGCTTGCAGATACACCAAGGGCTCATATAACTAACCAACGAACTATGGAAATATTACAAGATGCAGGTATTTTGGATGAAGTACTTGCTGATTCCGTTCCTAATTATTTGATTGGAAATAGTATTTTATGTGAAAGCTTAACAGGTCGTGAAATTGGACGGATCAAATCATGGGGAGCAGCTTCTAGTCGGATATCTGAATACAAACTCAATAGTCCTTTTGAAATATGTGATATTCCACAAAATTATCTTGAACCTATTTTGATATCTAACGCAGTAAAAAAAGGTGCAAATGTTAGATTTTCGACTGAATTTATTTCATTAACGCAAGATGATGAAAATGTTTATGCCACTATTAAAGATAAAATAACGGATAAAAAATATTTAGTCAAAGCAAAGTACCTTATTGGTGCTGATGGTGGGCGAAGTTGTGTTGCTAATTCAATTGGTCTCCCAATGATTGGAGAAATGGGGCTAGCCGGTAGCATCAATATTCTCTTTAAAGCAGATCTCACAAAGCATGTAGCCCATCGACCAAGTGCCCTTTTTTGGATGTTGAACCCAGAAGCACGCATTGGAGGCCTAGGGGTTGGATTGCTTCGAATGGTTCGCCCATGGAATGAATGGCTATGTGTTTGGAGCTACGATATTTCACATCCTAAACCTGAATTAACCGAAACGGAAGCAATTGATGTCATCCATAAGATATTGGGTGAATCAGAAACATCTATTAATATTACCTCAATATCAACTTGGTCAGTTAACAAAGCCTATGCAGATTATTATTCTTCAGGGCGTGTGTTTTGCGTTGGGGATGCAGTACACAGGCATCCTCCAAATAACGGGCTTGGATCAAACACGTCAATTCAAGACTCTTATAATTTAGCTTGGAAAATGGCATACGTTTTAAAAGAAATTGCTGGAAAAAGATTACTTGATACATATTCAATAGAACGGGCTCCAATTGGAAAAGCAATCGTATTGAGAGCAATAGAAAGTATAAAAGAAACAAAAGAATTACTTTCTGTGATTGAGCCAAATGGTTGTAGCGGAAAATTAGATATTGACAGTTTATTCGATAAATCAGCTACTGGCACTGCTGTAAGAGATAAGCTCGCACTGGCTATTGAGAAAAAAAATAATGAATTTAACTGTCTTGGTATTGAATCTAATATAGCTTACCAATCAGCTGCTGTGGTTAATGGTGTAAATGTTGATTTTAAAATCATTGATCAAATTCACTCTGTATTTCACTCAAAAATTATTGCAGGAGCAAGAATTCCTCATGTTTGGATCACAAAAAAAGGAAAAGAAATTTCCACGCTAGATTTAATTGGGAAAGGTAAGTTTACTCTTCTTGTAGGTAACGCTTGCTATGACTGGGCTGAAACAGCTATAAAAGTGGCATCAGATTTATCCATACCATTAAGTTGCTACAGAATTGGTTATTACGAAGAGATTCAAGATATATATTTTGATCTTAAAAATCGAATAGGATTTAAAGAAAGTAATTTTATTATTATTAGACCGGATGGACATGTTGCATGGTTTGGAGAATTAAAAGACAATCCGCCTGAAAAGATAAATAATGTTTTTAAAGACATTCTTCAAATAGAAGATTGCGATGACTCTAATCAGAATATAGATAAAAAGGAAGTGATATGATATTATTCAACAATGAACACTTGGCTATAGTATCTGGTTCTACAAGAGGGATTGGTTTTGCTATCGCTGAATCACTTTATAAAGAAGGTATATCTGTAATTATAAATGGACGAACATCAGAATCTATTTCATTAGCTATCAAAAAATTAAAATCATCAAACCCTAACGCTAGTGGAAAATTAATTCCTTTTGTTGCAAATCTTTGTGATTCAAATGAAGTATCGAGATTGTATGAAGCTTATCCTAATATTGATATTGTAGTTAATAATATAGGTATCTACGGTGCTGCAGAATTTGAAGAAATTACCGACAACGAATGGATGAAACTGTTTGAAATAAACGTGATGAGTGGGGTTATTCTTTCAAGAAAATATCTTCCATTGATGAAAGATAGAGGGTGGGGGCGTATAGTTTTTATTAGTAGTGAAAGTGCTATCCAAATACCAAAAGAAATGATTCATTATGGTATGACTAAAACAGCACAACTAGCCATCTCGAGAGGGCTTGCTGAAACATGTGTGAATACTGGTGTTACAGTGAATTCTATTTTACCTGGTCCAACACTGACAGATGGAGTTAAAAATTTTGTTAAAGGACTTGGTGGAAAGAGTATAGAAGAATTCACAGAAGAGTATTTCGAAACACTTCGCCCTAGCTCCATCATAAAACGCTTCCAAAGTCCAGAAGAAATTGGCGATGCAGTGGCATTTGTATGTAGTGAGCGTGCCGCATCAATTAATGGGGCTGCTTTTCGTGTTGACGGAGGAGTGGTTAAAGCATGCTTCTAGAAGACATCCTTTGTGTTTATTTCCTTTCAACTTATATTATTTATTATTAGATCTAATTCTCGAGCCTAATTGCGGAATGTATAAAACATAAAAATAGAATAATATATCCAGTACCTAGGAGCTGTTGACGTTTTGCAAGGGATTATTAGACAGCATGATGATTTGGTATAATTACTTTCGCCAAAAAACAACCAGACCTCACCATCATGCCGCGAACTATGTTAACAGATCTCTATTGGAATAAGCTATCTGCATTAATGCAACATACCGGTTGGGTTTATGACAAACCTGAACACCGTTTGACCTTGGAAGGGATCCTTTACCGAATGAGAACAAGCATCCCCTGGCGCGATTTACCGACAAAGTTCGGTAAATGGAATCGCGTCTTTTCACGTTTTAATGCCTGTCGAAGAAAGGTGTTTTACAGCTTATTTTCAAATGGTTATCTGATATTGCGGATACAGAATGGTTGTTTATTGATGGAACTATTGTTCGTGCTCACCAGCATAGTGCCGGAGCAGCCTCAGATAACGATGAGGCGATTGGTAAAAGTCGTGGCGGGCGTTCAACCAAGATCCATTTAGCGGTAGACAGCGGAGGTTTGCCCGTTCATTTTGAACTCTCCGGGGGACAGGTTCACGATAGTGTTCATGCGGAAAGTCTTGTCTCTGAGTCCCCTCATCCGAAGTCGTTATCGCTGACAAAGGATATGACAGCCAGCGTTTCAGAACATTTATGGTCTCTTGACTCAGAGTTCGAGTCGTAGCTATCTCCCAGAACAGGTGCATGGCCTACTGGAGGGCTTTATCACGATCGAAAGTGCGCGGGCGACCCACTTTCGCCATCTTGGACTTCTTTGCTCATCTATATAGATACTACTCGTTATAAAAGTCGTTGACAGGTGTGATCTTGTGCCGTACATTTGTACCAATCGTTATATAATTAGATGGAGCACCCCACGGCTGATGGATGTTAGTGGACGTAAGCCATCCAGAAAGGAGTTCTCCTATGCCCGACAGATTACAGATCGAGTTCGTCTCCGACGTGTCATGTACCTGGTGCGCCGTAGGCCTGCGCAACTTGGAGCTGGCGCTCAAGAACCTCGGTGACGACATTAAAATTGAAATTCGCTTCCAGCCTTTCGAGCTGAACCCGCAGATGCCAGCCGGCGGCCAGAACCTGATCGAGCATCTACAGGAGAAGTACGGCTGGGACCGCCAGCGTACCCTGGAGACGTTGACCCACATCTGCCGCAGCGGCGAGCCGATCGGCATCGACTTCCGGCTTGGCGAGGAAAGCCGCATCTACAACACCTTCGATGCACACCGTCTGCTGCACTGGGCCGGCCTGCATGGCAGGCAGAAAGAATTGAAGCAGGCGTTGTTCACCGCCCACTTCACCGATGACGACGATCCGGGCGACCACACGCTACTGGTGCGGCTGGCTGAATCGGTCGGACTGGATGCGGCAGAGGCCTGTACCGTCCTCGCCAGCGGCTCTTATGCGCAGGAAGTTCGGGACGATGAACAGACTTGGCGCGACGCGGGTGTGGACTCAGTTCCGACGATCGTGTTCAACAGCCGTTATGCGCTGACCGGAGCACAGCCGCCGGAAATCTTCGAACAGGCTATGCGCCGGGTGATCACCGACACTACTATATCCACACAGGCAGGAACATCGAAATGAGCGAGAAAAATCCCTTCACATGGATCGACAATGGGGAAACGTCTGCACCGCTTTGTACTGACGGTATGTGCACGATACTCGATACTCCGCAGGCCAATCCGTTGTTCACACCTTTCACACTCGGCAAACTGTGCCTTCGAAATCGTTTTGCACTCGCCCCTATGGGCCAGCAACGCTCGCCAGGCGGCGTACCGGACGCGGCGATGGCGGCTTACTACGTCAGCCGAGCGGCCCAAGGTGGCGCTGGGTTGATCGTCACCGAATCCACCGCCATCGATCATCCTTCGGTTGGCGAGAAGTTCCCTAAGTGGCCACGACTTCGCCGTGGCCCAGGCGAGGCCGGCCATGCAGCCTTGGCCGATGCTGTGCACGAGGCTGGCAGTGCCGTTTTCGTGCAGCTCTGGCATCCCGGCTCTCATGACCTCGGGCCGCAAGACTCCACTCAGGCCATTAGCCCATCGGGCCATTGGCCGATCAGCGGGGCCCACGGGCGTGCAGCGACAAAACGCGACATTGACGAGCTGATAGGCGCCTACGCCGACGCCGCTGCGCTGGCCCAGGAACTGGGATATGACGGTGTTGAGCTGCATGGTGCCCACGGGTTCCTGATTGACCAGTTCCTGTGGACTGTCACCAATCAGCGCTCCGATGAGTACGGCGGCTCGCCAGTGGCGCGTGCGCGCTTCGCCGCCGAAGTCGTTGCTGCGGTACGCGCGAGAACTGGACCAGCTTTCCCGATTAGCTTCCGCGTCTCGCAATGGAAGTCGCGTGTACATGGCGCACGTTTGGTGGCTGACGCCGAAGAACTGGCGACACTGCTTGCCCCCATCAACGCCGCCGGGGTCGATCTGTTCCATGTCTCGGTGCATCGCTATGACGAAGCGGCATTCGACGGTTCAGACTTGAGCTTGGCTGGATGGGTTAAAACCATCACTGGAAAGCCGGTGATGACCGTAGGCGCTGTGGGTCTTGATAGGCAAGCGCGCCCCGATCCACTTTTCGATTTTTTGCCGCTCGTGTCTCGGTTCAAGCAAGGGGAATTCGATCTTGTGGCTGTTGGCCAAGCCCTTTTGCATCAGCCTGACTGGCTTGCACAGCAAGCCGTCCGTTTTTCCGTCTGATTTAACACTATCTTCGAGAGGAATCTTGTTATGAGCAATTCAACCATGCTGGATGGGCGTCCCACGTCTTCCACGCCTGACCATCTCCCTATCGTTGGCCTATTAGCGCTGGCAATGACTGGATTTATCAGCATCTTGACCGAAACACTCCCTGCCGGTTTGTTGCCGCAGATCGGTGCTGGCTTGGGTGTCTCCGAAGCACTAGCCGGGCAAACCGTAACTCTCTATGCTTTAGGCTCGGTGCTGGCTGCCATTCCATTGACTGTCGCTACACGAGGTTGGCGGAGGCGCACGTTACTGCTCACAGCAATAGTAGGATTTTTTATTTTCAACACCATTACAGCCTTATCTTCGAACTACACACTTACTCTGATAGCCCGCTTCTTTGCTGGTGTCGCTGCTGGCCTATCTTGGAGTTTACTTGCCGGGTACGCCCGACGCATGGTGCTACCCCATCAACAGGGGCGTGCTATGGCGGTAGCAATGGTTGGAACACCGATTGCCCTGTCATTAGGTGTACCGATGGGGACATGGCTAGGCAATCTGGTCGGTTGGCGCATCACTTTCGGGATCATGTCTGTCCTGACGTTGGTACTTATTGTATGGGTTCTTTTTAAAGTGCCCGATTACCCTGGGCAAACTAAGTCGCAACGACTGCCACTGCATCGCGTATTCATAACACCTGGTGTCCGTCCTGTGCTAGCGGTCATTGTGGCGTGGATGCTTGCCCACAACATTCTATATACCTACATCTCACCTTTTGTCGTGCCTGCTGGGCTCGCAGGGCGTGTGGATTTGGTGCTACTTGTATTCGGTTTTGCGGCACTGGCTGGAATCTGGATCGTTGGTCAGATCGTAGATCGTTGGTTACGTGGCGCCGTTCTGGTAAGTCTAATAGCCTTTTCTTTGGTCTCGCTGGCTCTCGGATTAGGTGGTAATTCGCAGCTAGTTATTTACGCCGGCGTTGCTGTTTGGGGGCTGACCTTTGGTGGAGCAGCAACTTTACTGCAAACGGCTCTCGCAGACAGCGCTGGTGATGGAGCCGATGTTGCGCAATCCATGTGTGTGACGGCCTGGAACTTGGCAATTGCCGGTGGTGGTGTTGTCGGAGGTGTACTACTAAATATCCACGGAGTCTCCGCATTCCCTTGGACCCTGCTGGCGCTATCTCTGATTGGCTTGCTGATCGCTGGGGGTGCACGCACTCACGGATTTAAGCCTGGCCCACGCAGCCATCACTAATGAACAGCATGAATTCAGTTTTGGAATGAAAATTCTGTGGAACTTTACTTCTTGACCTTTGGAGAATCACATGAAACGTTTTAAAGATAAAGTGGTAGTTATAACTGGAGCAGGCTCGGGAATTGGCGCAGCCACCGCCAAGAGATTTTATGATGAAGGTGCTTTGCTGGTTTTGTCTGGACGAAATAAAGAAAAACTTAAAAACAGTTCAGCATCATTTGAGGAAAGTCGTGTTTGTATTGTGACAGCGGATGTTTCAGATCCAAATTCGGCCCAAGACCTCATAAAAAGAGCTGTCAATCATTTTAGCCGGATTGATACCTTGATTAACAACGCGGGCGTCGGCTGGGAAGGTAGTGTTACCGGAGAAACTGCTATTGATGACTGGCGGCGAGTTTTTGCGATCAATGCAGAAGGGGTTTTTCTTGTGTCGCGTGCGGCCCTACCTCACCTTGTGAATAGTGGTGGCTCAATCGTCAATGTTTCGTCTGTAACGGGACTACGCGGAGACTGGGGAATGAGTATTTACAACGCCTCGAAGGGTGCTGTCTCTAATTTCACCAGAGCATTGGCCTTGGATATGGGGGCACAGGGAGTTCGCGTCAACGCTGTGTGTCCAACGTACATTGTAACCGACATGGCTCAGTTTGTTACTGACAGACCTGCGTTGGTTGCAAAGTTCGCCGAGCGCATTCCACTTAAGCGCGGCGGTCGTCCGGAGGAAGTTGCTAGTGCTATCGCATTTCTGGCTAGCGATGATGCCCAGTTTATCACAGGTGTCAATTTGCCTGTCGATGGCGGCGTTACGGCATCCAGCGGTCAGCCTAATCTCTTTGAGGAAATTGCGTCTTGAGGACTTGTGGAGACGAAGTCTGAAATGAGGTCTTGGGTGAGTAGAGCTGTCCGGTCACCCAGACAGCTCCCTCCTCAGAACCGGACGTGCGGAACTACCGCATCCGGCTCCCGACAGACCTGTGTCCCCACACATATTCAGTGAGAATTGTCAGTGAAGCGTCGCCTAGAAGTCTTTTATCTTCCCGCTTATTCGCCGGAACTGAATTCAGACGAATACCTGAATTGTGATATCAAGGGGATGATACATAACGGTCCGGCCATGCGCAGTGTCGAAGAGATAAAAAAAAGAACACGTTCTTGTATGCGAAAATTACAACGTCGACCAGAGCGTGTGAAAAGTTATTTCAAATCACGGTTTATTAAATATGCCGCATAACAGATGTATTTTTCCACTGGGTTAATAAATTGCTCAATTCTTCTCTGGTTGTCAGAAATACTGTGATAATTTATCCAGCCTCTGACTATCCTAATGACAGTAATCAGGATTAACCTGATATCAGTCGTATTCAGGTTCTTACGGAGAAAGTTTCTGAGTCCCTTCAATTTGAGGCAGTGACCGGGTAGCTGCGATAACTGCCAACTTTCAGGCAACCACCTCGATCGGCAACCTTGTTTCCATATCAAGTTCAAATATCCCGTAGGGGTTTACATGGGCGTAAATCAGCGGCGTCAGGGCCCTGAAGTCTTCTGCCTTCATTTGTGACAGCCATACGGGCTCATGGAGTACCTGCTGGATCATCAGCGTGTTCACATAGACCAGACAAATCTGCAACAGATGCAGCGCCAGGACTGATAACTCCTGCTCTTCCAGACGGTTTGTCGCCACCTCTCCGCCTTTACCATAAAAAATGAACGCATTTGCACTATTCCAGTTTTCCACTACGTTTAGTCCTTCGTTTATCTCAATGCGAAGATCTTCGGAACCAATATACCGGCATAAGAAAATGGTTTTTATTGCTTTCCCCAGCTCAGCTAGAGCCTTATAAGTCGGATGCTGAACATTGTTCCTGGTAAACCGGCGTAAAATGGCTTCTGGTTCTGCGGTTCCCTGTTTTAACGCTGTTGCGTATTTAATCATTTCATCGTACTGCTGAATGATGAGTTCCCAGTTAATGGCGCGGGTTAATATGGGGTCCAGATTTGGATAGTCTCCGGTTTTTTCATCACCGGTACGATAGAGTTTCTGGCTGGCGATAGCCTTAAGGCGCGGTAGCAGGTCAAAACCGAGTAAATACGAGAAAGCAAAAGCAACTTCACTCTGCCCGTGGCTGTCGACGTACTGTCGCTTGATATCCATATCAGTACAGTGGCGTAAAACACCCTCTATCATGGCGGCGACTTCAGAAGAAGAGCAACGTTTCAGCTGGGAGTAAATGCAGGTAGATTTCTTTTCCACATGCCAGTAAATCATGACGCCACGGCCGCCATACCGGATATGCCATTCGGTCATCAGATTTTGATCCCAAGAGCCAAATTTTTTGGAATCCGAAGCGCAGGATGTTGTTCCTTCCCCTCAGACGGCAGGATTACGAACAGCAAAAATCGCCCGGGCAACCTGACCAATCGCATTACGCAACGCGGCTTTATGTACATAGCGACGCCGCACATTCAGCAACTCTTTGTAACTTATCCCATGGCGCCCACCGCTGACTCGTTTTAAGCCGGTATTGGTGCCCATACCATAAAGGCAAAGCAGTAAACGTTGCTGAAGGCTTTGCCTGTCGAGGTTCTCCCTGTCTGCAACACTTTTAAAATGATCACTGAATCCTATCCTCAAGTCCGCCTCTTTCAGCACATCGAGCAGGCTAGTCATGGGCCACCGGCCAGAGATCTCACGTTTCAGACAAGCCAGATTAACGGGTTCCTCCTGGGGCTCAAAGGGAGTTATAGAGATCCTGTTTTTACCCTGGGATCGAATTTTTACATTGCGATTCTTAGGCATATCGCGGTTGAGGGCTTCCAGCGCGGTATTCATATCATCACGTAACTGTGAAACGAAGGTGGTGGCATCGGTGGTCTGACCAAGGTCACGGTAGTAATTTTCACGGTTAGCATCGAAGTCCTGCGGAAGATCATCGTCGGGATTTCGATAACGATCAGCATCCTCCACCCAGATTTCCTTACTGCGCAGGCGGTTCCTTAATGCCTGCAGAACGCAGATCTCGTAGTTTATCCGGTTGATTCGCTTTTCGCCCTGATGCTCCTCGATGACAATGTCATACCACTTGGGCTGAATCACGCCCTCCACGGGAATGGAATTTTCAAGTTGTATATACCGCTGGGTGCATTTCTCATTCTTTTTAAGCCAGTCCAGCGCATCCAGCACCGGATGATGACGGCTGTTACCGGAACAAAAGGTCAGCGCATCCAAGATCTTGGGCAGCATACGACGGTAGTGGTTGCTGTAGGAGGACCTGAGGATCTTATGAACCTGCTGCTGGTAAGCCGGGCCCGATGATTTGAATTCTTTCAGCAGACTTTTCAGCGTATCTTCTCCCGCGATCGGGTACACAACCTCTTTAACCAGCCCCTCAGGATTATTCAAAACCGCTTCCGCTATCCGGAATAAAAGTGCCGTTTTGCCATGAATTTTCTGAAAATCTGCGAGCAGTGTTTTAACCAACCGGCGTTCGGAGCGTGCTGACAGCCGATGAACGATCTGAATGAACAACTCAATCAACCCGTCGATTATCTCCCTCTGACGACTGTACAGAAATACGGCGTAAAGCCCGTAACGGATTGTCCAGGGATGCTGCCTCATTTCCCAGGCACTTTCGCTATTCGCGCGCTGCCGGTAACGTTGCAACACTTTTGTGCTGAACGAGGCAAACATATCAACCGGCAGATGCAGTGAACGTATAAAATTGAGTTTTTCGACCTCTTTTAATACGCTTTCCAGCCCTATACGCCCGGGGTCTGATTTGAGGTCGCCAAAACTTACTCCCTCAGCGTCATTGCTCAGTGAGGCTTCCATCAACATTTTGCTGCCAGTGGACAGACTGTCAGCGCAGCGCTGGTACAGATGGAGTTCAAACTGTTGGAAAGACGAACGTACCAGCCGTTCCAGTTCCTTATCGGCAGGACATTCCACCTTGCGTTGCTGAAACCAGCCAAATGCAGTCTCGGTGGCGTCAGCAGGATCAGAGCCATGAGGATAAAGGGTATTAACTAGCCAGTCTGAAAACGCATGTTTATCTGTTGCTGATACCCGGCGTATACCCAGGAAGTTAAGGATCTCCTTGCGATGCCGGGCCCCGGTTCGTCCGGACCACTCATAGTCCCGAAACCCGGAAACATCCGCATCCAGCTGATCGGCTAGATAGTGGAGTGGCGTTTCCGGGATCTCATCGATTGTCGAAGGGAAGCGCCCGGTGTTCTGATAAAACTTAAGCTGAACAGCAAATGGCAGGTGATTTCTGGCGGGTTTGGTTTTGAGCAAGCGGGTTTCTTCAAACTTCAGACTCCAGTGCTCTGCCAGCTCATCAACATCCCAGATCCGTTTCATTTTGCCGTCCCATTATCAGTGTTACCATAACGTTAATTTGACGGGGGTTCCTGAATCAGGCTCTGCATCATTTTCAGCCACGACCCGGTACCCCATCGCCTTATAACCCCGCTGACGTTTATCCCACATTCTGAGCAGCGCAGGATAACCCGTATCCACAAAGTCGATTATTCTGACATCAGTTTTGCCCGATTGCTCCCTGTGGAGGCGGCCAGCATACTGCTGTAGCGTCCCTTTCCACGACACGGGCATGGCAAGAACCAGCGTATCCAGGGGAGGATGGTCAAACCCCTCGCCAACCAGTTTACCTGTTGCCAGCAGAATACGGGGCGCATCCGGTGACAGGGCGTTCAACTCGGAAATGAGCGTCGTACGCTTTTTTTTCGATAACCGTCCGTGAAGAACAAATGGTGATAATTTCAGCAGTGCCAGTTCGGACGCTATGTCATCTAGGTGATCAGTACGTTCGGTCAGCACCAGAACTTTACGCCCCTGTCCGAAAGCAATTCTGGCCTCGTCAGCAATAGCTGACGTTCTTTCCTTATCCAGGGCTATTTCTCTGAAAACATCCTGTATTCTGGCATCAGATGGCAGATTCCCGTGTGTGAAACGTGTACGGGAAACGACCTCCAGATTATGGGGACTTTCTTTTGGGCGGGCTGCTGTATGGCGAATAGGTCCACAGTGCATAAATATGATGGGATGTAAGCCATCCCGTCGAACCGGCGTTGCAGTCAGTCCCAGCACATATCTGGCATTTGCCTCTTTCAGTATCGCATCGAAAGAAGCCGCGCCAATATGATGGCACTCATCAACGATGATTTGCCCATGATTCTTAACCAGCGGATCCACCTCTCCATGCCTGGATATTGATTGCATCACCGCAATATCAATATCACCGCCAGGTTTGTTTTTGCCGCCCCCTATAACACCAATATCGTTACTGGTTTGTAGAAACAGACGGAGACGCTCCTGCCATTGTTTCAACAATTCAGTTCGATGTACCAGCACAAGTGTATTGACTTTTCGACGGGCGATAGCTGCCGCCGCAGTGACCGTTTTACCAAATGCGGTTGGCGCGCAAAGCACACCGCAGTCATGGCGCAGTAACTCAGAAACCGCAGCGTCCTGGTCTGGCCTCAGTTTTCCCAGGAAAGCTACATCACATTCTGTTCCTGCGAACCGTTCGTCTGTTATTTCACAAGCAATGCTGTTGTCGTGCAGTAAAGATAACGCCGTATCCAGACACCCACGGGGCAAAGCAATATGCTGGGGATAATTCTCAACACAGCCTATTACACGGGGCTTATCCCATACTGACATGCGCATGGCCTGAGCTTTATAAAACTCAGGGTTCTGAAATGCTGCCAGCCGGATCAGTCGGTTGGCCAGCGCCTGGGGTAATTGTGCTTTTTCGAAGTAGATCAGGTTAGCAAGCGTGACCTTCAGTGAATCCGGTAGCGGAAGGTTAAGCCTGGTATCTGATGATTTTTCGGGCTTCCATGGTGTGGCCAAATCCTCTTCGTTGATAAAGGTCACATCCAGAGGATGAGTATTTCCGGTAGCCCGTAATATCGTCGGCTCAATATCATGAGCGTTCATCGGTATCACCGACGCCAGGAAAGCCCACTGGTCAGGATAAGGCTGGAGTGTAGCATCAACAAAAATACTCCCACCCGACTCTCGCGGCCCTTTTTGCAGAGGCAGCGCAATCAGGTTACCGAATCCACCTTTTGGCATAATATCCTGATTCGGAAACAACCGGTCATAGGAGCCCAACTGGAGCTGGCGGGTCCGGTTACAGGTATGACTGATAATAGCCGTCCCCAGACGGCGGGCATCCCTGGCCAGAACGCGGGACGCAAAAAACACCCAGATATGAGCTCCCTGACGCGATCTTGATACTTCCAGTGCTGCTGGCACACCGAGTTCATCGCAGGATTGCATGAACGCTGACGCATCGGCCTGCCATTCTGCTTCGTCAAAATCAACGGCCAGAAAATAACAGAAGTCATCTTCAAGCAAAGGATATACACCTATGGTGTGTTCGCCAGCCAGATGCCGGTAGATAACGGGATCCGATATGGGAATGAGCCGACGGTGAGAGCAGTCGCTGCATTTTATCCGGGGTTTACCACATATACCTGGCTGCCATTCGTTGGCACAGGCGGGAGAATAGCCCGACTTTCCGCTGTTTTTACTTTCCCAGCGCAGAGCCCATACATCATCCCGCCCCCGGAACAGTCGGCGAAACAGCGCAACCTTGTCGTCAGTAGATAAGGTTGATAATTTTTGCACCGAGACCTGCCGCTTAAGTCGCCACTCAATCCCATAGGCATCAAGTAACGAAATCAATCGGGCATTTTCTGCCCGCAGTGCCGATAATTCATCGCTGTCAGATTGGCGAACCATACTCTGTTGTAAATACCTCCGAATCGATTTATGTCTGTCCGATCTCAGTCATCCGATGTCTGGCAAGAAGTCGCACCACGGTGGAAGGGTGAACACGGAACAGACGTGCAGCATCAGCGCCAGTTTTCTGCCCCGATGTGACGAGCGAGACAATCTCTTTTTGCTGCTGAGGTGTTAATTTGGGGCGTCGTCCACCAACCCGACCATCTTGGCGTGCCGCCTCAAGCCCGTTCCTTGTTCGTTCACGAAGCATGGCGCGTTCAAATTCAGCAAAGGAGCCAACGATCTGCATCATCATCCTTCCTGCCGGAGTTGATGTGTCAATATTTTCGGTAATACTGCGGAAATCAGCCCCCGTGTTTTCAATCTTCTCCAGCGTCAGCAATAAATCCTTCAGAGAACGGGAAAGACGATCCAGTTTCCATACAATAACCTGATCATCTTTGCGTAGCTGCTGTAAAAGACGTTGTAGCTCGGGTCGGTCCCATCGTCCTCCCGAAGCTTTTTCCTGGAATATCAGTTCACACCCGGCTGACTTTAGTGCTGATATCTGAGACTGAGTATCCTGTTCCTGTGTCGAAACCCGGGCATAACCAATGAGCATGATTGCGATTTCCTGTTGCCATTTGCGTGTATATTGCAATACATTTTTGCAATGCACAAGGCCGCATCGTTACGTTGGGACAGAGATGGTTGCACAAACGTTCGTTTATGCGTGAAGGTGGGAGAGTTGGCAGTTATCGCAGC
This sequence comes from Xenorhabdus thailandensis, assembly GCF_037996785.1. Lineage (NCBI taxonomy): Bacteria > Pseudomonadati > Pseudomonadota > Gammaproteobacteria > Enterobacterales > Morganellaceae > Xenorhabdus > Xenorhabdus thailandensis. The sequence goes on from NZ_JBBMXF010000003.1 coordinate 151,897, forward strand.
TACCCGGTCACTACCCCAGGGAAGGATTCGATAGTGACTCCACCGAAGGTGCCAAGGATTTCCGATGCCGCTTTATCAGATCGGGTTTTGCGTTGTTCTGAGGCGTCAAAGCTACGAAGCAATTTGAGCTGAACCTCCTTGTCCTGGAGCACGATCAGGGGCATTGGCGCGGTAACGGTTTTGAGTACCCCTGCGGCCATGACGTTTGCCACCGGCTGAACCTTTACTTCCCTTCGTTCCCGGAGATAAGGCTCCGGGGTGCTGGCGATCTTCTGGATAAGCTGCTCCAGGGGAAGTTGATAGTCTGGCCCAGATCGCTCCAGCTCCTCTCTGATGCGTTGCAAAAGCTCCTCTTTTACGGGCTTCTTCAAGGAGTCCTTCCGTTGCCAGGTGAGGCGGATAGAGTCGATGTCGCCATTGGTATAGCACCGAATTTGTCTGTAAAGGTGGAGAGTCATGACGCCAGGGCAGTCCGCTCGAAGTGCTTCAAACCTCTCTTGCCTGGTGGGGTACGTCGAGATAATGAACTCCTCGATACCAGCTTTGGCCGCGTTGATGCGTTCAACCGTCGCCGCAATTTCGTCAGCTACACCAATCCTGGAAGGGGAGAACCAGAGTACCCCCACGGTGCGCCTGGCAGACTTCTGCGAATAGTCTGGGTTGATGTGAAGATCTCTGTAGCTGTGTGCTGCCAGCTCAAGAGCTTCGCGGCCAGTTTGTTCAGTTACGACAATCTTGTTGACGGGCTCGTTTTCCATTCCTTTTCTGGTAGGAGGGATGGCCGCAACTTTTGCGTACCGTGGCGGTAGTCGTTTGATAAGGGAGGACAGGTTCGTTAAGTCGCGGCACATGGCCGAGAATTGTTCTGATATGAAGTTTTTAGCCATGTTGCCGCCTATGTGTGGGTTTGTTCTAACAGATCATTGGTTACATGGTAGACAGCTTTAGACCATCATGCAAAGTGGGGGATAGAGGATGCCAGCCCCACCCCCGCAGTCCCCCTCGGCCACATTTCTGACTTGCCCCGCACTTTTCTTCTTTCTCTCTTTTTCTCTCTCTTTCTCAATCTAATCACATACACGAAGGTCAAACAGGACATCCGCCGACGCGAAGCGGAGGCGTATTCTTGCCCCTCTCCCTCGTTGCATGATGGTCTAACTTTGTGGTATTGGGACTATTTCTGGGGTGCCTTGGTATGTGCGATTAGGACAGATTGCGGTCCATCCACGCTGATTGACGCAGCAGCGCGATGGCATCAGAAGGGGTAACTTTCCATGCGTTGGATAGCTGGCGAACTGCGAAGACTGCGAGCTCCATCCGGTCGTCATCATTGATGAAATTCTGGAGCTGGTTTCCTCGCTCGCTCAGGATGATCGCAACACCGGCCTTGCCGTTGTTGTAAACCGCAAAGCTCTTATTCTTCGAGTCGCCGTGATAGGAACCCTCAGCCTTGCTACGCAAGCCAAAGAGAACGCTGCAAAACGCCGTCAGTTCGCCACGAGTGAGCTGCACCGTGATCTTGCTTTTCCAGTCTGGGCTGGACCCCGATGCCCTGATCGGCGCAATCTCGATGCTGACCGTAGGATACTCACCTCTGGTTAGCGTGTGTTGCACATTCAGGCCGGTGCGTTTCGCGGGGTCCTTCTGCCAGTCTGAGAAAAATTTGAGGCTATCGCCGTAGGATTGTTCTGTCATTCCAAATTACCTTTGCTTTGAAGCTCCTGGAGCTGGACCACGAGGTCACGTTGGACTTTGGCTATCTCTGTCACCAGGTCGGCGGTGGCAATAGCGTCGGTCGCTGCTGAATGGGCTCGACCTTTCCAGCTCACACCAGCCTCGCAGGTGGCATCCGCAAGTGAGATTGTGCCGTGCCGGTTGGTTGAGCCAAAGGCATCAGCCGCCAGCTTCATCGCGCAAAGCCCGGCGAGAGCTGGCGCAACTTGAGTCCACGTAGGCTCATTCGACAGCTCTGCCTCGGTGATACCATGAACACCCATTGCCTGAGGGTCAATTTCCACCGTTGGCCGCAATCTGGTACAGAGGAGAACAGCGCCTTTGATGTCTGTAACAGCCAGCTCGATCACCTGGTCTCTTTCACCAAGTCCAGTCGTCTCGGTATCGAGTACCAGAGGTTCCAGAGCGACCCACCTTTGTGCCAAGACAGAGGCCTTTGCCAGGTTGCTACGCATTCTTGCCTTGACCGAAAGGATGGATTGCGCCCTTATTTCAAAATTAGACCGGCTTGCACGTTCAGTGGATCATTTATCACAAATTTCTAGTCGCTTTCAGCAAGAAAATATTGATTTGGTCGTTCTGGATCAAAATATTGATACCCGAACGTCAACAGGGCGTCTTATGTTCAATATGGGGGTTTGCGCCCAATTCAGCGAAAAGTTCCATGATGTTAAAATTATTTAATTATTTCAAAATGTTAAATGAAAATGATCAGCCTGCTTCCTCGTAAACATCATACTCATTACTATCATCCATCTTTGATTCGAGCAGCGGGTCTACATTTTCTAGCAGACTGTCAAGACTGAATGTGTCGCTTTGTTCTGCGAAGATGTAGTTCCCTGCCAACTGGATATGGCTCCAGGCCACTGGGGAGAGATTGGCCAGTATTTCAATTGCCTCACTGTTACCTTGTTTTTCAAATCGTTCTACCAGTCCGGATAACAAGGCTGAATTGTAGTAGATAATGCAATTGGCAATCAGACGGGCGCAATCGTTCCATTGTTCAACCTGATAATCATTTCCGCCTCGAAACTGATTTCCATTGACAGACGCGATGGCTCTTCTGAGCTGATGATAGGCTTCTCCCCGATTCAATGCCTGTTGCACAAACTGTCTCAGTGTCTGATTGTCCATGTATTCAAGCAAATAGATACATTTAACTAACCTGTCATACTCACGTAGGGCAGATAACGTCGAGTGAGTTCTCTTGCCATTTGACAGCTTTCTGACCACGGTACTCTGATTGGTTGCCTTGCGACTCAATGAACAAACAATATGCTGGATACGTTCCCATTCATCCATGATTAACTTGTACTTTATCGGTTTTTTCAAAGAAATATGGAGTTTTTCACCCAGCAAGGTGATATCGAACAATTCTTCAAAGATTTTTTTGAACTTGGCATAACGAGGGGCAAACTGGTAACCGAAAATATCCAGCAAGGCAAAATTGACATTATTGATCCCATGATTATCCGTCGAAACCGAGAGCGGCTGGATATCACTGCTGTTGTTATAGAGCAGATCAAAAGCAAAATGCCCCTCAAACTCATTTGGGGCGTTCACGGTAGTATTGACCGGAACATGATTGACGACCAGCGACAATGCTGATACTCCTTTACCTTTGCGGAAATATTTGGCAGAAAAGCGAGCCTTGAATGTGTTTATCCGGCAACCGTGTTTTTGTCCATCGATACTACCAAAAGGCGCTGCTTCATTGATGGTGTAATACTTGAATATGGGTAAGCGGGCGATCGCATTGGAAATAATATCATTGGCAGCGTGGGTCGTTTCCGGTCGAATATAACTATCATTGACAGCCCGGAGTGCCCCTACGCTGCGATCGGAAACGGCGGCTATTCGATGTAGGCCGTAGTTTGCTCCGTTGCCGAAGATACAGGCAATCAAATCGCCTTCCCGTGCCTCTGACTCTTTCTTATAGGTTGTCATGTTTTCAAGGGCGTTGAGATAACCTGTTTTGTGATTGACATAACCCATAATTTCAATAATCCCTTTGTGCTTGAGCTGGCTGTAAACCGGGTTGTCAATACCGGCTTTCCAGCAACGGTTCGCCAGACTCCATGTCAGACGGTTAGAGCGGGGCTGGCATTTTACGAAATCATTGGCATCAGCATTAATGTTAGCTGTTACCCGATCAAGCAAGGTATTTAACCTCATTTCCAACTGCATCAGCGTCTGGGTAATGGGGGCACTAAGACGATTAAGACCTGTTTTTTCAATCAGCTCTGCTTTTTCCGCCATCCAGACATCCACCGGAATAAGGTCATCTTCCAGACGTTTATTCTTTTCACTCTCACTCACATAGATCCTGCCGCTATTGATCATATGATCAATCCGGTGATACAAATAGAACTCAAACCGCTGGAGATGGACGTCATCGCCATCAAGAAGATAACGCAGGTCGCGTGGACGGATGAATTCCTGCGTCACACACATGATTCGTTTGTGTTTGTCCAGATCAGCTTTTGCCGTGGTTATTTGCTCTGCCATCAGAGGCTGGTCAGGGGAACACTCAATATCGATAGCCCTGAACAGCTTGCGCAGAGAGTTTGATGTTCTGCGGGCGTGTTTGTCGGTGTATTGCCATTGATAGTCAACCAGATCAAAATTCTCCTTACAAAGATGCTAGCTGATTTTTCTCATATCAGTTTCACCAATCAGTGAAAATGCCTGCTTGCGAATTTCACCAAACGGAATACCGTCACTGAGTGTATTATCAACAAATAAGCTCAGAACGTTGCCGGCATACTTAAGCTTATTTCTGACCACTTCCAGTTCTTCAGCGACTTTTTGCTGGGCAAACGTTTTTGCGGATTCATGATGTTTTGTTACAAGATGGCAAAATGCAGTCACCAGCTTGTCATTGTTTTCCCGATATCGAAAAAAGAGATAACAACTCAGATAGAGCAGCCCCTGCCACTTGGGCATTCGCCTGATTTTATAAACTGAACGGTGCGTTACAACGGAGGCATAATAGAGCATGTTTCCACGGGATAATCGAAGAGCCTCAAGCAGCGATTTTAATTCAGGGTAAATATTTTTTATGGTTCTGTGCGTATTCAGCTCACGCTCCAGCTCTGAGGGCGAAAAGCTGCGGGCTGATCCCTTATATCCGGACAGGCTGTTAAGCAGTCCTTTGTCTGCTAGGATGCTCTGTAGGGTGTGAACCGTATTTTCCGACATTTGTCGGGACAGAATGGCTTCGGTTCGCTTTCTTTCGGCACTGAGCGTCCGGGTAACAAGCGTCTGGATAGTGCTGTATGCCGGAAGGGCAATACGCTGCTGACTAAAGAATGCGATGCATTCATCGAACATATATCGGGGATCAGTATAGATGGTTGCGACATCCTGGAGACGTAAGACCAGATTGTCAGTCATGGCGGGTGTCAGCTGCTCAAAACTAAGCAAGGCCAGAACCTGATTGATTAGCCGGGATCGGGTTGATTTGACCAACTCAGTGTACCGTGGTTTTGCGCCTGAAAAGTAGGTCTGGCAAATATACTGAACATCCAGTCTGACGTCCTTCAAATGGAATTTGGGAATAACGGGCTTAGCCCGGAAATACCCAATAAAGAGAATGAAATAAATACGGTTTTCGAATTTCTCCATTACGCGGATGTGTTCAAGAAGTGTGTCATTCAGGGCAAAATATTCTTCACGTTCTGTCTGACTGAATTCTGGGCGGCGATACAGCTCATCAATTTCATCGGTTTTAAGAATTTGTATCCGGCTTGGGCGCGGCGGCTGCATATTTTTCCTTGATAGATTTTTTACCAAAAAAGGTTGTCAAAAACGTTCACGACGAGTGCTGATAGGGTGTACTCTTAATACACTGGCGAAATGTGGTGCAGAAAATAACTCAAAACAATGTATAACGCACCAAAATAATGACACCATGTATAGTGAACTGATGAAAACCCCTGTGCGGATTTACGGATACTTGAGGGCATCAACCGATGAACAGGATGCTTCAAGGGCAAAAAATGAGCTGATTGAGTTTGCAAATGGATTGGGAACTCAGGTTGCTTGCTGGTTCGAAGAAAATGAATCCGGTGCCCAACTCCGTCGCCCAGAATTATTTCGTTTACTTGATGTTGCTATGCCGGGCGATGTGATCTTGGTTGAACAAGTTGATCGGCTCAGTCGTTTGAATACGACTGACTGGGAAAAACTGAAATATATGATTAACCATAAGGGACTGAAGGTCGTTTCTTTGGATCTCCCAACCAGCCACCAATTTATGGCGAAGACAGACGAATTCACTGAACGTATGCTGACTGCGTTAAACAATATGATGCTTGATATGCTTGCGGCAGTTGCTCGGAAAGATTACGAAGACAGACTGCGGCGTCAGGCTCAGGGGGTAAAGAAAGCCAAGCAGGAAGGTAAGTATAAAGGCAGACCGATAGACAAGAAACTGCACCAGAAAATCGAAGGTCTTCTCAGGGAACACAAAAGCTATAACTATATTGTCGATTTGCTCGGTTGTTCTAGACACACAATATCGAAAGTATCGAAAGAGATAAAATTTATAGAATGAATTTCATTGTAATATATTGAAATTAATTAATTTATTCTCATTCGTGGAACTTTTCGCTGAATTGGGCACAAACCCCCAAGATGCTGGCCACCATCGCGGAGTTTGAAAATGACTTACGCAGTGAACGCCAGGCGGAAGGGATCGCCAAAGCGAAAGAGAATGGTGTCAGATTCGGGCGCCCCGCTAAGTTAACCGAAGATATACGAAATGATATTTATCTCAAGCGTCAGTCCGGCACTACGATTGGTCAGTTAGCCAAGGAGTTCAAGCTAGGCGAAGCAACCATCTACCGTGTTTTGAACACATTTAAGCACGTGGATAACTCGTAGCTCTCACAAAGTTTACAGATCTGGGGGTTCTTCCACAGGACCCGCTTTTGCTTAGATTTTGATGTGAACCCAGCGTTAAAGCCCTCTGAAGAGAGTTGCAAAAAAATTCTGCTTTTTCTTCCATCATAAAAACTCCAAATTTCATATTGTTATAAAAATCCTCATTACCACTTTTGTCATTTTTTTCTTATTTGAATGTTAATCGCTTAGCCGCCTCTTTAAGACGTTTTTTACCCCGTTTATCGTATTGCTGGGTTGTCGTTACACTGGCATGACCCAATGCATCTTTCACGGTGAAAATATCTTCACCATTTTCAAGTAATGATGAAGCATAGGTTCTTCTTAAATCATGTGGTGTAAATTCTTTCATATTACTATTTAAATTTTTCAATAATCGTTCAAAAATAAAACGAATTGATGATGTGCCCAGCTTGTTACCTGTCACATCATCATTTTTTAATATACGGTTAAACAGATAGCCTGCGTGGGGTCCTCGTACCTCATTCACCCATAACAATAACCGTTCTTTAATTTCGTCAGGCATATAATTCTCACGCTCTTTATTCCCTTTACCGTGAATAATGATAAGTGAGCTTTCAAAATCAATATCCTCATATTTCAAATCTGCAACTTCAGAACGCCTTAACCCGCACCCTACCATGACGGCAAACATGGCTGCATCACGGACAGCAATGGCACTGTTAAGACTGTCAAAGTACTGGAATATTTTTTGAATTTCAGTTAATTCGAGCATCCTGCCTTTACTGACACGGACACCTTTGAGCCGTTTTACCGATTTAATATCTTGATATGTATGACTGTCTATGTGACGGCTGGATCTCGCTTCTTCAGCGACACCTTTGATCGCACATAACATCAGATTGATGGTATTGGGGGCTTTGTTTTGGTTAATTAACCGTTTGATCACTATCTGGACCTTCGTTTTGTCTAATGTTGACCAGTCAAATGTCGTCAGGTCAAAGGCTTCGAACATGTTCGCTATTTTATTCAGACATGACCGCATGGTTATTTGGCTTTTGGTCGATCGTAATCTCAGCAGATAACTGACCGCAGGGTTGATAGCATTATGTGTATTGACTGTGAGGTCATATGATTTTGTTACGTTGTCACTAATTATCAAATCATTCATTATTTACCTCACGGGAACACGCAATCTGAACAGGGTTTATTCTTTAAAATTCAAATGGATTACATTGGATTATAGCATGGATTTTTTCTTACTGCTTTAAACACCTATTTAAAACAGTAATGTCCTCTTTAAAAATCCGTTCAAAAAACGGATGGGTTACAACCAACATAATATCAATATTGATTATCATTTAAAAAATAATATCTATTCGTAATTAATTGCTTATAGTTTTCGAGTGAAAGCTCAAATTGGAAAATACCTTTTTACAGGGCTAACGCATGAAAGATTAATAAATAAACAGAAGAACTCGTATTGATTTATAAATCCTGAATATCTGTCTTTACCAGCTCATAAAACAAACTGATTTTGTTCTATATAAACTCATTTTTAGAGCAAAAAAGCTTCATGCGTTAGCCCTGCTACCTCAGTAATGGTAAATTGTTCTTGGTTGCGAAATCCTGATAACTTTCTTGGATTAAATCACTATTTATTCCAGACCTTCTCACAGTATAATTACAAAAATTTAGTATTGTTGTTGCCATTCGCTCTGAATTTTCATATTTCGACTTACCTAAATCACACATAAAATCAACTTGTTCTCTAATCTTTAACGGTACATCATTTAACTGAAAATTATTTCCACACTTTGAAAAATTGCCAGAAGAACCAACAAGTAATATATTTTTCAGAAATGCTAATTTAACCATTTCTTCAACAATAGGACCACAGTTAAGAAACACGGCTATTGAATCGTTTTCTGTTGAATGGTCAAGTACCCAAGGAGACAAAGAGCGAATAAGTTTTGACTGTTTATTCAATGGAAATACTACCGCTAGAGTATTATCCTTCATGATTTCTTTTAGCCAACTTAGTATTTTAATATCAGATATAATTGAAATATCAACAAGTACTTCTAGATTTCCAGCGACAATACAAGGGTTACTAAATGATCGCCCCTTTAGTTTATACATTTTTTGTATCGAATGCTCAGAGTTACCAAGTAAACCATAGCCAATATCCGCAGGTACTAGCGCTAATCCTTCATGACAGATGGAATCTAACGCATTTCGGGCAGTCTCTAATATTGATATATTAGACATATTATTATACCTTTTTGGATGTTATTTGAGGATGGTAGATCCATGGACTGGATAATAAATGTTTTTCCAAATATAAATTGATATCTGATAGGTGGGTTAGTGTGGTATCAATTTCATCTTGCCCACTAAATATTCTCTCCCTATCTCCATCGTCAATTTTAATAATGCCTTTTTCCACTTTACCATCTGGATCTGACCATTCAATAGTCTTTTTTTCAAGATCTAGGGTTATTAATAATCCCGATGAATTAGGCTCTACACTTTTCAACAATTTTAGTTGGTCGTCCTCATTCATTGTGGCGGTAATTAAACCATTGCGTATAGAGTTTCTTTGGAAAATTTCACCAAAAGACAGGGCGATAATCGCCATAAAACCATAATCTTTCAATGCCCAAACAGCATGCTCTCTTGAACTTCCACAGCCAAAATTCCAACCGGAAATAAGTACATTGGCATACTTATTTTCTTTTTTATTTAGAAAAAAATCTTGGTTAAGCATACCTTTTACATCATATCGATAACGAGCAAATAGCCCCTTACTGAGTCCCACTTTTGTAGTTGTGACCAACTCGGTCTGAGGAATAATTGCGTCTGTATCAACATCATTCTGATTCAGTAAGCAAGCTCTGATATTTTCTAGTACATACTGATAGTTTTCTTTCATTATATCTCCTAAAGCACTTTGTATGATTTTCATTAGATATGAATATAGGGATAATAGATAGGTTAACTATTAAATCGTTACACTTCTTGGATCTTCTATTTTACCCACAATTGCAGAAGCAGCAGCCAATGCGGGGCTACCCAGATGTGTACGAGCATTAGGTCCCTGTCGATGTTCAAAATTACGGTTACTTGTTGAAACGCAACGTTTGTAAGGTTCGACAAATTCTCGATTAACACTCACACACATTGAGCAACCAGGTTCTCGAACCTGAAACCCTGCTTCAGTAAACACGTTGAGTAGACCTTCTTTTTCCGCCTGACGTTTGACGCGCTCTGATCCTGGAATCACATAAGCAACAACATGAGGGGCTACTTTTTTACCACGACATACACTTGCTGCAATACGTAAGTCACTAATTCTGCTATTTGTACAGGAGCCAATGAATACAGTATCAATTTTCGTGCCGCGTATAGGTTGACCGGGAGTAAGCCCCATATAGGCTATTGCCCTTTCATCAATATTATTTTTAGGTATTGGTATAGTTCCGCTGACTGGAATCGATTGTGAGGGCAGGGTTCCCCAAGTAATCTGTGGTTCAATGTTCGAAATATCGATCATCAATTCTTGTTTTACTTCTGCATCAGGGTCACTGGCTAAAGCTAACCATAACTGTTCCAGTTTGTTTTTTTCATTAATATTTTTACCCAGTTCAGTAGCCCATATATAGTCAATAGTAGTCTTATCTGGAGATATAAATCCTGAACGTGCACCAATTTCAATTGCCATGTTACATATTGTTAGTCGTCCTTCCATCGACATGTTACTAATAGCCGTACCCGCAAACTCTATGACCGAGCCTTTAGCTCCAGCAGAACCAAGAGACCTACATATGTGTAAAATATAATCCTTTGGCAGAATATATTGTTCTTTATCAGAATTTCCATCAATATTTAACCTTAATACACTCGGGCGACGTTGTACTATTGTCTGTGTTGCCAATACATGCTCTACTTCGCTAGTTCCGATCCCAAATGCTATAGTCCCTAAAGCACCTAAAGTACAAGTATGAGAATCTCCGCAAACGACGGTCATACCCGGCATAATTATTCCTTGTTCCGGGGCAATAATATGAACAATTCCTTGATGTTCACTACCAATGCGGTGATGAGAAATACCAAATTCTTCTGTATTTTTTCGCATCACAGAGATCATTTGCTCTGCTTCCGTAAATGTCCCTCCAACTCGATTTGGCATCGTTGAAACAATATGATCCTCAGTACCTACAGCAAGACTCGGGAAACGAACCGAACGCTGCTGTTGCCTTAATCCCTCGAACGCTTGAGGGCTTGAGACTTCATGTAGTAAGTGACGATCTATGAACAATATATCCTCGCCATTATGAAGAGTTTTAATCGTATGCTGTTCCCAAATCTTATCAAACATTGTTTTACCCATATCAATCACATCCTATAAAAATCGCTGGCGTTTTTACCAAGAAACTTAGCTTTGGTTTGAGCGGTAAAATTAGGATGTGTCGCTAAGCTCATGAACGTTTGACTTAGCTTTCCCCCTTCGTAATGAACATGTGGAAAATCAGCGGAACCCAGAATTCTATCTTCACCAACGAGGTCAACAAATTCTTCAAGTCTAGGTTCATCACCTTCAACCGTAAAAAATACATGGTTGTCACGCAGATAATCCAATGGGCCTTTTTCAGCCAACCAAATTTCTGCTGTGGGAGTTTTACGCCATTTTTCTACCCGATCAATAAATGTGGGTAACCAAACAGCACCAGCCTCTACAAAGGCCACTTTTAATTTAGGAAAGCGGTCTAATATACCGCCGGCTAAGACGGAAAAGAGGCCATGTAACATACCAGCCTCAAAGTGAAGAATTAAGCTAGCTGGAATACTTGTAAGTGAATCATTCAAGCTATCATGAGGCCATCCGACATGGATGCTCATTGGCATATTTTCAAGACATAAGGTTTCATAAACTAGATCAAAACGACGGTCATGCAAGGGGATATCACCAACTGAACTTAATAGCATGCAAGCGGAAGCACCTAACAACTTAGCCCGCCTGATTTCGAGTACCGCAGCATTTGTGTCGCGCATCGGCAATACCGCTGCCCACTTTAAACTTTCTGGTCGCTGACCACAACGTTCTCCCATGAAAGAGTTATAGGCTTGTACCAGCGCATTCTCAAAACCAGGATCTCGAGTGAGGGGGTGTAACATCAGTGTTGGATAGAGTACAACTACATCTAACCCGATGGTCTTCATACATTCAATATATTCGTTTGAGTCCATTAAACTTTGAACTGAAACACTTACAGGTTTTGATTTGGCATAATCCGATGTCGATGGACTCGCATAACATGAAGGGTTTCTCCCCATTAGTTTTGGTCTAATTTCACCATCTATTAACCACACTTTATTTCGAGTTGGTCGATGCTTTATTGCATCTTTTATATCAATGATTAATGGTTTCCTATGTTCATATTTTTTATCAATATGTTTGAAAACTTCCTCATTTTCTTCAATATGAGAATCAGCATCAATAAATGGACGAGCAAAACTGTAGAGTTCTTTGTAACAGGAATATGGGGATTTATTAGTACAGATATTTTTCATAGTAGTTCAACCCTTATTTAATGGATGAATAATAATTCTGTAGCATATTCCATTCCTTGATAGCAATCTTTACTACTTCCCAAGCATTATGTTCAAAACAATCAACTTGATCGGCATATTTCAAGATCAAATTTCTAGCGTGGTTACTGTGTTCAATATCAAGCTCTCCATGTAGATAAAACCATTCTAATTCATTATCACTGAAACCATATTTCAACTTTAAAGCATTCGCCATCTGACTGGCACTCTCTGGTGTTTGCCGCTCATTGCAATAAATAGCAAGCATTGCCAAAATAGGATGACGTTCTTTGCAACAATTGATTAAATAATTTGTGAATCGTTTTACAGGTTCAGCAACAGGAGTACTTTTGATTGTTTGTTCATCTGCTCCACATGCAAACGCAAACCGTTTCATTAAGTTGAAATGACTATCCGAACCATCATGAATATTAGTTTCCTCTCCAATAAGTTGTTCAATTTGAAAAAGTCGTATATCCAGATAATCTTTAGCATTACTATGTATTGAACTAAACGAAACATTTTGTAAATATGTTTGATAATACTTTTGAATAGCCCATTTCTTTAGGTTAGAAAGTGATGTAACTTTATTGACAATGTTCTGAACAGATTCGTGTTTTACATATCTATTTTCATCAATGAACTTATCAATTTCTTCTAATATAATTTTCTTCATTTGTTAGTCTCTATGTTATTAGTTTTTTGATTCCACAATATTTTTTTGTTGAAAAAAAAGTTCACGAAAATGATGCTCATCATTATATTTATGAACATCTTTACTGGAGGTGATTACTTTATACATAAGCTCGATAATTTCAGGTGATGTTGTTTTAAGGTTGTATTTTTCTATTAGTTCTGAAATTATACTACGACCAGAAAGTCGGCTTATTATATATTCTCGCTTACGACCATAGATATCAGGGTTGACTGATTCATAACACACAGGATCTTGTAGCATCCCATTAATATGAATCCCTGCTGCTGTTGAAAATACATATTTACCCATGATAGGTTTTTGAGGTGAAATAAATAGATTAATTTCATTTATTAATTTTTCGCACGCGGCAATCATTTTAATTTTATTTATATTAACGTTCATTCCAAAGTCTTGACCGTGATATAAAATAACTGTAACCAGCTCCTCAATTGCAGTGTTTCCAGCTCGTTCACCGATACCACATAAAGATACTTGAGCACAATCTGCACCACCGACAAAACCTGCAAATGAGTTAGCCACTGCTAATCCCATATCATTATGACAATGAACTGACAGCTCAACATCTTTGCCAATGAAGTTACGTATAGCTCTCACTTTTTCTTCAAATTTAGATGGAATAGTTCCCCCTACAGTATCAGCTAATACAACACAATCAGCCCCCTGTTCTAAACCTGCCGCAATCACTTGTTTAAGCATGTCAAGTGAACCTCTTGATGAATCTTCACAACCAAGGGATATATGCTTTGCTCCATTTATTCTGGCGATATGAACTGAGTTACGGGTTTCTTCTACAGCATCTTTTAGGGAAATATGACGTTTTTTCTCTAGGTGAATTTCAGAACCCGTAAGTAGTAGTTGAATTTGAGCACGTTGAGCTCCAGAAGTTGCCCGAATTGCACATTCAATATCTCTTGCATTAGCTCTTGCGAGGGCAGATATTGATGCGTTTAAACCTAGCTCACTGATTGCCTTAGTGGCTTCATAATCAGCCGAAGAGCACGAAGGAAAACCACCTTCGATATAATCTACGCCAGTAAGGTCAATCCATTTCGCAAGTTCTACTCTCTGCTCTACAGTCATGGCATTACCAGGAGCTTGTTCACCATCGCGAAGCGTCGTGTCGAACAATTTTATGGTACGCATAAGCATCCCTCTTTTTTATTTTTATAAAAAATAATTTTGAATATTATTAGATCGGTAGAGTAAAACTTTCTTAATATGCTGCTGTAGCAAATGTCTTTAACCTATGTATACCACTAATGCTTTATAAATTAATCTATTAACATGGCGACAATTTACATCGACATAGGAATCCAGATTTTATGTGTCTTTAAGACACATAAAATCTAATCTAAATACCCAGCGGGTTAATATAAAAATTATATAATTATAAAAATACAAATAGCCGCCGGATTAATAGTCATATCAGGGATTCATCTCATATACTCGGTTTTGATTTTTTTGTGTATTATTATAACTGGTTCCATTCCAATTTTGTTGTTCCTCTACGACGCTGGAATGGAGCCCGTGTAGAGAATAGTTGGACGGATTAGTCTGTTTTTACCTGCTTGTTCGATAATATGAGCGCTCCATCCCACGATGCGTCCAAGACAAAAAGTGGGAGTATATAGGCCGCTTTCCAATCCAGATACACGCAATGCAGCGGCCGCCCAGAACTCTAGATTCGTATATAGATCACGCCCAGGTTTTTCCTCCTTTAATATTTTCACAATAATTGGTTCTACTTCTAATCCCAACTGAAGCAGAGGATCAAATTTTTTATATTTTTCACATATAGACCGTAATGCAGCGCCCCGTGGGTCATATATTTTATAAACACGATGACCAAATCCCATTATCCGTTCACCATGTGCTAACTTTTGCTTGATAGTAAATTCAGCATTCTCAATACATCCTATTTCATCGAGCAAGGTGTCAACTTTAGAAGGTGCCCCACCATGAAGAGGGCCAATCAATGCACTGACTGCTGCTACAATAGAAGAGGTTAAGTCTGCTTCTGTAGAAGTAACTACACGGGCTGTAAAGGTAGATGCATTGATTGAATGGTCCATTGAAAGTATCAAATATGTTTCCAGTAACTTAATTTTTTCAGGTAATGGTTTTTCTCCTGAGAGCATATAAAGATAATTTTCAACATGACCAAGAGACATATCTGGTTCCTTGAATTGTGTCCCTTTTCTTTTGTTGAATAAATAGGCAATTATCACTGGAACTGCGGCAATCAATTTTATAGCTTCATCTAGCTCGGGTGGATAACCGTGAGCGCTCACTGGCATAGCTGATAATATAGTTCTTAAAGCAGCCATATAGCTAGCTTTTTCAGGAATGAAATCCATTATTTGATAAGCCCATTTTGGTAAATTACGGGCTTCTGATATTTTCTTAGAAAATACAATTAATTCTTCTGGTTCGGGGAATTTACCTAGCAATAGTAAATATGCCACTTCTTCGAATGAATATTTATTCGCGATATCTTCGACTCGATACCCTCGGTATATCAATGTTCCATTAAGACCATCAATAAAAGTGATTTTAGAAGTTCCTATTACTACACCTTCCAAACCTTCATTTATTTTATTCATGTTGTTTTTCCTAGTGAACCATAACTTACCTTCCCAAAAATACGTGATTATGTTGGAATGTCCAGCACTAACCCGCCGTAGTTGTCGGTGTGTTGAGATTGGGTGGGTTTTTATTGACGCAGGGCGTTGGGGTTCTGTCGAAAATAGGAAAGTCAGGTTATAGTGTCAGCCAATAAATCCAGATTAAGGTTGAATGATGCTCAGTTTCAAAGGTCGCCACTTTCCGAAAGATCTCATCCTGATGGCAGTGCGATGGAAGTTAGCTTATCCGCTGAGTTATCGCCATATCGAAGAGCTACTGGAAGAGCGTGGCGCTGATGTGGATCATTCAATCGTGCAAAAATGGGTCGTTCATTATGCGCCCCAGCTTGAGCAAGCTTTCCGAAAAAGGAAGAAGCCCGTGGGGAGCCCCTGGAAGATGGATGAGACCTATATCAAAGTGAAGGGTAGATGGGTTTACCTTTACCGGGCCGTCGATAACGACGGATACCCCATTGATTTTATGCTCTATATGAACGCATCCCGTTTGCAAGACAAAAATTACTCTGGCATCGACGGTAGGTTGCAGCTCTATATCCGTACATGGACTCCCGCTTATGTGCAAGATAAGTTCATTGGATGGCGGTCATAACTGCGTTCGTACATTCGGCTTCTGTGTTTGCAGGTTATTTTCTGCTGAGCCATGATAGATATGTGCACACCTGCTCCTTATCGGCCTTCAGACCTTTATTCATTCTTGGTCGTCGGATATCTCAGGTTTTGCAGGTGTCGGTTTGACCGATCTTCCATCTCACTTTTCCTGCGCAATTAGCAAGATCAATACAGCTAAAATAAATTTCATTCCTCTGTGATTACGGTGTCACTCTGAACTTTTCTTCACCCATTAATATCACCCATGATATTCTGGCGATCTTATTTGCCAGCGCGATAGCCACAATATTTACCGGACGGCGCTGTATTAGTTTTTTTATCCACTCACCATAGTTATCATGTCTTCGGTTTATATGGTAAATCACGGCTATGGCGCCCTGAACCAACAGCTTTCTTATATAACCATCACCCCGTTTCGTTATGCCAGCGAGTCTGGTTTTCCCACCACTGGAATATTGTTTGGGGGTTAACCCTAACCAGGCAGCAAAGTGTCGGCCGTTTTTGAACAGACTAGTACTACAGCCGTAATCCATATTGTGCCATGATGGGGCTCTTCTTCCTTAAATAAAAGGCGGTGTCACATGCCATCCCCTGCCAAAATCTGGGAACAAGAACTGCTGACATTACATGCCCGTCTGGCCCCCTTATTTCACTCTATCGGCCCACGACAACGCAGCCTTGCCTATCTTCGGGGATTGCTCAGTGATGTTGAACGTAAGAATAGCTGGCAACTGGCTGAATGGATGGGGGAAAGTACCCCCGATGGGATTCAATATTTGCTGGAACGCGCTGATTGGGATGTCGAGATGGCCCGCGATATCCTGCGGGATTATGTCACTGAGAATTTGGGCGATGAACAGGGTGTTCTCATCATTGATGAAACCGGTTTTATCAAAAAAGGGACACATTCTGCCGGGGTACAGCGTCAGTATAGTGGGACCGCTGGACGGGTAGAAAACAGCCAGATAGGCGTATTTCTTTGTTACGCCGGCAACGGAGGGCATGCCTTTGTTGACCGGGCATTATACCTGCCTCGCCAGTGGACAGATGCCCGTTCCCGCTGTGAAGCTGCGGGTATCCCCGCCAGCGTCACTTTTGCAACGAAACCCCAGTTGGCCCGGCAGATGCTGGAACGAACATTGGATGCCGGCGTTCCCTGTCGCTGGGTGACCGCGGATGAAGTTTATGGCCGTGACCGTCGTCTAAGAGTCTGGCTGGAGTCCCGATACCAGCCCTTCGTGTTAGCCATTCCCTGCAATGCCCCCTTATGGTGGCAAGGACCCGAGTATATCCGTGCTAAACGTATTGCCGACCGCTGACTGGAAAGCACGGTCAGCGGGAACAGGGACAAAAGGTGAGCGTTGGTATGACTGGGCTGTCGTGCCGTTATGGCGTTTACAGATAAGTGAAGAGGATCGACGTTATGGTCATTATTTGTTAGTTCGGCGCAGCCGGGATAGCAGGCAGGAACGGGCTTACTATGTGGTGTATGCCCTGAGAGAACAGGCGGATCTTAATACGCTGGTTCAGGTTGCGGGTTGTCGCTGGGAAATCGAAAGTGGCTTTGAGGAAACCAAAGGGGAATGTGGGCTGGATCATTACGAAGTGCGGCGATGGCAGAGCTGGCACCGACATATTACCTTGTCGTTGCTGGCCCATGCAGTCCTGGCGGTTCTGCGGGTACAGGAGAAAAAAAACACCGGTAGGCCAGGTTCCACTCAGTGTAGCGGAACTCCGTAAGCGGCTGTCAAAGCTGATGGAAAAAGCGGGAAAGACAATAGAACAGATTTTACATTGGTCAGACTGGCGACGACGGCATCAATACCGAGCGCAACAATGTCACTACCGTCGCCGGGGAGATCATCGGCTTACAGAGCAATTACGGCTGTAGTACTAGGATCCCCAACGCGACTGACAATGGCCGTGGCGATCACTGGCCCAATACCGGGAATGGTGGCTAGCCGTTGACAGGCATCGTTCTCTTTGAAATATCTGTCAATCATTTCGTTAAGCTCACCGATCCACGCCTAATTGTTCAAGATACATCCCGCCCAGCTTTCTCAGGATAGGGGTTATCACGGACTCACCATCCTCTATAAGCTCAAGGAGACCTTTTTTTAGCGAAGACAGCCCGGTCGGAAATATGATGCCTTCTTCGGAAAACAGACTGCGGATCTGATTTGATTTAGCCGTTCTTTCCTGGATAGCCCCTTCCCGTACTCTGTGCAATGACTGTAATGATTGCTGCTCAGCACTTTTTATGGGCACACAGTGAATATCCCGTCTTGTGACTGCCATACCGATCGCAGCAGCATCATTAGCATCATTTTTTCCGCCGACAACAAAAGGTTTAACGTATTGGGTTGGCAACAAATGAACCGTGTGCCCCAACTTTGTCAATTCCCGAGCCCAATAATGTGCACCGCCACAGGCTTCCATGCCAATCAGACAAGGTTCGCGGTTACTGAAGAACGTTAAAAAATCCGGCCTCCTCAGTTGCTTATCAATAAGTTCACCGGTGTATTCATCGACAAAATGAATTTGCATCAAATGTTTTGCAATATCGACGCCAAAAGGAGTAAATTTCATGGGTAGATCCTCCAGGGCAAGAGCGTGAATGCTCACTTCTTGCCCAACACCGTAAATCCTGCGACTAATACCTTGTCCAGATAGTTAATATCCATGCTCGCAAGCCGTTGTTTTCGGCGAATACTCGCTTTTTTGGTTGTTTCTGCCCGCAACATATTGACACTGATATGACGCATACATCCCAATATTTCAGCCGATTCTCCCCGATGGATAAGGCAAGCATCTTCTCCCATAGTGACATCAAGAACCCAATGTAATCGTGTTTCGATCCCCCAATGGCTCCTGACAGCGGTCGCAAATTTATCCGTGTTTAGCTCCGCTGAACTGATGTAATAACGATAATCGAGCGACTCTTTTCCTTTATTATTAATTCGATACCCGATTGCTACGCCGATGCTTTTTAAGTTTTTCCATTCAGGAAATGGTTGAGATAACGCTTGTGCAGACAATACATGATATTCACGCGCTTCTATACGACCATGCCCTTGTTCTATCGTGATATTTTCGGCATGACTCACTGCTGAGACTTGCGCAGACAACGCCTTCTTGACGGCGTGATACAGCGTTTCCTGATTGCCTTTCACCGCCAGAAGATAGTCACCTTCTTGCTGCACAATTTGTTCCGCAATCTTCGTTTGACATCCCATCGCATCAATCGTTATCAGGCAGCCTTTGATATCCAGCAAACGGAGTAATTTAGGGATCGCAGTGATTTCATTGGACTTTTTGTCTGTCTTCAATTGCCCCATCACAACGCCATTCTGGGTGGCAAACGCACTTACATCGACTGCCGATCCTTGCCGTGATAAGTTCCCCGCAATGTTTTCCCGTCAATGGCGATAATTTCCCCTTCAGAACGTTCATTAATCCCTTGAACCCACTGGATAAAACAGTGCTGAAACTCAACAGAATTGAGACGAGAAATAAGTCGAGCGATAGAATCATGTCCCGGTATTCCATTCGGGAAAAGTGATTTTTTTTGATACCAGTCCAGATACGTTTCGCCGAAATCTTCAATATCTTCCCATCCTTCCGCGCCGGCGATGATGGATGTAATTGCCAGAAAAAGGATATCAAACAAAGGATAACTGATCTTAGACGACTGGCGAGGGTCTGTTAACGTACTGAAATATTGAGAAAAGGCATCGATGCTCATGAGAATACTTCCTAAAAAAAGAAGGATGAGATGATGTTTTTTCTTATCCGTCAACCCTAAATTTTGTTAACAAAAAATTCACGCTCTCACCCTGGTAGATCCTCCAGTCATCAGGGAGCAATAGTCTCCCGCTTTTAGGCACTATAAGGCCGGAAATCTGTGAGGATCCACATCTCATCTCTCAATTCCAGCACAATGCCAAAGGCTAAGTGGTTGGGATGCGTTCATTACATTCTCCTATACTCACCCTTTTTGCTTTCTTTGCATTTTTCTCATAATTATATCCAATAAAATAGAAAAACAAACTAAGCAAAGTAGCTGTACAGAGTGTAAAAAATAAGGACGATGGAGTAGCATAGTTAAGTAAAAAACCTGCTACTATTGGCGACAAAGCTCCACCAATAAATCGAAGATTATGTATCCCATAATAGCTTCCTTTTAAATTTTCAGGGGCGATATGATCAATAAACATATATTCTAATGGTATGACAATAATTTCTCCAAATGTAAAAAAAAACATTGAAACTACCCAGAGTAATACAGATTTCCCAGCAGTCCAAAAACCAATGACACCTATAAAAAACATCATGATTCCTAAACAAAAACTACGAAATATATTTTCTTTAGATAATTTATTGCTTACAAAATATTGTAATGAAATTACTAAAAAAGGCATTCACAGGGTTAATAATTCCGAGAATTTCATACACCAAAGTCTGCATTGGATGTTTTCAATAAATACTGAGAAATATAACTAGCTGATTGACTGAACACAAGGGAAATGAAAGTGCTACCAATAGTGAAGTAAATTAAGGCATGATCTTTAAATAAAACACTCAATGTTTTAAAAAAATTTATTGAAATAGATTTATTCTCTAAGTTTATATTTCTATGAAAAGATATATTTTCATAAAATCGGATAAACAGAATAATTAACATTATAAGAGAAATTCCTCCTGAAAGATAAAATGGAAGAGTTGAATTTAATTTAGCAGCGATTACTCCAATAGGAGCCCCTATGACCCAACCTGCATTTGATAAAGCATAATTGAGAGAGAAAACCTGTGATTCTTTTTTCATTAGAAGTCCATTCAGCTATACATGATTTTATCGTAATATTTAACATTCCATTTGGAGGTATATATTAAGCTCAAAATTAATATCATTATCCATGATTTATAAATTATAGGAATTAAAAACAAATTAAATGAGAAAAGCATCATACATGCAAATATAACTAGGATTTTGTCAAGTCTATCAGCTAAGTATCCAGTCAATGAGTTAAAAAATATACTAACCAATAGGCTTGCACTAAGAATAGAGCCAACTAATTCAAGTGGTAATTTAAAATTACTGGAAATATATATTGCCATAAATGGAAGGGTTATACCTCGTGAAGTTGTTGTTGCGAATGTATTAATTAGGAGTATTGAAATTGGCGGTTTGTATATTTTCATTGTTTACCTCGTAAGTATTATTATCACTTATCTGTGAATTGGCTGGACAATGGTAAATGGTATGAGAAAAAAATAACTTTATTGGCTTTGATATACCTTTGATATAAAAAATAATCAAGTAATAATTGTGGGTTTGATTCCCTAATCAATGCAAACTACCGGAAATTTTTTTCGACGCATTGGTGCTTTTTCACATTTGTTTCATTACTGTTTATGATGGAAGGAGAATTACGCAAAAAAAACCAAAAAAGTATTTGGTGGGGAAAATTCTTACCTAACGCATAGGGTAGAATAATTTAAATTTAGAGCATTAATTTATATTGTATACCATTACAATGACTTAGATTTTCAGCCTAATTTAAAGCTTATTTATGTGATAAACATCACAGATAAATGTCTTTGTAACTATATAGTTTAAACTTAATTGTTACCATTTGGTTAATTAATCGTTAAAAAATGATTATATTAACTCTGTTAACAATACAGAAACAACGAATAAGTTGATGGTTTTATTCAAAAAAATGAGGAATGAGAAATGAAAGATTCTAACGCACTAAACAAAGTATCGAGTAGTGATCTTGAAAAAATTTCGGCAAGCCTCAGTAGAACAACACCGATGGTTAATCCGAGTGGAACAGACAAACCAAAAGGCTTGTTTGTTATCAAATCGAAAACTGATCCTTTAGATGCAAAATTAATGGAGCAATGCTGTATTCGCTGAAATTTATTCAGCTTACATATTCAACTAATCCATGTATATACTCATAAATATGGATTATGCTAACTATTTTCTGAAATTATTCTGAGAATATGCTCTTTAGAAAAAGATGGTATCTTAAGGGCATATTTTCTAAGACAAAAAGCAAATTACTAACCACAAGGTGGTTAATTCTTATAATCAGGAATTCCACCATTAATAAATAGGTTATGCCTATGAAATGGACATATTTGGGTCACACTTGTTATTTTATTGAAACAACCAATCTAACAATATTGGTAGAACCGTTGCTTAAATCAGTGTTTCAAGTTGGAACTGCACAAGTATGTCCAAACCGAACTATAAATATTGAGAAATTACCAAAAATAGATGTAATAATTATTACTCATCAACACCCAGGCCATTTTGAGCTAGAAAGTTTATCGATGATAAATCGCGATGCATTAGTCATTTTCCCCCCATCGCAGAGTATCAAATTAGGTCTAAGCATTCTCGGATTTAGCAACTTTCAAATTGCAAAAGCTGGGGAAACAATAGAAATAAATTCACTAAAAATTCTATTTACTGGTGAGAAAATCCTTGAGAATTTCCAATTCAGATTCACCATTAAAGATGGAAAAGATGCGATTGCGTATTCCGGTGATTATTATTTAGATGTTAATGAAGCGCAGTGTATAAAAACATTTTGCAGTAATAATCCTGTATTGATAGGTGCTTATCCAGATGTACAACATCGGTTTTTAACATATTGGGATATAGAATTTCCTAGTACTGACATTGAGAATATGCTAACAGGAATAAAAGCACTTGAACCATTATTTTTTGCTCCAGGTTGTTCTGGGATGAAATACGTTGATAAATATGATTGGGCAAATTATTATAGTTTCCCCATGCACCCAAAAGATTTCATAGAAGAGATTAAGCCTTATCTACCAGGGATAGAAATGGTTACATTACTACCTGGTGATGTAATTTCAGTGGTCAATGGGATGCCTAAGCTAGATATACAGGGTTCCCCAATAGTCAAAAGTACGGGTAATTTTGACCGTCCAAGAGTAGATCCAACAAAGAGTCTATCTCCGCTCCAAGATGATGACCCTAAATGTCTTGGAATTGATGGGCTAGAAAAAGCAGTTTCTATTTGGTTGCAAAATAAGTTTGTTCCATGGTTAGAAAAGCAAAGAGAACGTATTGATAGTTCTATTGCAGTATTGTGCAAACAGCAGGCTAGATATGGAATAGAAATTATACTTCCTTCAAATTCAATCAGAGAATATGTTGTAGAATTTTCTCCATCGGGAATAAAGTTAGAAAAATTATCTATTCCATATGTTTCATTACATATTAGAGTTAGCGCTTCTGCTTTACTAGCTTGCGAATCAGCCGAAATACCTTATTTTGTATTATATTTTCATTCAAGAGTCTATTCAACATTACATCGTATTTTTCAATCGGATGATGGTGTATTTAAAATACAGAGATACGATGTAAGAGATCCTATTTTTTCATATTTCAATAACGATTCAGAAACTCACTTTAACCAATGGGTGAAAAGAGAGGCCAATCGATTAATGAAGGTTAAACATGATGAAAATTAGAATGGCTATGGGTGTTAATGGAATTAATACTCCAAAAGGATTTTTCATTAGAAATACATCAACTTTAGACACTTACTTTAGTGACCTTCTCACGCAACCATTGTTTTTAGTTATGCAAAGTATATTGTCTGATTGGGTTTATTTAGGTGATGCTGTAAACCAAGTTAGTATGATATTTGATTTACCTAAAAAAATAGTTGAGGCTTCTTTTAATCAACTTATAGAAATAAAGATGGTAGTTAAGCAAGATGATCCACTTAATAAATATATTGA
>NZ_JBBMXF010000004.1:0-230052 GCF_037996785.1 Xenorhabdus thailandensis
TTGGGGAATACTTTCCACCTTTGGTTGCGCCCGGGGCAGGAAATCATGAAATTGCATGGTGACCTGCATGATTTTATGCAGTGGCAAGGCCCTATTCTGACTGACTCTGGCGGTTTTCAGGTGTTCAGCCTCGGCGCCATGCGTAAAATCAAAGAAGAAGGGGTTCACTTCCGTAACCCAATTAATGGGACCCCTGTGTTCCTCAGCCCAGAGAAATCGATGGAAATCCAATATGATTTGGGTTCCGATATTGTCATGATTTTCGACGAATGTACGCCATATCCTGCGGATTGGGATTATGCCAAGCGTTCCATGGAAATGTCATTGCGCTGGGCTGCCCGTAGTCGTCAACGTTTTAATGAGCTAGGCAATAAAAATGCCTTGTTTGGTATTATTCAGGGCAGTGTGTACGAAGACTTGCGTGATGTCTCCATAAAAGGGCTGGTGGAAATCGGCTTTGATGGCTACGCTGTAGGGGGACTGGCCGTCGGTGAACCGAAAGAAGATATGCACCGTATTCTGGAGCATGTTTGCCCTCAGATCCCACAGGATAAGCCTCGCTATTTGATGGGAGTCGGCAAGCCGGAAGATTTGGTTGAAGGTGTTCGCCGTGGTATCGATATGTTTGACTGCGTGATGCCAACACGTAATGCCCGCAATGGTCACCTGTTTGTGACCGAAGGAGTTATTAAAATCCGCAATGCTAAACATAAAGAGGATACATCTCCCTTGGATGAGCATTGTGATTGCTATACTTGCCGCAATTATAGCCGGGCATACCTCCATCACCTTGATCGTTGTAACGAAATTCTTGGTGCAAGGCTGAATACGATACATAATTTAAGGTATTATCAGCGTTTGATGGCTGGAATTCGTCAGGCCATTGAAGAAGGCAAGCTGGAACAGTTTGTTGAAGTATTTTATCAGCAGATCGGTAAACCCGTTCCGCCGTTAAATATATAATTTATCGTGACTAATCAGTCTCAATATGTGTAGCATATTGGGCTGGTTTTTGATCGAGCCACTGTCGATTTGCAATAGTAATGTTTTCGGCAGGCATATTTTCGATAACAATGAGGGAAATTTGATGAGTTTTTTTATTTCTGAAGCTGCGGCAGCTGCTGGCGCACCCGCGCAAGCTCAGGGAAGCCCATATTCTCTGATTATCATGCTGGTTGTTTTCGGTTTGATTTTCTATTTCATGATCCTGCGTCCACAACAAAAACGCACCAAAGAACATAAAAAACTGATGGATTCCATCTCCAAAGGGGATGAAGTGCTGACTTCTGGTGGTTTGGTGGGACGTGTCTCTAAAGTGTCTGATACCGGCTACGTGGTTATTGCCTTGAATGACACCACAGAAATAACTGTCAAACGTGACTTCGTTGCTGCCATTTTACCGAAAGGTACAATGAAGGCTATTTAATTTTCCGATTTTCCCGAAGGGAACTGCCGTGTTGAACCGTTATCCTTTGTGGAAGTATCTGATGCTGATCGCTGCGATCCTCATCGGTTTGCTTTATGCACTTCCCAACCTTTATGGTGAGGATCCGGCTGTACAAATTACTGGCGCGCGAGGTATCGCCGCCAGTGAAAAAACGCTGGACCAAGTCCGTAATGTTTTAGAAAAAGATCAAATCAAGAGCAAGTCCATTGCGTTGGAAAATGGGGTAATCCTTGCTCGTTTCAATAGCACGGATGTGCAGCTCCGTGCGCGTGAAGCCTTGGTCTCTGCACTGGGTGAACAATATGTTGTGGCATTAAACCTTGCGCCTGCAACGCCTGTCTGGTTAAGAGCCGTCGGTGCTGAGCCGATGAAACTGGGGCTTGACCTGCGTGGTGGTGTTCATTTCTTGATGGAAGTGGATATGGAAACCGCGCTGGGTAAATTGCAGGAACAGAATATTGATGGCCTGCGCTCTGAACTGCGTGATCAGGGTATCCCTTATTCGACTATCCGTAAAACGGATAATTATGGCGTCGAAGTTCGTTTCCGTGATAACGATGCACGCTCTAAAGCGGAAAGTTATCTTGAACCTCGTCACCGTGATTTGGTGTTCTCTAATGAAGCTAACAGCACGTTGAAAGTGGTGATGAGTGATGAACGTCTGCGTGAAGCTCGCTCTTATGCGGTACAGCAGAACATCACTATCTTGCGTAATCGTGTTAACCAATTGGGCGTTGCAGAACCTCTGGTTCAACGTCAAGGTGCAGACCGCATTGTGGTTGAACTGCCTGGTATTCAGGATACTGCCCGTGCAAAAGAAATTCTTGGAGCAACCGCAACACTGGAATTCCGTCTGGTCAATACCAATGTTGACCAAAATGTTGTGCAATATGGCCGTATTCCGGCTGATTCAGAAGTGCAATATACCCGTGATGGTAATCCGGTTGTACTGTATAAGCGCGTTATCCTGACGGGTGACCATATCACCGATTCGACTTCCAGTGCTGATGAAAATGGTTATCCACAGGTGAATATTTCCCTGGATAGCGCTGGCGGCACGGCCATGTCTAATTTCACCAAAGATAATCTGCACAAGCCAATGGCAACGTTGTTTGTGGAATATAAGGACAGCGGTAAGAAAGATGCCAACGGTCGTGCGATTTTGGTTAAGCAAGAAGAAGTTATCAACATCGCCACTATTCAGTCACGCTTGGGTAACAGTTTCCGTATTACCGGCATTAGCAATCCGACAGAAGCTCGTCAGTTATCACTGTTACTGCGGGCAGGGGCGTTAATTGCGCCCATCCAGATTGTAGAAGAGCGTACGATTGGGCCAACTCTGGGCTTGCAGAATATTGAGCAGGGTCTTGAAGCGTGTTTGTGGGGGTTGATTGCTTCTGTCGTCTTTATGGTGATTTACTACCGCAAGTTTGGTTTGATTGCGAGTTCTGCGTTGCTGGCTAACCTAGTGCTGATCGTCGGTATTATGTCTCTGTTGCCGGGAGCGACTCTGACCATGCCGGGGATTGCGGGTATCGTCTTAACGCTTGCCGTCGCCGTGGATGCGAACGTATTGATCAACGAACGTATCAAAGAAGAATTGCGTAATGGCCGCACGGTACAGCAGGCAATTCACGAAGGCTATAAAGGGGCGTTCTCCAGTATCATTGATGCAAACCTGACTACGCTGATTACGGCTATTATTTTGTATGCAGTGGGTACTGGCTCTATCAAGGGCTTCGCGATCACCACCAGTATTGGTGTGGCGACTTCAATGTTCACTGCTATTGTGGGAACACGTGCAATCGTGAACTTGCTGTATGGTGGCAAGCGTATCAATAAGTTGTCAATTTAAGGAGCACGTTGTGGCACAGGATTATACTGTTGAACAATTAAACTATGGGCGTAAAGTTATCGACTTTATGCGCTGGGACAACGTTGCCTTTGGGATTTCGTTCCTGCTGTTGATCGCTTCCATCGTCATGATAAGCACTCGTGGTTTTAACTGGGGGCTTGATTTTACCGGTGGTACGGTCATTGAGGTGAAGCTGAGTCAACCTGCGGATCTGGACAAGATGCGTGCGAGCCTGAGCCAGAATGGTTTTGCTGATCCTCTTTTGCAAAATTTTGGCAGCAGCCGTGATGTTATGGTTCGTATGCCACCTGTGGCTGGTAATGCAGGGCAAGAGCTTGGCAATAAGATTATCTCGGTGATTAACCAGGATATTGATAAAGATGCCAAGGTTAAACGTGTCGAATTCGTTGGCCCCAGTGTCGGGAACGAACTGGCACAAACCGGAGCGATGGCATTACTGGTTGCACTGATCTGTATCCTGATTTATGTTGGTTTCCGCTTTGAGTGGCGTCTAGCATTAGGGGCAGTTATTGCACTGGCGCATGACGTGATTATTACATTGGGTATTCTGTCGTTGTTCCACATCGAAATTGACCTGACTATTGTTGCGTCATTGATGTCCGTTATCGGTTATTCATTGAACGACAGTATCGTAGTGTCGGATCGTATCCGTGAGAACTTCCGTAAGATACGCCGTGGTACGTCGTATGAAATCACCAATATTTCCCTGACTCAGACCCTGAGCCGTACCATCATGACTTCCGCAACCACATTGTTGGTTGTATTGATGCTGTATATTTTCGGTGGCGAAATGCTGAAGGGATTCTCACTGGTCATGTTAATCGGTGTTTCTATCGGTACAATCTCTTCTATCTATGTTGCTTCTGCCCTGGCTTTGAAATTGGGTATGAAGCGTGATCATCTGATCCAGCAGAAAGTTGAGAAAGAAGGGGCAGATCAACCCTCCATTCTTCCTTAATTATTTTGCATGATCGAGCACTGATATCGCTTAAACACCCTGTGAGTACTTACTGACAGGGTGTTTTTCGTCATCACTTCAAGGTAAACTGTTATCCCTTCGGTTAACTGTCAGGAAACGATATGCATTGCCCATTTTGCGCAGCCGTTGATACTAAAGTTATTGATTCCCGCTTGGTAGGGGATGGCTCACAAGTGCGCCGTCGCCGTCAGTGCCTGGAATGTCATGAACGCTTCACGACGTTTGAAGTTGCAGAGCTGGTAATGCCACGAGTCATTAAAAGTGATGATATTCGAGAGTCTTTCGACGAAGAAAAATTGCGTCGTGGAATGCAGAAAGCACTGGAAAAGCGTCCTGTCAGTTCTGATGATGTAGAGATGGCAATTAGTCACATTAAATCACAGGTCCGGGCTACAGGAGAGCGTGAAATTCCGTCCAAAATGATCGGAAATTTTGTCATGGATGCGCTGAAGAAACTTGATAAAGTGGCTTATATCCGTTTTGCGTCTGTTTATCGCAGTTTTGAAGATGTTCGCGAATTCGGTGAAGAGATCGCCAGATTACAAGACTAAACGCTGTTACTCTTACTAAAAACCAGAACACTGCTTAAACGCTGTTACTCTTACTAAAAACTAGAACACTGATTAAACGCTATGACACTTGATGAAATATATATGTCCAGAGCGCTGGAACTGGCGTATCAAGGACGTTTTACAACATCCCCAAATCCGAATGTAGGTTGCGTCATCGTTAAGGATGAGCAGATAATCGGGGAAGGTTTTCATTTACGGGCGGGCGAACCTCACGCAGAAGTTCACGCTCTGAGTATGGCCGGTGAAAAAGCGAAAGGCGCTACGGCTTATGTTACCCTTGAACCATGCAGCCATCACGGTAAAACACCCCCTTGTGCTGATGCTTTAATTGCCGCAGGTTTAAGCCGTGTTGTGGTAGCGATGCAAGATCCCAATCCTCAAGTTGCTGGGCGTGGTTTGTATAAATTGCAGCAGGCCGGAATTGCAGTTGAACATGGTTTAATGATGGAACAGGCGGAAACCTTGAATAAGGGGTTTCTTAAACGTATGCGTACAGGATTCCCGTACCTGCAATTGAAACTGGGCGCATCATTGGATGGTCGAACTGCGTTGGCATCAGGGGAAAGCAAGTGGATTACCTCACCGGAAGCCCGCCAGGATGTACAGAAACTACGGGCGCAGTGCAGTGCTATTTTGAGTTCTAGCGCAACGGTACTGGCAGATGATCCTTCCCTGACTGTCCGTTGGAATGAACTGGATGCTGAAACCCAAGCGGTTTATCCGCAAGAATGGCTTCGCCAACCAATCCGTATCATTACAGATAGCCAAAATCGTGTAACTCCACAGCATCAAGTTGTCCAGCAACCAGGGGAATGTTGGTTAGCTCGTACTAAGCAAGATCAGCAAAAATGGCCTGATAATACCGAACAGATTTTATTGCCAGAACATGGTGTTGGTGTTGATTTAGTGTTGCTGATGATGCAACTTGGAAAGCGTCAGGTAAATTCTGTGTGGGTGGAATGTGGCCCTGCTTTGGCTGGGGCTTTGTTGTCGTTAGGGTTGGTCGATGAATTGATTCTGTATATCGCGCCTAAGATATTGGGAAATAGTGCCCGTGGATTGTTCGATATCCCTGAATTGCAAAAATTATCGGATGCTCCTGAATTTACTCTGTTTGATGTTCAACAGATTGGTCCTGATGTGCGTCTCCGCTTACGGCCGTGTTAAGTGTTTTGATTTTGGGATAGCCCTAAATCAAAAATAATGTGATAAGATCCGCGCCCCTGCGGATATGAATAAAGTATAAGGAAGGCTATGAACGTAATCAAAGGTGTTGTTGCAGCTCCTGAAGCCCGCATTGCCATTGCAGTTGCCCGCTTTAACAACTTCATTAATGACAGCCTGCTGGAAGGGGCCGTTGATGCGTTAGAACGCATCGGCCAGGTTTCTTCAGACAATATCACCGTAGTATGGGTACCGGGTGCTTATGAACTGCCATTGACGGTCAAGGCGTTGGCTGAGTCCCAAAAATATGATGCGGTTATCGCTTTAGGTACTGTTATCCGTGGTGGAACCGCCCATTTCGAATATGTTGCCGGCGAATGTAGTTCAGGTTTGTCCAGCGTGGCAATGTCCAGCAACATTCCTGTTACATTGGGTGTTTTGACAACAGAAAATATTGAACAGGCGATTGAACGCGCTGGGACTAAAGCGGGCAACAAAGGTGCGGAAGCTGCCTTGACCGCGTTGGAAATGATCAATGTAATCAAAGCCATTAAAGGCTGAATTTTTTAGTTTTAATTAAGGGGAATTTTGTGAAACCTGCTGCTCGTCGTCGTGCTCGTGAGTGTGCTGTTCAGGCAATTTATTCATGGCAATTATCCAAAAACAGCATTGCTGATGTTGAATTGCAGTTTCTGTCAGAGCAGGACGTAACCGGTGTTGATATCACCTATTTTCGTGAATTGCTGTCCGGGGTAGCAGTCAATGCTACAAAATTGGATGCCTTGATGGCGCCTTATCTTTCCCGCCAGCTCGAAGAGTTAGGTCAGGTAGAAAAAGCCATCTTGCGCGTTGCGATGTTTGAACTAAGCTTTCGTGATGATGTCCCCTACAAAGTGGCTATTAATGAAGGTATCGAACTGGCAAAAACGTTTGGTGCTGAAGATAGCCATAAATTCGTCAATGGGGTGTTGGATAAAGCTGGCCCGGCAGCACGTAAGAAAAAGTGATTGCTTGTCAGGAGTTCCCCATTATAACTCAATGATTTTACACATGAGGCCGGAAATCCGGCCTCATGTGCTCATCGTTGGTCACTTTTTGGAATTCTATTATGGCATGTGGTGAATTTGACCTCATTGCACGTTACTTCAATCGCCCTCTCAGCCGCCGACGTGATGTAAACCTAGGGATTGGTGATGATTGTGCACTGATGACCGTTGCGGATAAGCAAGAATTAGCGGTAACAACGGATACGTTGGTGGCCGGTGTTCATTTCCTTCCTGATATCTCACCGGAAGATTTGGCTTATAAAGCACTGGCTGTCAATATCAGTGACTTGGCTGCCGTTGGGGCAGATCCTGCCTGGGCATCGTTGGCGTTAACGTTGCCTGACGTCAATGAGGATTGGTTAAAACGATTTAGTGATAGCCTGTTTGAACAACTGAACTATTACGGTATGCAGTTGATTGGTGGAGATACAACAAAAGGCCCCATGAGTTTGACGTTAACCGTACATGGACTGGTGCCGGCTGGCAGGGCGTTGCGTCGTGCAGGCGCGAAGAACGGTGATTGGATTTATGTCACCGGAACACTGGGTGATAGTGCCGCAGGGCTTGCCTTGTTGCAGGAGCATCTGACCGTGGAGGATCCTGCTATCCACCATTGGCTGGTTAAGCGTCATCTCCGTCCACAACCACGCGTTTTACAAGGACAGGCGCTGCGTGATCTGGCTTCTTCCGCGATTGATCTGTCGGATGGGTTGATTTCTGATCTCAACCATATTTTGACGGCCAGCCAATGCGGTGCGCGTATTAATCTGGATGCACTGCCGTATTCGGAAGCGATGCAGCAATATATTCCCGCTGAGCAGGCGTTGAAATGGGCACTGAGTGGTGGAGAAGATTATGAGTTGTGTTTCACAGTACCTGAGCTTAACCGTGGTGCGTTAAATATGGCATTGGCCCATTCAGGGGCAAGTTTCTGCTGTATTGGGCAAATCAGGCCTGAATCAGAAGGTATCCGCTATTTTAACAATAACAAAGAAATTGAGCTGGATTTGAACGGCTTTGACCACTTTAAAACGGATGAAAAATCGGTAGTACCTTGTCCGGCTGCACACCAAGAAGAAAATGATCAAACAGAGGGAACGCATGGATGACGCAAAACGCCACTTAAAAATGAGGAATCCATGGCATCTATTGGCTACGGGATTCGGTAGTGGTTTATCGCCGATTATTCCGGGCACAATGGGTTCAGTGGCGGCGATCCCTTTCTGGTTACTGTTGGCGCAGCTACCGGCATGGGGAATCTGGTTGGTTATTGTGTTGGGAACCATCATTGGCTGTGTGATTTGCCAGAAAGCTGCCGATGCCATGAATGTGGAAGATCCTGGTTGTGTCGTTTGGGATGAATTCATCGGAATGTGGATCACACTGATGGCGATCCCTGTACTCAACTGGCAATGGATTTTGGTTGGCTTTGTGGTATTCCGTATTTTTGATATGTGGAAACCGTGGCCGATCCGCTGGTTTGACCGCTATGTGAAAGGTGGTATTGGCATCATGCTGGATGACATTATCGCGGCAATTTTTGCGGTTGTTGTCATTTGGTTACTGAATTTCTACCAACTGTTACCTTTCTAAATTAGATAGCCACTGAATACCAGTGGCTATTTTTTCAGCTTGTTGTTCCGCCAGCGATGGTAATCTTGGATGAAAAACATTTATTGGATGAAAAGGGAATTGGAGACCAAAAGGGATAAAACCGATATCCATGATACCGTACGGGCATTAAATATCGGTATTAACGTGGGTTACTACAACATTTGAGATTTAAATAAAAAGCCTGCTTTCAGGACGTAAAAATCTTTCTGGCACATAGATATCGAAATTATTAAAGCGACAATATTCTTCCAATTGTTGAGCAGAGCTAACACCAGCTTTTTTATATATTTGAGCTGTATAGTTTTCGACAGTACGATAAGAAATATTTAATATTCTACCAATTTGCTTACTGGTATATTTGTGCAAAGGAGAGAAAAATGACGTCCCATTCTCGTTGGGTAAATAGTTGAGTTGGTGGTTGAAACATAATGGAAGCAGGGAGTTTACCATAGTATAAGCGAGTCAATGAATAATCCTGAGCTTTCCATAGGTGATATATAATTCCGATACATTCCCCATTTTCATGATAAAGTGGTGATTTTTCACAAAAGTAAGAAGATAATGTTTTGGTATTTCCCCAAATATGCGTTTCGAGAGAAATATATGATTTTTCATCTTGCATGACTTTTTGGTCATGATGAACATATGCTTTTGCAAACTCGGCACCATCCCAGGGAAGTTCGTCATCGTAAAGCCCTTCAAAATCAAAAGAATCAGAAAATCCCTTAATGGAACTCAACGCTTTGTTACCGTAGATAAAGCATGAGTTTTTATCTTTTATTCCCCAAGGATCGTGACTTATTGCTAGCGTGTTAATTATTTGAGGTGAAATGATAGGTTTATTACTCATGTTATTATTCCTTTTTTATATTTTGGGCATATAGAATAAGCTTATTTTTCTACTACCAATCGTGGCAACTCTTTCAAAGAGATAGTGGTCAATTAAATTAATTTCCAGGTGATATTATTTTGTTTTTTCATGTTATTAACTATTAACTTATTATTTTGATTGATTATGGTTGAAATAAGTTGACCACATGATATGGTACAACAATTAGCCAGCCAAAGATTGGGTGTTTATTAATTTTAATATATTAATTACTTACATGAAAAATAGTATTTTATAAGGTTAAGGTTCAATGTATGTTACGTTACAATTGAAGAAAATGGATAGCATTATAAAGCCTTCACCATTAATTAACGCAATATTAACATTTTAATGTTATCTAATTGAGGATAAGTGCTTAGTACTATTTATTTGCCCTAAGGTAAAAGATGTTCATTAAAGTATTTCATACGCTTCCAACATTCCAAAAAATAACTAAACTATTTGAGAGTGTTATCGGTTATAAAAATCTATACGAATATCTTTTGTTTTATTATTAGTATTTTTCACGAGCGCCATCTCCAGGGAACAACCTGTAATAATATAAAAATAAACCTTAAATAGGATATATACCAATCTAACTTCAAGATGCTTGTGATTTTTCCCCCCGCAAAGCGGGGAGAAATCAGGTTTCATATCGTGTTGTAAATTGCAACTTGAAATTTAATGCGTATAAACATAGTGCTTTTAATAACTAAAATAAGGGAAAAGAAGGATATGTATTTTAGTAAATAGCTATGGTTAATTACCTGAAACTTTTCTGGTGAAAAGTTTCAGGTACGATTATAGAATTAAAACAGGAACAATTTCTCGGTTACCTTTTTATTTTTATGTATTAACCTTATGTTCTTAACTGAACCAAACCATTAATCGCTTTTTCGAGGTATTGACGAGGGCAACCTAAATTTATTCGGATAAATCCTTTTCCTCTATCACCAAAACTGTATCCCATCGAAACGGCAATTTGGGCTTTTTGTATTAATAGCTGTTGCAAGGTATTATCATCTAAACCTAAATCGCGACAATCCAGCCAGGCCAGATATGTGCCTTCCGCTTTGATCATGCGACACCAGGGGACAGAAGACGCCAAAGCCTGTTCGAACCAGCTACGATTTTCAGCCAGATAATCTTGTAGTTTATCAAGCCACCTATCTCCATGCTGGTAGGCTGCTGTCGCGGCAGTCATAGATAATGAATTAAATACATCTAACCCGTGAGCGTTTAACCGATCATTAAAATCTTGCCGGAGAGTGGGATCTGGGATAAGGAAATTTGATATACGCAGCGATGCAAGCCCAAACGTCTTACTGGCTGAGGTGGCCGCAATCACGTGGCTATGCCATTCACTTCCAAGATGCAATATTGAGGTGAATTTTCCCCAAGGCAAAATTAAATCAGCCCAAATTTCATCGGAAATTATCGTCGTACCGTATCTTTTGCAGAGTACCAATAGCTGGAGCAATTCGTCACGATCCCAACAGCGGCCAGTGGGATTGTGCGGGTTGCATAACAACAGCAAAGGTGGTTTGTGCTGCTCCAATATGTGTTCTAGATGACCATAGTCAATTTTATAGCCTTTGGGATCTTCGATAAGTGGGTTTTCAATAACTGCCCTGCCGTTCATAGTAATAATTTTGGCAAACGAAGAATAATAAGGCCCCTGTATAATGACCCCTTCACCTGGTTTACTCAGCATTTGTATCAGTAAAGCTAATCCAGGTATGACACCTTCTATTGAGGTGAACCAATCCCTGTGTAAAGTTAGTTTATGACGCCTTGAAAACCAGTCTATTGCTGCTTGATAGTAGAGATCGTCGCGCTCACTGTAACCGAAAATGCCATGATCAATTCGGCAGGATAGGGCTTGCAGGACTTCTTTGGGACATTGAAAATCGAAGTCAGAAACCCACATAGGTAGCA
This sequence comes from Xenorhabdus thailandensis, assembly GCF_037996785.1. NCBI lineage: Bacteria > Pseudomonadati > Pseudomonadota > Gammaproteobacteria > Enterobacterales > Morganellaceae > Xenorhabdus > Xenorhabdus thailandensis. Next base: position 11,505 of record NZ_JBBMXF010000004.1, read on the forward strand.
GATCATTTTTATTTAAATGTAGGTAACGATCTAAAAAATCCCACTTAACAGAACCTGTATTATGGCGATCGATTATCTGGTTGAAATCAGGTGATTCCACGTTAAATTTCCTTTTTCTTTAGGGCATTTTCCGATGGTTTTTTTGCAATACCGAAACCAGTAAAGCCATAAATGAGAGCCAAAAAGACGGCTGCATAACATTGGATTGCCCAAGGCAGTAGATCAAGCGTACTGACACCTAATGTAGTCGCCATGTAAATGCCCGCAGACGTCCAAGGGATCAGGGGTTCGATGACTGTACAGCCATCTTCTATGGTGCGTGATAGATTTTTGTTATCTAGTCCCATCCGGCAATAAGCTCCCTTAAATAGTTCTGCCGGGATGAGAAGGGCCAGCTTGCCATCACAGGTTGCGCCAGTGAGTAGAATGGTTGTGGATAGGGTTGCAGCGATGAGTTGCCCGGTTGTGCGAACAGCTTGCAGAAGCCGATTAATAATAACGGTTAAAGCGCCAGTGAGCGTTAACGCACCGGCAAACGCGAATGCACAGAATACAAGCAGTATAGTACCCATCATTGAGAACATACCACCGCGATTGAGTAGGCGAGGGACATCGCTAACGATCCCGGTGATATTGTGTCCTTGATCAGAGAACATGGAGAGGTTGAAACCATCAATTAAGGCATTAAGGCCTTGTTTAAGCGTGAACCCCTGAAGACCTATGCCGATGGCAATAGCCAATACACAAGCCGCTAACATGGTTGGTATCACTGGGCGTTTTGTTATTGCTCCCCACAACACCAGTATTGGAGGTAAGATCAACAATAAATTGAAGTGATACAGATTTTCAAGAGAGTACAGGATTTCTGTAATTTTTTCGGGGGTTGCTACGTTATCCGTTAAGCTTGTATGACCCGCAATAAAATAAACAATGGTGGCCAAAATGAAGCTTGGGATAGTGGTGTACATTAAGTGTTGAATATGACTGTAAAGATCAGTATCGGCAACGATTGCAGCAAAATTAGTTGAGTCAGATAACGGCGAAATTTTATCACCGAAATATGCCCCTGAGACAACCGCGCCCGCTGCCGCCGCTAAAGACACATCAAGGCCAGCAGCGACTCCCATTAGGGCAACGCCGACTGTTCCGGCTGATCCCCATGATGTGCCAGTACAAACTGAAATTAAGCTTGTGATAAAGAAGGCGGCAATGAGTATGTATTGAGGACTAATCAGTTTTAAGCCCCAGTAAACCATATAAGGTATGGTTCCACTGAACATCCAGGTGCCAATTAAGCCTCCAACGCAAACTAGTATCATAATCACTGGCATTGCTTTGGCTAGCTTTGCCACAATGGCATCAATGATGTCATTCCAGCGATAGCCTTGCCAATATGCCAAGGTTGCTGCTATTGCCGCTGAAAAGAGCAATAAGGCTTCGATGCGCAGACTGAGTTGACCATAGCCAATAATTAGCAGAAGGAGCATTGCTGCAATTGGCAGTATCGCGAGTCCTAGGTTTAGTTTTTTCTTATCATCCATATAAAAATTCCAGCTTTATGTAGCTTATTGAGATAAAAAGTCATTTAATTGAAAATACGGAATCTCTTATGACCAGTTCCGCTGAGAACATATTCATTTGTGGAGGTAGTTCTTTTTTGGCGCTGAGTTGTAATGCGAGGTTCGCTGCCCGTTGAGCCATTTGTTCGATTGGGTTGCGTACAGTCGTTAAGGTAGGGTAGAGATACCGGGCTGTAACGACATCATCAAATCCAACGATTGATAGTTGTTCAGGTAAGTTGATTTTCCGCCGATGCAGGTATTTCATCATACCGGCAGCCATAACATCATTGAATGTCACTACCGCAGTAAAGTTGATGCCACTGCTTAAGAGTTTTTCTGCTGCTTGTTCCCCACCTTCTTCATTAAATGGAACGCTAATAATCCAATTGCTAGGTACTGTGATACCCGCATTAGTCATTGCGGCATAGTATCCTTCTAAGCGGAGCCTTCTATCATCGATAGGTAAATTTGCCGTTACACAAGCAATTTTGCGATGGCCATTTTGGAGAAGATAGTTGGTTGCAGTTTGGGAAGCGCTGACATTATCTAACCAAATGCATCGGTTAGCGATGGCCGGGATATATCGATTGATAATCACTAACCCTGGAGTATGGGCTGCGTAACGTAATACATCTGCATCACTCATTCTGCTGATATGGGCAACGATTGCTTCACATCCTTGGTTGATTAAAAAGTTCAATGCAGATTTTTCGAGTTCAGCTTGATGCCCGCCACTACAAACCATGAGTTTGGCTTCTTTTTTTCGCGTAATTTTTTCAACTCCACGAGCCAAAAGGGAGAAAAAAGGATCAGCCAAATTACCCGTCAGTAAGCCCAGCATATTCCCACATCTTTTTGCCAATGCAAGCGCGGCAGAGTTACGACGGTAGTCGAATTCACGCATCGCTTTTTCTACCCGTTCACGGGTACCCGGCTCGACGTAAGCTGTATTATTAATAACACGGCTAACCGTGGCTACAGACACGCCAGCTCGATGTGCTACATCTCTCATAGTGGCCATGTTATTTCCTCGGCAATTATGTGAGATAAGTATGATGTGGGATCATATCCCCATTTATTTAAGCTTTTATGAAGGCTTAAATCACCTTTTTGATTAAGCGACAGAGGGTTTAGCACGCAGATATCCCCCTTAATATAGCAAAGCATGGTCTATGGATTTTAAATAGTTGGGTGGAATATAGAGATCATAATTATTTTTTTCACAAAGAGTTTTCAATTCAATAACTGAACTAATTGAGAATTTTTCATAGATAACATTAAAATACCTTTCCAAGGTACGATATGAGATTTTCAGCTCATTAGCAATGTCTTTATTACTAACGCCACGGCAAAACAAAAAAATGATCAACCATTCCTTCTCTGTCAATATATTGTTAGGCGGGTTAAGGTTAATAGATGTGGAAATATCATTTTTGATATAATAATGTACGGAAAAATGATTCATTTCTTTGGCATGGCCAATTATTCCGATGCACTGATTATTTTCATCCATTAATGGGTATTTTTCACAGAAATAGGGTTTGAGTTGTTGATCACTCTGTTGAAAATAAGCTCCAATAGATGATACTCGTTGCATCGATTGTAAAACCTTACGATCATGTTCTTCAAACAGATGAACAAGATGATTAAATGGTGTCCGTAACTCTTTTTCCGTATATCCTGTAACATCAAACTGTTCAGGTAAGTTATTTAACGTCATAAACGTTTTATTTGCATATATAAAACGGAGTTTATGATCTTTTACAAACCAAGATTCATGACTTTTATCCCACATATTTGTTAATTGAGGAGTGATTTGACTCATATATAACCTTCAATAATGATATTTTCTTTATTTTTCAAATTACTGCTTGGTTAGCTCCACTCACCCCTCAAGCATGTCCCTAATCACATAGCATAGTAGAGGCTGTTGATGCTTTAAGGTTACAATTCATTCTAGTAATCTGTGTGCTTTTGAATTGATCGTTATGGAAAATGTAACGAATTTATTTCAAATGGAATGTGAGAAGAGCTTGCTATTCATGTAACCGGTTTCATGGAGTGTAAAAATGTGACTTTCGTTGTTTTTTTGCCTTATTTATCACTGGAAAAAATCAGCACCGTAGAATTACATTACCAATCAGTGCTGATTATTTAATTTGTAATAATTACACTTTGCTTGTAGTAAAACGCTGTACCCACAACAAGATCAGTACTAATATTGTCAGTGGAAAGCCGTGGAATATCAGAATGACAATGGAAGGTGGTAGCCAAACATAAAACGGGGCAACCAGCAACATTCCTATCCCAAAGCCCGTCATCTGTAACAGCGTCAGTAAACTGAAAATTGGCAGACGTAAATTTTCCGGTTCACTTTGTGCCCGTGATATTAGGCTCACTTCCGCGATCCCATCCCCTATTCCTGCCCAGATGGCGAATAGCAGTAGCCAGAATACGCTGCTTTGCTGGAAAGTGAGGATAAACCCTGTCGACATCAGAGCAACACCGATAAAGAATAGTTTCTCCATCCTCAACAGGTTGCGGCTACGTAGCAGGTAACTCGCCAATCGCGCGCCTGCGAATTTTCCTATCGCCCATGTTGCCAGTAATAATCCCATTGTGGTACTGGCGTTATTGGGGGTAAGGAGTTTCGAAATGATGGGAAAACCGACGTTATGGGCAGCACTACCCAATGTATCTGCCAGACTGAGAAATAGCATACCTGCCAGCATGGGCGCACCGCGCAACCCGTGGCGCAATTCACGCCACTCGTTACCCAGTTCTCTCGATATTTTCAGCTCTGGCAAGGAGAGAAAACGAAGGGGCATAATCAGGATCGCAGCCAGTAGATAAGTCATGATATTGACGGTAAATACTATTTCATAACCACTGCTTGCGACCAAAAGCCCCGATACAAGGCTGCCAAATACGGCTCCCGTGGCGGCGACAGAGGTAAGCCAGGAATTAGTTGATATACGTTGGGAGGTATGAACCCAATATGGCAGTTGACTGTTTAGCCCGATAGCAAACATTGAATTGCCTAAGCCAATGCCGAAGGCGATCACGGGTAAAATCAGTAGCTGCTGTGATGTGGGGAGCAGCAATAACAGGGAGAGTACAATGACACGTACCAGATCAAAAAAGACCAGCGGCCATCGGCCTGTAAATCGTCTGAAAAAAGGGGTTCCGATCAAGCTGGCAATGATACCGCCAGCAACACGACAGGCAAGAAAAATACTGACGTGCATGACGCTATTACTGAGCAGATAAACATAAGTGGAGAGTGCTACCATATTCAGGAATGCACCAAAATCGGAAACGAATCGAGCACTAACGATTAATAAGGCATTAAGGCTAGACCAACGCAAAACCAAACTATTTTCCTGGCTTGGCATGATTATTCGCTCACTTATTATTTAGGGAATTGTCGGAAAGTTACCAGCAATAGATCCCGAAATTCTGTGTTTATATGAGATACTTGTCGAATACTGCTTGCTCGATGATAAAGTCGTTTATCATTTATTGCGAGTGTTTCAAGAAAATGTTCCAGTGCGATGTGTAGCAAGGGCGGCGCTTTATTGAGGAAAAATACTAAAATGGCCGAAGCAAGATTAAATTTTTTATAGGAAGTAAAATGGATGAATATTTAATAAAAACACCCATCCATTTTTTATTAGCAATTATTCAGCCAGATATTTCTCGATGTTATTTTGGATACCTGTCGCATCCAACCCTAAATCAGTATGAAGCTCTTGTTGTGTTCCTTGTGGTATAAAGTTATCGGGTAAACCCAGATTTAATACAGGAACTGACAATTTTTTCTGCATCACTAATTCGTTAACCCCACTGCCTGCACCACCCATGATGGCATTTTCTTCTAAAGTCACCAGCAACTCGTGGCTGGCTGCCATTTCCAGCACCAGCGCTTTATCCAGTGGTTTGACGAAACGCATATCCACAACAGTTGCATTCAGGTTTTCAGCCGCTTGCAGCGCATAGTCTAATAATGTACCGAAGTTAAGGATCGCAATGCGCTTTCCCTGACGACGGATTATGCCCTTGCCGATTGGCAATGTTTCCAAAGGTTGGAGTTCAGCACCTGTCCCTGTACCGCGAGGATAACGAACAGCAACAGGGCCTGCTTGATAATGATAGCCGGTATGTAGCATCTGGCGGCATTCGTTTTCATCGCTGGGTGCCATAATTACCATATTCGGGATGCAGCGCAGGAAAGAAAGATCAAAAGCACCTTGATGGGTTTGACCATCTGCACCGACAATGCCGCCACGGTCGATAGCAAACAAGACTGGTAAGTTTTGGATGGCGACATCGTGGATCACCTGATCATAAGCGCGTTGCAGAAAGGTCGAATAAATGGCAACGATAGGTTTGTAGCCGCCAATAGCCAGACCTGCGGCAAAAGTGACCGAATGTTGCTCGGCAATCGCGACATCAAAATATTGTTCAGGATATTCGCGGGAAAAGCGCACCATACCGGAACCTTCCCGCATGGCTGGAGTGATCGCCATCAGTTTTTTATCATATGCGGCTTCTTCGCACAGCCAATCACCGAAGATCTTGGAAAATGTCGGGCGAGTATCAGCACTTTTCGGCAAAGAACCCGTTGAAGGATCGAATTTGGGGACAGCATGCCAGCTGATAGGATCTTTTTCCGCTGGTGCATAACCACGACCTTTTTTAGTCATGATATGCAGGAATTGTGGTCCTTTCAGTTCGCGCATGTTTTTCAACGTTTGGGTTAGCGCCAGTACGTCATGGCCATCAACAGGACCGATATAGTTGAACCCAAGTTCTTCAAACAGCGTTCCGGGAACAACCATGCCTTTCAGATGTTCTTCCGTTTTTTTCAACAACTCTTTGATAGGCGGCAGGTTGGAAAAAACTTTTTTGCCGCCTTCACGTAGGGTTGTATACAGTTTGCCTGACAGAATCTGTGCCAGATGGTTATTCAATGCTCCCACATTTTCAGAGATAGACATTTCATTGTCATTGAGAATAACCAGCATGTCGGGATCGATATCGCCGGCATGGTTCATAGCTTCAAAAGCCATGCCCGCAGTAATGGCACCATCCCCAATGATGCATACCGTTTTGCGGCCTTGACCTTCGTGTTCGGCAGCAATAGCCATACCTAAGCCAGCGCTGATTGATGTGGATGAGTGGCCGACGCATAAAGTGTCGTACTCACTTTCTTCTCGCCAGGGGAAGGGGTGAAGGCCATTTTTTTGCCGAATGGTATTAATGCGATCACGACGTCCAGTTAAAATTTTGTGTGGGTAGGCCTGATGACCAACATCCCAGACTAAATTGTCAAAAGGGGTTTTATAAACATAGTGAAGTGCGACGGTTAATTCGATAGCGCCAAGGCCGGAAGCAAAGTGACCACTGGATCGGCTGACACTGTTCAGCAAAAATTGACGCAGTTCATCGCATAACTTTGGCAAGGTTTCTTTGGGTAGCAGGCGAAGCTCTTCTGGAGTTTCAGCCAATGCCAATGTTGGATATTTCGCTATATCAATGCTCATGCTATGCCTGTGTAAAATGCTATATCCGTTAGAAGTTGAATATTAAGAACCCTGTTATTATCAGTGTGTAATTTCTGGGTTCACCCCGTAAGGCGCTTTACCGGTTTTTTAGCTGTTTCTCTCAATGATAAAACCAGCCAATTTCTTCAAGGTTGCGGTGTTATATGACCGTTTTTCCAGCTCTGTAAGGGCGGCGAGCGCTTCTTCATACAGATCTCTGGCTTTTTGTTGGGCTTGCTCTAAACCCAATAATGCAGGGTAAGTATTTTTACCGAGTTGCTGATCATTGCCCTGACGCTTACCAATAACTTCAGTATTGCCAATGACATCCAAAATATCGTCATGTACCTGAAATGCCAGGCCGATGGCTTGGGCATATTGCTCCAGCAAAGGCAGCACTTCGCGGCCACGTTGTCCCGCACTATAAGCGCCCAATCGGACGGCTGAACGTATTAATGCGCCTGTTTTATGTTGGTGGATCTGTTCTAGTGAAGCAAGATCGATCTGCTTACCTTCAGCTTCCAAATCCAGTGATTGTCCACCACACATACCGGCAAAGCCACTGGCGCTTGCCAGTTCAGCGATCATAGCAAGGCGATCAGATAAGGTCACATTGGGCATATCCTGTTTTGCCAGGATCTCAAAAGCCAGAGATTGTAAGGCATCACCGGCTAAAATAGCCTGACTTTCACCAAATTTGATATGACAGGTAGGCTGCCCACGACGTAAATCGTCGTTATCCATTGCGGGTAAATCATCGTGGATCAATGAATAGGCGTGAATGCACTCTATCGCGATGGCTGCGGCATCAAGACTTGTTTTAGGGAGGCCAAATATTTCTCCCACGCTGTAAACTAAAAAAGGACGCAGCCGTTTTCCACCCAATACAGCACCATATTGCATTGCTGTACCTAATGGGCTGTTTAAAAAGGGCAATGAAGAAAATATTGCCATCAGTTTGGCATTAATGTGTTGCTGACAAGCACTCAGCCTTTCTTCAAAAGATTGCTCTTCAAAAAGAGCCTTATATTGTTCAGACATAAATTTACTCAGCGTCGGACGAAAATTCATCAAGAGGCGATTGTGCATCATGGTTTAGTAAAATTTGCACTCGTTGCTCCGCCTGTTGAAGCGTTTTTTGTCCTTGTCTTGCAAGTTGAATACCACGTTCAAATTCATTCAACGCATCTTCTAATGGGAGTTCCCCGGATTCCAGCCGAATAACAATTTCCTCTAACTCTTTAAGAGCGGTTTCGAATGCTGGCATTTGTTCGGTTGCTGATGTTTGATTTGCTTTAGGCATAATGACTTAACATATGGTTATTTAACGAATTACAGCAAAGCAAGTTCGTGACAGAATTGCTGAGTACCCTACTACACCAAGAAAAATAAATCATGTGTTACCACTATTTTTTTATAGTCGGTTTTTGCAGTCGATTTTTTACAGGTGATAAGCCAGATGGTGTTATACTCTGCGCCCTATCCAACTGAACACTTAAGAACAATCATTGATGTTGTTGATGAGAGTTCAATATTGAATAACTACTATATCTTATTATGAAGTTTATCATTAAATTATTCCCAGAAATTACGATTAAGAGCCAGACCGTCCGGTTGCGCTTTATTAAAATTCTTGCCAGCAATATCCGCAATGTGTTGAAGACCTTTGGAGAAGGCATTGCTGTGGTTCGCCATTGGGATAATATCGAAGTTCGGGTTAAGGATGATAACCTCGGTGCGGAAATTTGTGACGCGCTGACACGTATTCCAGGTATTCACCATATCCTGCAAGTAGAAGAGCGGGATTTTCGTGATCTACATCATATCTTTGAACAAACTTACGAAACTTACGGCCATTTATTGCAGGGTAAAACATTTTGTGTTCGCGTAAAGCGCCGTGGTAAACACAGTTTTACATCCAATGAAGTTGAACGCTATGTCGGTGGCGGCTTGAACCAGCATATTGAATCAGCCAAGGTGAAACTGACCAAGCCTGATGTCACTGTGAGTCTGGAAATTGATCAGGATAAGCTGATTCTGGTTAAAGCCCGTCATGAAGGGATTGGCGGCTTTCCTATCGGTACGCAGGAAGATGTCTTGTCATTAATTTCCGGTGGATTTGATTCCGGTGTTTCCAGCTATATGTTGATGCGTCGTGGCTGCCGTGTGCACTACTGTTTCTTTAATCTCGGTGGCGCAGCCCATGAAATTGGCGTAAAGCAGGTTGCCCATTATTTGTGGAACCGATTTGGCAGCTCGCATAAAGTCCGTTTCGTTGCTGTCAATTTTGAACCTGTCGTTGCTGAAATTCTGGAAAAAGTCGATGACGGGCAGATGGGGGTTGTGCTGAAAAGAATGATGGTCAGAGCGGCTTCTAAAGTTGCGGAACACTATGGTGTACAGGCGATTGTAACCGGAGAGGCTCTGGGACAGGTGTCTAGCCAGACTTTGACTAACTTAAGGTTGATTGACAATGTTTCAGATACGTTGATCCTCCGTCCCCTGATTTCCCATGATAAAGAACACATTATTAAGCTGGCTCGTGAGATTGGCACCGAAGATTTTGCCCGCACGATGCCGGAATTTTGTGGGGTTATCTCAAAAAGCCCAACAGTGAAAGCTGTTAAAGCCAAAATTGAAGCAGAGGAAAACAATTTTGACTTTGAGATCTTAGAACGTGTGGTTAGTGAAGCCCAAAATCTGGATATCCGCCAAATTGCAGAACAATCCAGTGAGCAAGTGGTGGAAGTGGAAATGGTATCTGCATTTTCCCTTAATGATGTGTTATTGGACATTCGTTCTCCCGATGAGCAGGATAATCGTCCGTTAAATATAGAGGGTATTGAAATTCAGTCATTGCCTTTCTATAAACTGGGCACGCAGTTTGGTGATTTGCCAAAAGAAAAAACTTATCTGCTTTATTGTGAGCGTGGTGTGATGAGCCGTTTACAGGCACTTTATCTGCGTGAACAAGGTTTCGGCAATGTGAAGGTGTATCGGCCTTAATTTGTTCTGAAAGCACAAGGCTGCTTATGGAACTGATTCCGATAGGCAGCCTATGTTGTATCTTTTTCCCCTTTATAGAGTGAGATAATTACTGGATATTTTGGTAATTATTAGAGTCTGTTGACGTTTTGTGTTCATCATTTATTCTGACCACATGGGTAGCCAGACGATGATAAATGCCAGTGCCACCATACTGGCATAATTCCGTGCTAATTTATCGTATCTTGTTGCGATTGCACGAAAATGCTTGATTCTGGCAAACGCATTTTCCACTAAATGACGATAACGATATAAACCCTTATCAATCTTTTTATCCGATTTTCGGCTATTGTTCCGGTAGGGAATGACCGGTGTCGCGCCTTTTCGTTTGACGATTTCCCTGAAAGCTTCACTATCGTATCCTTTATCCGCAATAACAAAATCTGAAGTTGGAGATTGTGCAAGGAGACTTTCAGCATGAACGATATCATGTGTTTGTCCCTCGGAAAGCTCAAAATGGACAGGAAAACCGTAACTGTCTACGGCTAAATGGATTTTGGTTGAGAGTCCGCCACAACTTTTACCTATGGCCTCATTCTCCTCTGAGGCGGCGCCCGCACTATGCTGATGTGCACGGATAATACTGCCATCAATAAACAACCATTCAGTATCCGTGTCTTCAGACAACATTTTGAATAATAAATCAAAAATGCCTTTTTTTGACCAAGCATTAAAACGTCTGAATACGGTGTTCCATTTGCCAAATTCATCCGGCAATTCACGCCATGGAATACCCGTTCTCATCCGGTAAAGAATGCCTTCGAAAGTCAGTCGGTGTTCCTCTTTATTGTAGATAAGCTCATTTTGTTGCATGAATAAAAATAGCTTATTCCACAAAGGAGCTGGTAACATAGTTCTTGGCATGATGTTCTCAAGGTAACGGTTTTTTGGCGAAAACAAGGATACCAGATCATCATGCCGTTCCAATTCCCCTCACAAAACATCCACAGCCCCTAATACCGGGGGGTAAGATGAGTTGCGCAGCAACTTCTGCGGCTTTTTCTTTTCCTTTCAACAATTCAATCAGTTTCAAGGCGAAGTCAAAAGCAGTAGCAGGCCCTTGGCTGGTCAGTAAATTAACCCTTTCGTCAAAATAAACCCGTTTATTAATCCATTTTTCTGGTGCAATCTTATCCTGCATACTGGGATAGCCAGTCATATTTCCGACAGGGAAAAGTTGATGATATTCCAATACGATCGCTGGGGACGCACAGATTGCTGCAATGATTTTGCCCTGACTTTGGGCGGTTCGAATTTTTTCCACTACGAGTAAGCTGTCACGAAAACATTCTGCACCTTTTATGCCTCCCGGCAGAATGATGGCGTCAAAATCTTCATCAACGACATTAACTAAGGGAACATCAGCAAGGATTTTGACGCCACGTGAGCAGGTTAAAGTGAGGGAACCATCGGATTCCGTACTGGCTACAGTAACCTTAACTCCCGCCCGAACAAGTAAATCAATTGTCGTGACAGCCTCGATTTCTTCACTACCGTGGGCGAGACAAATAAGGGCTGAAGCGCTCATATTCTTCCTCCTTGCGTTTAATATAATGATAAACAGCCGTATTTTCTTTGATTGGTAAGCCGTGAATGCGAGCTCTACGCATTAAAAAACCAGTGATGTAATCTATTTCTGTATGCCGCTGTGCCCGTATATCTTGCAGCATGGATGAGTAATTTTCAGCGGTTTGCTCAATCACGTCCATGACGTAATCAATCAATGTTTGTTTGGTTGTATGGATACTATCATGTTCCATAACCTGGTAAATTTCACCACATAATGCCTGAATTTGTGCCTGATGATGCCGTAACTCACCATTTTTGCAGTCATAAATGACGGTGAGGGGATTAATGACACAGTTGACGGCAAGTTTCATCCAACTGATAGCATGTATTTCATTGTGCCATGCTACATCGGGCAGGGCGCTGTGTAAAATATCGGCCAGATCGCTGAGTTTGGCGGCATTGGCTGTTATGGCGCCAATGTGAGTCATCCCTTGTGATTTATAATGCACAATGCCATTGCTCCGATAGGCTCCATGCGTAGTCACGCCAAGTAAAATAGGGTTTGATAGGGGCGCGAATTCTGTCTGGGTTCCCATTCCATTATGCAATAACAGGATTGGACAATGGGGGGGAAGTTTGTCAGCAAGGTGATTGACCGCGTCAGAAACTTGCCATGCTTTTAAACAAACGAGGAGTAACTTGCTTTCAGCAAGATGTTTTTCGTCGTTGGCAGGAAATTGTTGGCTAAAAGCCTGACCATTAAAGTTTTCAATCTGGACGGAAATAACAGGCTGTGGAACCCTTAGCCATCCTTGAACACTATGATCCTGTTGAGATAAGGCAGCAAGCCAAAGTTTGCCTATAGCACCACAGCCAAGAACGGTTATTTTCATATTTCTTCCTGATCTGAAAATAGGGCAATTACAAAAAGAGCGTTGGGCTTCCGAGTATAGAGCTTTTGCCAATAATGGAAAGCGGTTATCATGCCGATTTATTGATTAGCTGGAGGTGACGGGTAATGCCATCATTTGATATTGTTTCTGAAGTTGATATGCAAGAAGTGCGTAATGCAGTAGAAAACGCACAGCGTGAGTTAAGCAATCGTTGGGATTTTCGTAACGTTCCTGCGAGTTTTGAATTAAACGAAAAGAATGAATCGATCAAAATTGCCAGCGAATCTGATTTTCAGGTGAACCAACTCGTCGATATTCTGCGTGAAAAGTTCGCTAAACGTGGAATTGATGGTTCTGTAATTAATATTCCTGAAAATATGGTTCATAGCGGTAAAACATACAGTGTAGAAGCAACCTTGCTGCAAGGTATCGATACGCCGTTAGCGAAAAAGATCGTGAAGCTGATTAAAGACAGTAAGCTGAAGGTACAGGCCCAAATTCAGGGTGAGCAAGTGCGGGTAACAGGTAAGGCGCGCGATGATTTGCAAAGTGTCATGGCATTGGTTCGTGGTGCAGAATTGGGGCAGCCTTTCCAGTTTACTAATTTCCGCGATTAATTTCCGTCATTATCACCAAGAGTGAATAATTAATCATAGTACGGTGTCTGGTAACACCGTACTTGTTATAAATACTCAAGCTATTTATGGGATAAGACAAGTTGTTCTAACTGCTTGCGATTGGTTAGTTTAGTATCGACTTTGATATATGCACTGAGTTCTTCTGGTGCGATGACAACTTCTTTTACACCCGCTTGCGCTAATATCTTTTTCTCTAAAATCTCAGCATTGCTTAGTTGTTCTGGCAAAATAAGCCTGATGCTGCTGACATAGGGAGGCTGCTGTAAGGTCAGGCTGATAATAAACCAGAGTGCGGTCAGCGCGATGCCTCCCATAAAGACGAGTGATGCGCCTTGCCATTCGTAAAGTATCCCCCCAAGGAAGCCTCCCAATGCAACGCCAAGGAATTGACTGGTCGAGTAAACGCCCATAGCTGTGCCTTTGTAACCCGCAGGTGCTTCTTTACTGATGAGTGAAGGCAAGATAGCTTCCATGATATTAAATGCAAGGAAGAAAATTTGAATGCCTGCAAAGATCCCCCAAAGATGCGATCCCTGAGACCATAAAACAGCTTCGGCGATGAATAACATAGCTATACATAGCAAGAATACCTGTTTCATACGACGTTTTGTTTCTGCGTAAATAATGAAAGGCAGAACAGCGACAAAAGAGATAAGTGTCGTAATTAAATACACTTTCCAGTGTTGTTGTGGAGGAAAACCCACTTTTTCCATAATAAGGGGAAGGGCAACAAAGCTCGACATCAATAAGGTATGCAGGCAGAGAATACCAAAATTGAGTTTGATGAGTTGGGGATCGAAAAGCACACGTTTGAAGCTGCCGCGCGCGATACCTGATTCACGATTTAATAAATGCTTGTGTGTATTGGGTACAGCAAACAAGGTGATAAGTATTCCGCAGCAAGCCAAGATTGCAATTGCTCCAAATAGGCCATTTAAACCGATTTGGTGGGTGATAATAGGGCCGACGACAATTGCAAAGGCGAATGTAATGCCAAAGCTAATGCCGATAAATGCCATCGCTTTTGTTCGATTCTGCTCACGAGTCAGGTCTGAAAGTAATGCCATAATAGCAGCAGATATTGCTCCCATACCTTGCAAGGCTCGCCCGATAATAATTCCCCAAATAGAGTCGCTTAAGGCGGCAATAACACTGCCTAATGCAAAAATGAGTAGCCCGCCGATGATTAAAGGTTTTCTGCCAATTTTGTCTGAAAGAAGCCCAAATGGGATCTGGAATATTGCCTGTGTTAAGCCGTAGATGCCAATGGCAATTCCGATAAGCGCTTCAGTTGCATCATGTAACGCTAAACCATAGGTCGTCAGAACCGGCAGAACCATGAACATGCCTAACATGCGCAGAGAGAAAACAGAACCTAAGCCCCATGTTGCCCGAAGTTCAAGCGGAGTCATTTTATTATCGTTCATGGATACCTCAAAAAAATCTGGTATGACATTTCAATTAAGTGAGAGCAAACGCATAAAGAAGCGTTTGTGACCAAATAAGTTGTCACTGAATAGAGATAAAAGAAAGGAAAAAGATGGCAGGGTTACCCTGCCATCTAAATATTACCAGACGTAAGTCAGTAGGTTTTCTGGAGATGCTGTTGAATCTACAGACATCATGACGCTTAATGACATGATAGCGACAATAGAAAACAGAAATAACTTACGGGCCCAAATACGGTCATTAGAGGTTTTATAACCTGATAATGCCATACCTAACCACCAGATGCTCACTGCGGCAGCGACGATAAGGTATTTATAACCCGCATAACCACTGATGGTCAGCATCAATGTGGCAACCATGAAGGCCAGAATATACAAAGTGATGTGGTTTTTCGCGACGGAAATACCTTTAATCACCGGTAATACTGGGATGTTAGCCGCTTGATAATCTTTGAACCGAAAAATAGCAATGGCGTAAGAGTGGGGCATTTGCCACAGACTGAAAATCAGCAACAAGATTAACGCGCCTGTATCGAAATGCCCTGTTACTGCACAGTAACCAATCACGGGAGGTGCTGCGCCTGACAAGCTACCAACCAGCGTGCCATAAACAGATTTTCTTTTCATGTAGAGGCTATAAACCCCGACATAAACGATAAACCCGATGAGAGCTAACTGCATTGCTAAGACATTGGCTGCTACATAGAGCAGCACTATGCCAACAATACCTAACACTGAGGCGTAAATCAGGCTGATTTTCGGATCGATAAGTCCTTTCACAAGGACCCTTTCTTTCGTTCTTTCCATGATACGGTCAATATCGCGGTCGATATAGTTGTTGAATACACAACCGGATGCTACCACCAGCGATACCCCGACCATCGTTGCAAAGAACAAGGGGTAATCTATTACGCCCTTGGAAGCGAGTAGAAAACCACCAATCGCAGAAATTAGATTTCCGAAAATAATTCCTGGCTTGGTCACTTGCAGGTATTGCTTAATCATTCAAATCAACCCTTAATCAACCATCATATTGATGTTCAGGTTGTACATAATCCACAGGGAGCCAACAACAACGATAGCGATGACCACTAATGTGAATATTAAGGCAACGAGGTTCCAACGTTCTTCAGACGATGTATTCATGTGCAGGAAGCAGATGAAATGAACAAAAATCTGAATAACAGCCATAGCAACTACTGTCACCAGTATTGTGCTGTGTGAAGCAGTGCCATCCATCACCATCCAGAATGGGATCACGGTCAGTATGACTGACAGAACAAAACCAATTAGATAGGTTTTGAAGCTACCGTGGCTTGCGCCGGAATGAGAAGTATTTGGATGACTCATTACATAGCTCCCATCAGATAAACGACAGTAAATACACAGATCCAGACAACGTCAAGGAAGTGCCAAAACAGGCTCAGGCAGTTCAGACGCATACGGTTCATATCAGTCAGGCCACGGCGTGAAACTTGAATCATCAGGATGACGATCCAAATTAGGCCGAAGGTTACGTGCAGACCGTGAGTAGCAACTAGTGCGAAGAAGGCAGACAGGAACGCACTACGATCAGGACCAAAGCCTTCTGTGATCAGTTTATGGAATTCATAAACTTCCATTGAAACGAAGCCAAGGCCAAATAGGAAGGTAATGAATAGCCACAAATTAACCTGACCAACTTTACCTTTGTTCATGCCCAGCATGGCGAAACCATAGGTGATACTACTAAATAGTAGCAAGAAGGTTTCTACCAGTACAAATGGCAGTTCAAAAATATCCTTACCAGATGGACCACCCGCAGTGCCGTTAACCAACACTGCATAGGTAGCGAACAGACTTGCAAACAGAATCAAGTCACTCATCAGGTAGACCCAGAAGCCGAATATCTTGTTGGCCCCTGTATCGTGGTGCCCATGAGCATCATGGGCGGCTGTGTTGTTAAGGGTTTGAGTCGACATTATTTCACACCTGCCTTTCTCAGATCTTCATAACGCTGATTTTCAATTTTTTCGATTTCAGCTACAGGAACGTAATAATCAACGTCTTCGTCAAAGCTTTTCACGATGCAACTGATGATGATGCCAGCGAAGCTTGCAATAGCCATCCACCAGATATGCCAAGTCAAAGCAAAGCCTAAGGTCAGACAGAAAGCACTGATGATCACACCTGCGCTGGTATTTCTAGGCATATGAATTTCTTCATATTTCGTAGGTTGTCTATATTCAGCGCCTTTTTCTTTGATATCCCACCATGCATCACGAGTCTGAATGTGTGGAACTTCCGCAAAGTTATAGAATGGAGGTGGAGATGAAGTTGACCATTCAAGAGTACGGCCACCCCATGGATCACCTGTCAGATCACGGTTTTGGTTACGGTCACGGATACTGACGTAGAACTGGATAACTTGACACAGAATACCCAAGGCGATTAAGACTACGCCACCCGCGGCAACAACCAGCAGAGGATGGAATTCTGGGTTGATATCCTGGCTCAGACGGCGAGTCATACCCATGAAGCCCAGCGCATACATCGGCATAAAGGCAATGAAGAAACCAGTGATCCAAAACCAGAATGCACGGACACCCCATTTTTCATTCAGTGTGAAGCCAAATGCTTTCGGGAACCAGTAAGTTGTACCTGCGAAACAGCCAAATACCACACCACCGATAATAACGTTATGGAAGTGAGCGATCAGGAACAGACTGTTATGCAGAACGAAGTTTGCGCCTGGTACAGCGAGTAGAACGCCGGTCATACCACCAATGGAGAAGGTAACTAAGAAGCCAACAGTCCACAGCATTGGAGTTTTGAATTCAATACGACCACGGTACATGGTAAACAACCAGTTGAAGATCTTAACCCCAGTTGGGATAGAGATAATCATCGTGGCGATACCAAAGAAGGCGTTGACGTTCGCGCCAGAACCCATGGTAAAGAAGTGGTGCAACCAGACAATGAACGACAGGATGGTAATAACGATTGTTGCCCATACCAATGAAGTATAACCAAACAGGCGTTTTTTCGAGAAGGTTGCAGTGACTTCGGAGAAAACACCGAAGACAGGTAGAACCAGAATGTAAACTTCAGGATGGCCCCAAGCCCAGATCAGGTTGATGTACATCATCATGTTGCCGCCCATATCGTTGGTAAAGAAATGGGTGCCCAGATAACGATCCAAGGTTAGCAACGCGATGGTTACTGTCAGGATTGGGAACGCAGCAATAATAAGGATGTTGGTGCACAGTGAAGTCCAGGTGAAGACTGGCATTTTCATCATGGACATACCTGGTGCACGCATGCGCAGGATGGTCACAAAGAAGTTAACACCGGTCAACAATGTACCGACACCAGAGAGCTGAAGACTCCATATCCAGTAGTCAACACCGACTCCTGGGTTGTACTCCAGACCAGATAGAGGTGGATATGCCAACCAGCCGGTTTGTGCAAACTCACCTACACCCAGAGAGATATTGATTAGTGCGACACCAACAACAAATAACCAGAAGCTCAAAGAGTTCAAGAATGGGAATGCAACGTCGCGTGCGCCGATTTGCAGAGGAACAACAATGTTCATCAGACCGACGACGAAAGGCGTCGCCATAAAGAAGATCATAATAACGCCGTGGGCGGTAAAGATCTGATCATAATGGTGTGGGGGCAGAAAACCGGCTTCACCAGCGGAAGCTAGGGCTTGCTGTCCACGCATCATGATGGCGTCAGCGAAACCACGGAGCATCATCACCATGGCAACGACGATGTACATGACACCAATTTTCTTATGGTCAACGCTGGTTAACCATTCACTCCACAGCCATTTCCATTTACGGAAATAAGTCAAGGAACCAACAACCGCCAGTCCCCCAATCAAGATCCCAAGTAATGTCACCACAATAATGGGTTCATGTAATGGGATCGCATCCAGTGTTAATTTTCCCCACATGCCTTTATTCCTCAACACCTGAATGAGCCGGCTGACTCATATTCATATTATGATCTGCAGCTTCACCATGTTCTGTTTTGCCGTGACCAGCCATACCATGCATACCACCATGGCCCATGTCACCCATGAATTTGGCGATAGTCTCTTGGAACAGTTTTGGTTTCACGCTTGAGAAGTATTCAACTGGATTGTTTTGGCTAGGTTTAGCCAAGTCATTGAATGCTTGTACGGTATCCAGGGTTTTCGGTGATGCTTTCACTTTCTGCACCCACTCTTCAAAACCTGCACGATCATCAGTTGCTGTTGCAGTGAATTTCATGCCTGAAAAACCATGACCACTGTAACTTGCTGAGAATCCATTGTATTTACCCGCTGAGTTAGCAATCAGGTGCAATTTTGTCTGCATGCCCGCCATTGCATAAATCTGACCACCCAACTGTGGGATGAAGAAAGAGTTCATCACAGAGTCTGAGGTGATTTTGAAGTTAATTGGAACATCTTTCGGGAATACAATTTCGTTTACGGTTGCGATACCCTGTTCCGGATAGATGAACAGCCATTTCCAGTCAAGCGAAATAACTTCAATCGTCACCGGTTTTACATCACTGTCTAATGGCTTATAGGGATCGAGTGCATGAGTTGTTTTCCATGTAATCGTTGCCAAAGTGATGATAATCAGGATAGGCACAGTCCAAACGACAAGCTCAATTTTATTTGAGTGTGCCCAGTTTGGACGATAAGTTGCAGATTTATTGGTTTCTCGGTAACGTAAGGCAAAAACAATTGCCATTACAATAGCCGGTATAACAACGATCAGCATTAAACCGAACGCTGTCAGTATCAGCGTTTTTTGTTCGACGCCGATTGCTCCTTTGGGATTCATCAATACCATATCGCAACCACTTAGCATTAAAGTGGCTGCGAGTAATGACGATAACCCAATAGTTTTTTTGTATTTCATAAGTCTCATTGAGCGACCCCAGATAACAAAAGCTTTATTGTCGTTTCATCAGTGCGGGCATTCTACGGTAAGGTTACCGGAGTGTAAACAATTGTAATAGAAGCAGGTTGGCTTGTAGGCTTTTTATGTTAGAGGGATCACATGTAATTCTAAATTTAACAAAACGTTAATTTCGGCTGGTTATTTTAACCAAAAAATCAGAATTGACAATTAATTTCAAATAACACTCTATTTTAAAAAGAAAAAAGTTGATAATAATCAAATAAAAACTCTCAAAACAGGCTTTATTATCGATGAGATAACTATTATTTATCGGTTTTAGTGAGCAGCATCAAGCTACTCACCGATTAAACTAATTATTAGAAGTTATATTTCACACTATAAACAATACCATCCTGCAAGAAGTCTTCCCCTAGTTTGTTATCCGCATAGCGGTATTGTACTCCAGTTGTAAAAGAAGGATGTGGAGTCCACCATAATGCAATAGCGCCATTAATGCCTTTACGTCCGCCGTTACCGTAGCGTTCATTGCGATTCAATTCAATTTCATTCCAGTTTGTAACACTGAATTTTTGTTCCCAAAGATTGAAATCGTATCCTGCAACCCAGCCTACGACATAACCGTTATTTCCTGAATAGAAAGTTTGGTCAACATAATGCAATGCGACAAAAGGCTTGAACCACAGGCCAGCAATATTAGCGTTATAGCCTAATCCATAGAGTGTATTAACTTCATGGAAGTTTCCACCGTTTGCTTTTCCTGGTAATGAATAGGTTCCATAAACATGACCATAAAGGTTGAAACCTGTATCACCCAAATAGAAACGGCCTGTTGTCTTGAAAGTATAACGTTGGTTATCACCCGGCTGAGCTGTTTTACTGTTAAAAGGATTCTCTAGATCAGCGAAGCCATAGAGTTCGCCCCAGCTAAATCCTGCTCCACCTTCCAGTTCTAAATAAGCAAAATCATCCTTATGTGAGGTTTGTCCAGTCTTATGAGTGGTATGTTTGCTCCAGTCAAGGTAGTTCATGCTGACATTGCCAAATCCCCACTGGTATTCCGCGCTAGCTGAAGCAGAAACTAAGGCTGCGGCAATTGCGGTGAGTGTCAAAATACGTCTTTTCATAAATTCCCTTTATATAATTTTAAGGTGGTTAACGATATTTCGAATAATTCGAAATAATATGCATTCAAATAATAATATTTGTTAGTTCAAATATAAATAATCTCACTTTGAAAAAAATGTTTTTCAGGCTACCTAATTGTAGGTTTTTACTCTTCTTGTGAAGTTTGTCACTATATAAACCCGATAAGCCAGCAATATAAACTGGTAACAGAAGGCTGAGCTGTGTCAACCTTCTGCTGTAGGCAAGTGCGAAAGGGGCGTTGAATGGGAACAGTAACCTAAGTGAGCTTACTTTTCTTCAAAGCCAAATAATCTAGTATTCCACCTAAAAGAAAGCCCAAGGTTCCAATGATTACACTCCAGGATAATAGTGGAGATATCCACTCACTGATTTTATGCAGATATAGCATGTATTCTGACGATATCGTGTATACCAGAGACACTAAATGAATGATGATAAATAGTACGCTATTGATAATTAACCAAACTATGAATATCAGGGCGGACAATATCATTATCGTGAAGGCAAATTTATAAGCGTTTTTGAATAGTGTTCGAGGTAGAAAATCATCATTTTTCTCGGTGTAAGTCAGTGTCTTACGGCAGACGAACAACAACACGAGCCCCGGTAATCCGACAATAACAGAAAATAGATAAAACATTGGCCAACCATAGGATTCTGCAAACCATCCTGCTACTGGGCCAACATAAACTCGGCCAACTGCTGATAATGCAGAAAGCAACGCGAATTGTGTTGCTGAAAATGATTTATTACATAAGGTCATTAGAAGAGCAACAAAAGCTGCTGTTCCCATGCCGCCACAGATATTTTCCAGAAAAATCGCAGCCCCCATTAGGTAGATATCTTTAGGGGTAACCGCAAGTATCCAATAACCGAAGTTTGAAACAGTTTGGAGAATGCCAAAGATCATCAAGGCACGAAACAAGCTCAATCGATGCATCAAGTAACCGCCGTACAATGCACCGACAATGGTTGCCGCAAGTCCGAGAGTTTTGTTGATCATACCGACTTCAGCCGGACTGAAACCAGCACCACGGATAAGGAAAGGTGTGCTGAGTGAGAGAGCAAAGGCATCTGCCAGTTTGTACAGTACAATCAATAGCAGGATAAGCCAGGCATTGTTACGGCTGAAAAAATCAAACAATGGTTCGAATACTGCCTGATGTAATGTTTTTGGTGGTGCTATATTGATTTCTGGTTCTTTGGCTTTAAACGTGGCATATACACCGATCAGCATCAGTCCAGCCATAACCCAATACATACTTTGCCAGCCAATATAGGTGGTAAGTAACAAAGCTAATCCACCAGAAACCAGCATAGCCAACCGGTAACCCAATACGGAAATGGCGGCACCTGATCCGCGTTCTTCTTGTGATAACAAGTCGGTTTTGTAGGCATCAAAAATAATATCTTGGGAAGCTGAAAAGAATGCAATAGCAACAGCCAATGCAGCAAGCCACCATAAATGCTGGGAAGGTTGAAGGAACCCCATTGCTGCAATACTGACGATCAATAAAATTTGCGTAGTGAGCATCCACCCTCGTCGGCGACCTAAAAAGGAGGGGGTATATCGATCCATTGTGGGCGCCCAAAGAAACTTAAAAACATAGGCTTGACCAACCAAAGTGAAAAAACCGATAGTTCGGATGTCGACGTTTTCAACGGTCATCCATGCTTGTAGTGTTCCAGCCGTGAGGGCAAGAGGCAGACCTGAGGCAAAGCCCAGTAATAGAAGGGTTCGATAGTTGCGTAATGCAGACAGGTTTAAATAACGGTGGTTAGTCATGGGCCTCCCAAAACTTTCTGCATACTATCTAATTTTGTCAGAATTAGGCAGAAAGTTTGTTCATTATCCTATTAGTGGACGTTTTGTTTGATAAAGGTGCTGATTGACGCATCCTGAGCCATATCTGCAATTACATCAGATAAGACAGTATTGACTGCGTCAGCAATTTTTGCGTTTGTTGCTGCTAATGGTCCTTGGGCATTGTAGCTGGTACGATAGTTTTTAATTTGTTTACTACCGTCTTGAGCATAAGCAATGATAGAGATTTCAGCTTTGGTTGAAATCTCATGACGCAGACTACCTTCTTTCACATCAGCGTAGAGTTGATTAACAATGACCTGCAGGTTGGCATTAGCAGGAGAGCCTATCATATAGCCGCGAGCCACCATTTGTTTTTCTAGCGCTTCTTGTAGTAAGAAGCGTAAATCACGGGAAGGAACCAAGGTGACTAATCGTGCATTACGGTTAATTTGGGCCAAGGCTTGAGATTGACGATGGTCGACCCCACTAATACTGACTGTGATCGCTTTCATGGTTGGATCTGCTGGTGGCAGGGTAATTTTGGGTTGAATGGCTAATGTATTACCTGAGTCTGCACAGCCAGATAACCCAGATAAAAAGAAAAGCGTGATCAATGGAATAAATATTTTCTTTAGCATTTAGGTTTTCTCAATTCAAGATTCGGATATTCAATACTAATACAGGTAGTTTAAACCGCTGTAATCATAGCATCGCCATTGGTAGCGGCATATCCCTGATGATTGAAACACAGTTTGAAATATCGTGAGAAATACCTGACATAAATACTGTTAAAGCGATTTGGTTATCCCGATGTTATAAGTTACGGGAAATAAACTAGAATCAATGATATGGTTGATAAATAACCTTTGGTGATTTAGGAGAGTGGGATGGTTCGTCAAGAAATAGAAACAAAGTTACAGGCGGCATTTAAGCCTTCTCATCTGGAAGTGACCGATGAAAGTTATCGTCACAATGTGCCAGCGGGTTCTGAAAGCCATTTTAAAATTGTTATCATAAGCAATGAATTTGTTGAACAAAGAATGCTTAGCCGTCACCGCTCAGTATATAGTGTCTTGGCTAAAGAATTAGAGGAAGGTGTACATGCATTGGCTCTTCATACTTATACGGAGAAGGAGTGGACAGAATTAGCAGATACTATTCTGGTTTCTCCGGCGTGTCGAGGCGGAAGTACAACGACATCAACTTTATGATTTTTCGAGTTAATCTCATAGCTTGTTTGTCTCTATTTTATTAATCTGGATTTAATTTTAGCTAGCAGCCTTTGGGCTGTATTTTTGTTTATATGCATATTGCATAAGCAGTATCATCATAAACAATATTATGACGCAGTCATTGAGCAACGTTTATCACATAAGTCAACGAATCATGCAGGCTTTTGTCTGCAATTCTCGACTCATACTGTCTGCGCCGCTATAATGCTGCGTCTAAATTTTTAGAATGGTTTCGGGACGCTTCTGATCACAGGGATTCTCGGTTTTTAAATGCGACCGCCCCGGTTCTTAAAGAGTACTGCAATCAGCTTTTTTCAAGCCTTGCAGCCGTTCTGAAGTTGACCGAGCACTATGATTTTTTTGAGGTAACAAGATGCAAGTTTCTGTTGAAACCACTCAAGGCCTTGGGCGTCGTGTGTCAATCACCGTTCCTGCTGCCGATATCGAAAAAGCAGTTGACAGTGAACTGGTTAATGTAGCAAAGAAAGTCCGTATCGACGGCTTTCGTAAGGGCAAAGTCCCAATGAAGATCGTTAAGCAGCGTTATGGCGCTTCTGTTCTTCAAGATGTTCTGGGTGATTTGATGCAGCGCAATTTCATCAATGCGATCATTGAGCAGAAAATCAATCCAGCAGGTGCACCAAGCTACAAACCTGAACAGTTTAAAGAAGGTGAAGACTTCGCTTACGCAGTTGAGTTTGAAGTATATCCAGAAATTGAACTGAAAGGTCTGGAAGAAATCGAAGTTGAAAAACCTGTTGTTGAAGTAAAAGATGCAGACGTTGACAACATGCTGGAAACGCTGCGTAAACAGCAGGCAGATTGGAAAGAAACCGATGAAGCAGCGACTGCGGAAGATCGTGTCACTGTTGATTTCACAGGCTCCATTGATGGTGAAGAATTCGAAGGCGGTAAATCAACTGATTTCGTTCTGGCAATGGGACAGGGTCGCATGATCCCAGGTTTTGAAGACGGTATCGTTGGTCACAAAGCAGGTGAAGAATTTACTATCGATGTGACTTTCCCAGAAGATTACCATGCAGAGAACCTGAAAGGTAAAGCTGCGAAGTTCGCGATCAGCTTGAAAAAAGTTGAGCAGCGTGAATTACCGGAGCTGACTGAAGAGTTCATCAAGCGCTTTGGTATTGCTGATGGTACTGTTGAAGGTTTGCGTGCTGAAGTTCGCAAGAATATGGAACGTGAACTGAAAAACGCTGTTCGTAACAACATCAAAACTCAGGTTCTGGATGGTCTGGTTAAGGCTAACGAAATTGAAGTTCCTGCGGCTGTTGTTGATAGTGAAATCGATGTACTGCGTCGCCAGGCTGCTCAGCGTTTTGGCGGTAGTGAAAAACAAGCCCTGGAACTGCCACGTGAACTGTTCGAAGAGCAGGCTAAACGTCGTGTTGTTGTTGGCTTGCTGTTAGGTGAAGTTATCAGCGGCAATGAGCTGAAAGTCGAAGAAGATCGCGTTACTGCGTTGATTGAAGATATGGCTGCAGCTTATGAAGATCCGAAAGAGGTTGTTGAATACTACAGCAAAAATAAAGAAATGATGAACAACATTCGCAACATTGCTCTGGAAGAGCAGGCTGTTGAATTTGTTCTGAGTAAAGCGCAAGTTTCTGAAAAAGAAACTGGCTTCAATGAACTTATGAATCAAAATCAGTTGGCATAAGTTTCATTTATTGATTACCTGAGATGATAAAACCTCGATTCTCAATGAAGTGAACTAAAGTAAACCCGCAGGCTCTGCTTGCGGGTTTTTTTATTTTTCTTGAAAAAAACAGATTTAACCGCATATCCTTTCTTACTATTATGTAAGAGCTTACTACTTTTTAGAGGGGGGGAATGCCCCTTGTTAGTTAACTTTGGATCATGGTCATCATCGCTTATCTCAAGTAGAATCAGTTATGAATGGCACCAGCGTGAGTTCTATTAGGAGACGGAAATGTCATACAGTGGCAAGCAAGATCAATATGCACCTAACATGTCTTTGGTGCCGATGGTGGTTGAACAAACAGCACGTGGCGAACGTGCATTTGATATCTTCTCCCGCTTATTAAAGGATCGTATTATTTTTCTGACGGGGCCTGTCGAAGATCATATGGCGAACTTGATTGTTGCCCAAATGCTATTCTTGGAAGCAGAAAACCCAGAAAAAGACATTCATTTATATATTAACTCACCTGGTGGGGTTATTACAGCAGGTATGTCTATTTATGATACTATGCAGTTTATCAAACCAGAAGTGAGTACTATTTGTATGGGGCAGGCTTGTTCAATGGGGGCATTCTTGTTGACTGCTGGAGCAAAAGGGAAACGTTTCTGTCTACCAAATTCCAGGGTTATGATTCACCAGCCACTAGGTGGTTTCCAAGGACAAGCAACTGACATTGAGATTCATGCGCAGGAAATACTCAAGGTTAAAGCGCGTATGAACGAATTGATGGCGAAACATACTGGGCAGCCACTTGAGAAGATCGTCAAGGATACAGAACGCGATCGTTTCTTGTCAGCCGAAGAATCCGTAGAATACGGGCTGGTTGATAGTATATTTACCCAACGCAGCTAATTATTTAATAGTTACTTTATTACTCCGAACAATGCTGGCCTTTTCTCTAAGCTTGATTTTGATGCCAAACTAGGTGGAGTAATAGCGTTTTTTCTGTTATGCCGGACAGACTGGGATAACAGTTCATAAAGTGAGGTTGACTGATGACAGATAAGCGCAAAGACGGTTCAGGAAAGCTGCTGTATTGCTCTTTCTGCGGAAAAAGCCAACATGAAGTACGGAAATTAATAGCCGGCCCGTCAGTGTATATCTGCGATGAATGTGTCGATTTATGTAACGATATCATTCGCGAAGAAATTAAAGAACTGGTACCACATCGTGAACGTAGCGCATTACCTACTCCTCACGAAATTCGCCAACATCTGGATGATTACGTTATTGGCCAGGAAGCAGCGAAAAAAGTGTTAGCGGTTGCGGTTTATAATCATTACAAGAGACTGCGTAATGGTGACTCCACTAACGGTGTGGAGCTTGGCAAAAGTAATATTCTGTTGATTGGCCCAACAGGTAGCGGTAAGACATTGTTGGCAGAGACACTTGCTCGCTATTTAGACGTTCCGTTTACTATGGCTGACGCCACGACATTAACCGAAGCGGGTTATGTTGGGGAAGATGTAGAAAATATTATCCAGAAACTTCTGCAAAAATGTGACTACGATGTGCAGAAAGCACAACGTGGTATCGTGTATATTGATGAAATAGATAAAATTTCCCGCAAGTCTGATAACCCGTCAATTACTCGTGATGTATCGGGAGAAGGGGTTCAGCAGGCTCTGCTGAAGCTGATTGAAGGTACTGTGGCAGCGGTTCCTCCTCAAGGTGGTCGTAAGCACCCACAGCAGGAATTCTTACAAGTTGATACTTCCAAGATCCTATTTATCTGTGGAGGGGCGTTTGCCGGTTTGGATAAAGTTGTCAGCCAGCGTTTGAACGTCAGTTCAGGTATCGGTTTTAGTGCTACAGTTAGGGGAGAATCGGAGAAAGCAACTGAAGGTGAATTGCTGGCTCAGGTTGAACCGGAAGATTTAATTAAATTTGGGTTAATTCCTGAGTTTATTGGTCGTCTGCCAGTGGTAGCGACACTGACTGAACTTAATGAAGATGCATTGATCCAGATCCTACAGGAACCGAAAAATGCACTGACCAAACAGTATCAGGCCCTGTTTAACCTTGAGGGTGTGGAACTGGAGTTCAGAAAAGAAGCATTGACTGCCATAGCGAAAAAAGCAATGGCACGCAAAACAGGTGCTCGTGGTCTTCGTTCAATTGTTGAGGGTGTTTTACTGGATACAATGTACGATCTGCCATCGATGGAACATGTAGAGAAAGTTGTTGTTGATGAAACAGTTGTTGAAGATAACTCCGCACCATTATTGATATATAGCAAGCCGGATGCCCAAGTTTCTGGTGAGTGAAGAAATGGGGTAGTAAGTGCTGATTATCAATACGCATTGTAAAAAAATGAGGGGTTCTCCCTCATTTTGTTTTTTACAAACATAGGCTATTGAATGTCAGATTCCCGTCCCCATATATTTTATATTCTTTGAAGTGAAACTCGTGAAAACCGTGTTTCACGAGATTCCTAAAACTGGCGAAAGCTAAACGAAGAGAGAGCTCTATGAATCCTGAGCGTTCCGAACGCATAGAAATCCCTGTATTGCCTTTGCGCGATGTAGTGGTTTACCCACATATGGTGATCCCTCTGTTTGTTGGGCGTGAGAAGTCGATTCATTGCCTAGAAGCAGCAATGGAGCATGGCAAACAAGTCATGTTGGTCGCGCAAAAAGAAGCATCTACTGATGAGCCGGGAGTCAATGATCTTTTCTCCGTAGGTACAGTGGCTTCTGTTTTACAGATGTTAAAGTTGCCAGATGGCACAGTGAAAGTTCTGGTTGAAGGCTTACAGCGCGCTCGCATTACCACGTTGACGGATAATGGCGAGTATTTTTATGCACAAGTTGAATACCTTGAATCCCCTGAGGTTGATGAACGTGAGCAAGAAGTTCTGGTAAGAACGGTTATTAATCAGTTTGAAGGTTACATCAAACTGAATAAAAAGATCCCGCCAGAAGTATTGACATCGTTGCACAGTATTGAA
This sequence comes from Xenorhabdus thailandensis, assembly GCF_037996785.1. Taxonomy (NCBI): domain Bacteria; kingdom Pseudomonadati; phylum Pseudomonadota; class Gammaproteobacteria; order Enterobacterales; family Morganellaceae; genus Xenorhabdus; species Xenorhabdus thailandensis. The sequence goes on from NZ_JBBMXF010000004.1 coordinate 39,911, forward strand.
GATGCGGCAAAATTAGCAGATACCATCTCTGCACATATGCCTTTGAAAATCAACGACAAGCAAACAGTTTTAGAGATGTCTAATGTTGTTGAACGTATTGAATATCTGATAGCAATGATGGAATCAGAAATCGATCTGCTACAGGTAGAAAAACGTATCCGTAATCGCGTTAAAAAACAGATGGAAAAAAGCCAGCGCGAGTATTACCTGAATGAGCAAATGAAAGCGATCCAAAAAGAGTTGGGTGAGATGGATGATGCACCTGATGAATATGAGACGCTGAAACGCAAGATCGAAGACGCGAACATGCCGAAAGAGGCACGCGAAAAAGCTGAAGCAGAATTGCAGAAATTAAAAATGATGTCTCCGATGTCGGCTGAAGCAACGGTTGTTCGTAGTTACATTGATTGGATGGTGCAAGTTCCTTGGGTGTCACGTAGCAAGGTAAAAAAAGATTTAATAAAAGCTCAGGAAGTGCTGGATACAGACCATTATGGTTTGGAGCGTGTCAAAGAGCGTATTCTTGAATATCTTGCGGTACAGAGTCGCGTTAGTAAGCTTAAGGGGCCGATACTTTGTTTAGTGGGGCCTCCTGGTGTGGGAAAAACCTCATTGGGTCGTTCTATCGCACGTGCAACAGGGCGTAAATATGTGCGTATGGCATTGGGTGGTGTACGTGATGAAGCGGAAATTCGTGGGCACCGTCGTACTTATATTGGTTCAATGCCGGGCAAATTAATCCAGAAAATGTCCAAGGTAGGGGTTAAAAATCCATTATTCTTGTTGGATGAAATCGACAAAATGTCATCCGACATGCGTGGTGATCCTGCTTCAGCATTGTTAGAAGTGCTTGATCCTGAACAAAACGTAGCATTTAACGATCATTACCTTGAAGTTGATTACGATCTTTCCGATGTCATGTTTGTGGCAACATCTAACTCCATGAATATTCCTGCTCCACTGTTGGATCGTATGGAGGTCATTCGCCTATCGGGCTATACCGAAGATGAAAAACTGAATATTGCCAAACGTCATCTGTTGCCAAAACAGATCGAGCGTAATGCACTGAAGAAAGATGAATTAACTATCGATGATGGTGCAATTATTGGCATTATCCGTTACTACACGCGTGAGGCTGGCGTTCGTAGTTTGGAACGTGAAATCTCTAAATTGTGTCGTAAAGCGGTCAAAGCATTACTGATGGATAAGAAACTGAAGCACATTGAAATTAACGCGGATAACTTGAAAGATTATCTGGGTGTGCAGAAAGTGGATTATGGCCGTGCTGATACAGAGAATCGAGTTGGGCAGGTAACGGGTTTGGCGTGGACAGAAGTAGGTGGAGATTTGCTGACGATCGAAACAGCCAGTGTACCAGGTAAAGGTAAGTTGACTTATACCGGTTCATTGGGTGAAGTGATGCAGGAATCCATCCAGGCGGCATTGACAGTTGTTCGTGCTCGTGCTGATAAACTGGGTATCAGTTCTGATTTCCATGAGAAACGTGATATTCATGTTCATGTACCGGAAGGAGCGACTCCAAAAGATGGCCCAAGTGCAGGTATTGCAATGTGCACAGCGTTGGTCTCTTGCCTGACAGGTAACCCAGTTCGTGCTGATGTAGCTATGACAGGGGAAATTACTCTGCGTGGTTTAGTCCTGCCAATCGGTGGCCTGAAAGAGAAACTGCTGGCAGCGCATCGTGGGGGAATTACAACGGTTTTGATCCCAGATGATAATAAACGAGATCTAGAAGAGATCCCGCAGAACGTAATCCAAGATTTGGAGATCCATCCCGTTAAGCGTATAGAAGATGTTTTATCTATTGCTTTGCAGGAACCAGCATTTGGCGCAGAAGTAGTATCACTAAAATAATACAAGAATAGTGAGCTAATTCGATAATAACTGTATATAAAATTCAGGTTGGTGAGTAAATTCAGTCTCACCAGCCTTTTTTATTATCAAGTTAGACTAATGTGACTGTTCCTCGTCCTATCGGGTGAGTAATTGTCTTAAGCGATATTTTTATGAGTTAATAGGATGATACGATTCACCCCATTAACTCAGCCTGAAGCGTACAAGCCATTGTGTGAAATAGTGTAGTCAAATTTTAAGATACAAGGATTTTGCTAATTATTTGTTTAAATTTTTTGCCGTTCCATGATTTCTTGCTAATACTGGAAAAGGATTGATATGGCAGTAGAACTGTCGTGTTATCCGTTGTAAGTTGGTTCCGTTACGATGGTAATACTAAAATGGGGATGATAAGAGTGAATAAGTCACAACTGATCGACAAAATTGCGGCTGATGTCAATATTTCTAAGGTAGCAGCTGGACGTGTAGTAGATGCATTCATTTCTTCCGTATCTAGTACATTGAAAAACGGTGATGATGTCGCTTTAGTAGGGTTCGGTACGTTTACTGTGCGTAAGCGTTCTGCGCGTATAGGGCGTAACCCTCAAACAGGCAAAGAAATCAAGATCGCAGCAGCGAAATTACCTTCTTTCCGGGCTGGAAAGGGTTTGAAAGACGCTGTTAATGGTTAATGAGCAAAAAACAGGCCTTAGTTTTTGTTATTGCAATAAACTTCAACTGACTAGGTCGTGTTGATAGGCTAGAATATAAGCGCATCAATTGATTGGTGCGCTTTTTTTCTCTTAGCGTTTGAATTGTCGTAATATGACAGTTTCTTTTTCACTAAAGCGGAGTTTTACGTCTTTATGATGGACAACCTACGCACGGCGGCGAACGGTCCTGTGCTCAAAATTGTGTTGGCTCTAATTATCCTGACTTTCTTGGTGACGGGTGTAACGGGTTACTTGTCAAGCGAAGGGGGTAATTATGCTGCCAAAGTGAATGGCCAAACCATTAGTCGTGCTCAGCTAGAGCAGGCATTTTTGCAAGAAAAAAATGCTCAGCAGGAGAAGCTGGGAGATGAATTCTCAACTTTGTTAAGCAATGAACAGATGCTACAGCAGCTTCGGCGCCAATCATTGGAAAGACTTATCAATGCTACTTTGATTGAACAATATGCCCGTAAGCTGGGTTTATCAGCAAGCGATAATCAGGTTGCACAAGAGATACGTAATCTACCGTTTCTCCAGACTGACGGCCAATTTGATAATAAAAAATATCAGGAGTATTTAAACTGGCTTGCCCATTCAAACATCAGTCCTGATAGTTTTGCGGAACAGGTTCGTCAGGAGCTGATTAATCGTCAATTGAAGCAAGTTGTTATAGATGCGGAAATTGCATTACCGTCAGAAATAAAACGGGAAGTGGCATTACTTCTGCAAGAAAGGACAGTGCGTTTTGCGACTCTTGAATTGAAGTCAATTGAAGAGAAGCAAACAGTTACCGATGAAGAGCTGAAAAAATACTATGACACAAATAGTCAGCATTTCACTGTGCCAGAAAAAGTGAAAGTCAGTTATATCAAAATGGATGCTGCTAACGAACTGGAAAATGTCACTGTATCTGATGTTGATATTGAGAAATATTATAAAAGCAACTTGGTAAAATACACTAAACCTGAACAGAAGAAGTATAGTTTTATTCAACAGGATTTAGACTCTGCCGCTAAATCGGTTTTGGATGAGTTAAAGAAAGGGGCTGATTTTAGCCAATTGGCGTCAGAAAAATCGACTGACAAATTTTCTGCTCAAAAAGGGGGAGATTTGGGGTGGATGGAAGAAAGTTCTCAGCCTAAGGAGCTCAAATCAGCGAATTTGACTCAGAAAGGGCAACTTTCCGATGTGGTCAAATTGTCTAATGGATATGCCATTTTCCGTTTAGATGATATTAAATCTCAGGAAGTCAAACCGTTGGCGGATGTACGTTCGGAAATAGAAAAAATTGTTAAGCAGGAAAAAGCGGTTGATGCTTTCTATGCATTACAACGGAAAGTGAGTGATGCTGCCGCTAATGATAATGAGTCTTTAGAAGCTGCAGAAAAAGCGGCTGGTTATCAAGCTGTGACTACGGACTGGTTTGATCGCGATCATGTTCCCGCTGATATTAATTTCAACCAAGTTGTTCAGGCTATTTTCTCTGGTAATTTGATTGATGATAAAGGCGCGACAGGCATTAACTCTGATGTCATTTCGGTTGAAGGCGATAGGGCTTTTATTCTGCGTGTTGATAGTGTTAAGCCTGAGACAGTCCAATCGTTTGAACAGGCTAAACCTGAAGTTACTGAATTGGTGAAACGCCAGAAAGCAGAAAAACAAATTCAGGTTGAAAGTGAAAAACTACTGGCTGCCCTGAAAGAAGGCAAAGGTGAGCAAGCGTTGAAAACCGAGGGAATTCAGTTCGAGCAACCTACCGTGATAAAACATCTGCCACAAACTAATCAGGCTACCGATGTGGCATTCACTTTACCTCATCCTAAAGAGGGTAAGCCAGTATATGGGTTAGCTCAAGATGAACTTGGTAACGCTGTGCTTATCCAATTGGATAAAGTTGTTCCTGGAACTGTTACAGATGATCTGCTCAAACAATATATGGCGGGTTATCAGTATCAGACCGGCAATATCATGCTGGAGTCACTAATAATGAATTTACGTGATGATGCGGATATTAAATTCGGTCAACTTGAATAAACTTGCGAAGTTACTCGCATCTGTTTTTGCAAAATAGTAATTGAAAAAGGCCACTTTCGTGGCCTTTCGCATATCTAAACTTTGCCTGTTGCCTGGAAATATCGTTGTGGCAATCTCTCTTTCACCAACAAAACATGGAGAGATTTACATGAAAAATTTAAGGATATTATTTAATTCACTCATGATGGCATTGTGTATCAGCATACCATTAACCCATGCCGATACCGTTAATGAGTCTACTGTGAAACAACCTGTTAAAACCACCGTTGAAAACGGTAAGGTGAAAGAAGGGGGAGAGCAAGTTTCAGGCCAGCAGATACAGGGAAAAGAAGGAATTAATATTAATACAGCCAATGCTGAAGAGTTAGCGAAAGAACTCAATGGGATTGGCACTAAAAAAGCACAGGCGATCATTGAATATCGTGAAAAATATGGTCCTTTTACAGCAATAGAACAATTACAGGAAGTACAAGGTATTGGTCCGATTTTTATAGAGAAAAATAGAGATAAATTGACTTACTAAGTGTGGTGCCCTCTTGTGTATTGCCAGTCATTTAATCAAGAGGGCTGTGATATCGATCAAGAATAATTGATTAAATACTATTGTAATTGAATTGTTTTGCTATTGTTACATTTTATCTGGTCGGATGAGTGTGGGGCGAAATAGCAATGAGCACAATTATCAAAGTCAGAGGTTACCATATTGATATTTTTCAGCATGTGAATAATGCCCGTTATTTGGAATTTATGGAAGCCGCTCGCTGGGATTTACTTACTGAAAATAACACGTTGGAATGGTTAAATCGTAAGAATATTGGTTTTGTTGTGGTGAATATCAATATTAATTATCGCCATCCAGCCATGATTACAGATGAACTTGAAGTGAAATCTTCGATGCGAGAGTTACGTAACAAAAGCGGTACATTTTTCCAGGAAATTATACGTAGAAGTGATAACCAAATTATTGTAGATGCTTTAACTACATTTGCTTGTATTGATTTGAAAACGCAAAAAGCGTTAGTTTTAGAAGGCGAATTACGAGAAAAAATGGAATTTTATAAAAACAATGCCGAATAACGATAAGACAAAAATGTGGAATGAGAGGCTCGGGGAACCTCTCATGGATAATATTAATGAAATAAAATGTTTTGACTAACTGAGATGTGTTTTGGATTTCATATCTAACATCGTGGCTTGGGTATTGCTTAAATAATCATTTAATCCTTTAGCTCTGAGGTGGCAGGCAGCGCATTCACCGCATCCGTCACCTTGGATACCGTTGTAGCATGTAAGGGTTCTATTGCGAACAAAATCTAATTTTTGATAATAATCGGCCAATGCCCAAGTCTCCGCCTTGTTTAACCACATCAGAGGAGTTTCGAAACGAATATCACGAGCGATACCAAGGCTAACTGCTTTATTAAGGGCTTTGACAAATTCATCACGGCAATCTGGATAGCCCGAAAAATCTGTCTCACAAACGCCAGTAATAACGACTTCAGCTTCAACCTGATAAGCATAAATTGCTGCCAGAGTTAAAAACAATATATTACGGCCAGGTACAAAAGTACTTGGGAGGCCACTTTTTTCACTTTCACAGAAATCGGGTACAGGAATACTGTCTCTTGTCAGGCTACTGATTGCGAGCTCGTTCAATAAAGTCACATCAAGTACTTTGTGGGCGGCAGCACCCAATTCTTTGCTTATACGACAAGCTACATCAATTTCAGCACGATGACGCTGTCCATAATCAAAGGTGACACAGTGAACTTCGTCATATTGGTGGAGTGCCTGAATTAAACAAGTGGTGGAATCCTGTCCACCACTGAATACAACAACGGCTCGTTTCATGATATTTACCTCAATAAATTGAAGGAGATATGTTACTCATAACCGTTTAACTTGGGTAGTTGTGTTAGATACTGTGTGATATCCCCGATATTATTGCGAACCCACTCTGGGTTGTAATAAGTATCAAGGTAGCGCTCCCCACTGTCACAGACTAATGTCACGATTGCCCCTTGTTGGTTGTTATCGTGCATCTGCTTGGCGAGTTGTAAAGCTCCCCAGACGTTAGTCCCTGTTGAGGCTCCCGTTTTTCTACCAATGAGTTTTTCAAGCCAATAAATGGTAGCCATTGTGGCAAGATCGGGAACTTGGATCATGTCATCGATAACCGTAGGAATAAAAGAAGGTTCTGCGCGTGGACGGCCAATTCCTTCTATTTTACTGCCCGTACCTCTGCAAATATCATGGCGGTTCTGGTGGTAGCAATCGTAGAAGACGGAGTTCTCTGGATCGACAACAATGAGTTTAGTGTCATATCCTTGGTAGCGGATATAACGACCAAGTGTCGCAGATGTGCCACCCGTTCCTGCACTCATAACGATGTAAGTTGGTTCAGGAAAGGGCTCTAGTTGCATCTGGCGGAAAATACTTTCTGCAATATTATTGTTTCCTCGCCAGTCAGTTGCTCGTTCGGCATAGGTAAACTGATCCATGTAATGGCCATTAAGCTCTTTTGCCAGGCGCTCTGATTCTTGATAAATCAAGGCAGAATGCTCTACAAAATGGCATTTACCACCATAGAACTCAATCTCTTGAATTTTGCGTTTAGCAGTACAGAAAGGCATAACTGCAATAAATGGTAAACCCAGTAAGCGGGCAAAATAAGCTTCCGAAACAGCGGTACTTCCAGATGAAGCTTCAATAATAGGTGTTCCTTCCTGGATCCAACCATTCGTGAGTGCATACAGGAATAGGGAACGTGCAAGCCGATGTTTGAGGCTACCGGTGGGATGAGTGCTCTCATCTTTGAGATAAAGATGAATACCCGGAAACATTGGGAGATTCAGGCGAATGAGATGTGTATCAGCGCTGCGTTGATAATCAGCTTGGATAGCTTTTATGGCATTTTTAGCCCATAAAGACGACATAAATTGACCCTAAATAATAATACTGTAGTGGCATATAGATTACTCTTACGTTTGGAGAAATAGGTTGTTATTTTTCTGTAATTATCCGTTATATTTGGAAAATATTTCTATAGGATATAGATATGTTAGATAAAATAGACCGTAAGCTACTGGAACTGCTCCAACAGGATTGTAGTCTATCCTTGAACGCACTGGCTGAAGCCGTTAATTTGACTTCGACACCTTGCTGGAAGCGCCTTAAGCGACTTGAAGATGAAGGTTATATTGTTGGCAGGGTTGCCTTGTTAAATGGGGAAAAACTCGGTCTGGGTTTGACAGTGATAGTGATGATTAAAACCCAGCAACATAGCAGTGAGTGGTATGAACAGTTTGTCAGCTTTATAAAAGAGATGCCAGAAGTCTTAACATTTTATCGCATGGCGGGTGAATATGATTACCTGATGCATATAGAAGTTGTTGATATGAAGAGTTATGATCATTTCTACAAACGTATGGTAAATGGGGTTTCTGGTTTGATTGATGTGACTTCTAACTTTGCCATGGAAAAGATCAAATATACAACGGCGCTGCCAATACCAGATTCAATAACATCATAAAGATCCCTTTGGTCGGTAGGTGCTAACTCTTTCATTTTTTACCTTGGGAATAGGTGTGTGAGATTATTTTCACAATTAAGCTGGTATTTTATTCGTGAATGGCGGCGTTATCTGGGAGCTGTCATTTTTCTCGTTTTGATTGCGGTGCTGCAACTCATTCCTCCCTACTTAGTTGGGATTATCGTTGATGGCATTAGCACAAAAACAATGACTTTTCGTCAGCTCTTCATGTTGCTGGGGTTAATGCTGTTCATTGCTTTGGTTATCTATGGCCTGCGATATGTTTGGCGTGTATGGCTATTCGGTGCTTCTTATCGGCTAGCTGTTAAGCTGCGTGGTGACTTCTACAAGCGCCTGAGTAGTCAGAACCCTGAGTTTTATTTGCGTCACAGAACAGGCGATCTCATGGCGCGCGCAACAAATGATGTTGACAGAGTTGTTTTTGCCGCAGGTGAGGGAGTCCTTACTTTGGTTGATGCTTTAGTCATGGGGTGCTCTGTCCTCATTGTCATGAGCGTGGAGATCAGTTGGCAATTAACTTTGTTATCCCTCGCGCCGATGCCCATTATGGCCTTGGCGATTAAGCATTATGGTAATCAGCTTCATCATCGTTTTAAATCTGCGCAAGGCGCATTCTCTGTACTGAATAACCATGCGCAGGAAAGTTTGACGAGTATCCGCATGATAAAAGCGTTTGGATTGGAAAAACTGCAATCTAATCAGTTCGAAGAAGTTGCTATTGAAGCTGGGCGTAAGAATATGCATGTTGCGCGTGTAGATGCGCGTTTTGACCCTACCATTTTCATTGCTATTACTGTTGCAAACCTCTTAGCGGTCGGCGGAGGGAGTTGGATGGTGGTGAATGGTTCCATGACCCTTGGTGAACTGACCAGTTTTGTCATGTATCTGGGATTGATGATCTGGCCTATGTTGGCGTTGGCGTGGATGTTCAACATTGTTGAGAGAGGAAGTGCTGCTTATACACGTATCCGCAGTTTGTTGCAGGAACCTCTGGTAACCGAAGATGGTGTGTTGTCTTTGTCTTCAGAGCGAGGGAGTTTTCAGGCAAATATCAACACATTTACCTATCCCCAAAGTGATAAACCTGTTTTGGAAAATATCCATTTCCAACTAGAACCTGGTCAGTTATTGGGGCTTTGTGGATCAACGGGGGCAGGGAAGAGTACTTTATTGGCGTTGTTACAACGGCAGTTTGATGTAACCGATGGAACTATTCTTTTCCAGTCAAAAAATATCTCGGCGCTTCGAATAGAAGAATGGCGTTCACGATTGGCTATTGTCAATCAAATTCCTTTCCTGTTTTCGGATACGGTTGCAGGTAATATTGCGTTGGGGCGACCTGATGCAACTCAAGAGCAAATAGAAGAAGTCGCTCGTTTAGCAAGTGTACATGATGATATTTTGCGATTACCTCAAGGTTATCAAACGGAAGTTGGAGAACGCGGTGTGATGCTTTCCGGGGGACAAAAACAGCGTATATCCATTGCTAGGGCCTTGTTGTTAGAGACGGAGATTTTAATCCTTGATGATGCCCTATCAGCCGTTGATGGTCACACGGAACACCAGATTATGAAAAATCTTAGCCAATGGCGGCAACAGCGCACTGTTATTATCAGTGCGCATCGGCTGTCGGCATTAACGGAAGCGGATAATATTTTAGTTATGCAACATGGCTCGGTTACACAACACGGCCAGCATAAACAGCTTATCTCCCAATCAGGTTGGTATTCCGATATGTACCATTACCAACAACTAGAAGCTGCATTGGGTGGGGAAAATGACTAAAACTCATATAGGTAAGCTATGGCCGTCATTAAAGCGCTTGCTTTCTTATGGTAAAAATTACCGTAAACCGATGCTCATTGCTGTATTGATGTTGTGGATTGCTGCATTGGCAGAGGTAAGCGGACCTCTGCTTGTGAGCTATTTTATCGACAATATGGTTGCAACGGGAAACTTACCGCTCGATATTGTCGGTGGGCTTGCCGCAATGTTCTTGATTTTGCAGTTTATTGCTGCCGCTTTACACTACTATCAAACATTACTTTTTAATCAAGCATCCGTGGGCGTGGTGCAGAAACTTCGTACTGATGTGATGGATTCAGCATTACGTCAACCATTAAGCGCTTTTGATAATCAACCCGTTGGACAACTGATATCCCGCGTAACAAATGATACTGAAGTCATTAAAGATCTGTTTGTTAATGTGATTCCAATGGTATTTCGCTGTGTTGCACTAATTGGTGCCATGCTGATAGCCATGTTTGTTTTAGATTGGCGTATGGCATGTGTTGCGATTGTAATATTTCCGGCAGTTTTTCTTGTCATGGTGATCTATCAGCGTCTTAGTACCCCAATAATTAGGCGGGTTCGCGGTTATCTGGCTGACATTAATGATGGTTTCAATGAAGCCATTAATGGAATGAGTGTGATTCAGCAGTTTCGTCAGCAAGCTCGTTTTGGCGAGAAAATGTTGGCTACCAACCGAGCACATTATCAGGCTCGTATGCAGGCTTTACGGTTAGATGGCATGTTATTAAGGCCATTATTGAGTTTCTTTTCTGCCGCAATATTGTGTGGTTTGCTCTTATTGTTTGGTATCAAAGGCACTGAGGTTATTGGCGTTGGTGTACTGTATGCCTTTATTAATTATCTTGGGCGATTAAATGAGCCACTGATTGAGTTAACTTCACAGCAATCAGTATTGCAGCAAGCGGTGGTGTCAGGAGAACGTGTTTTCGAATTGATGGATAGTCCACAACAGCAATATGGCAATGATCTGCGGGCGTTAGAAAGTGGCAGAATTGATATTGAAAACTTAAATTTTGCGTATCGCGATGACAAACTTGTCTTAAGCGATATTAACCTGCATGTTCCTCCACATGGGTTTGTGGCCTTGGTTGGGCATACAGGGAGTGGAAAAAGCACTTTGGCTAATTTGATTATGGGGTACTATCCGTGGCAAGACGGTGAGATCTATCTTGACAGGCGTTCCATATCTTCGCTTTCTCATTCAGTGCTGCGTAATGGAGTGGCAATGGTGCAGCAAGATCCTGTTGTTTTGGCCGCGTCATTCCTCAACAATATCACGCTAGGGCGGGATATCAGCGAAGAGAAAATATGGGAAGTACTAGAATTAGTTCAATTAGCTGACTTTGTTCGTCATTTACCCGATGGTTTGAATTTCGTTTTGGGAGAACAAGGGAATACACTTTCAGCCGGCCAAAAACAGTTGTTAGCAATGGCTAGAGTTTTAGTGCAAACGCCCCAGATCCTTATTTTGGATGAAGCAACCGCGAATATCGATTCTGGGACAGAACAATCAGTACAGAAAGCATTGAGAATGATCCGCAAACAGACGACATTGGTGGTGATTGCTCATCGTCTTTCAACCATTACTGACGCTGATTCCATATTAGTGCTACATCGTGGTGCAATTGTTGAGCAAGGTCAGCATCAACAGCTATTGGAAAAACGTGGACGCTATTATCAAATGTACCAACTTCAGCAAGTTGGTGAGACGTTGAATGAATCAGTGCACGTTTAGCGTGCATATTTAGGCAGTACAGGGGGAGCAGATGTATTTTCTGTTCCCTTTTTATTCCTTCTTTAAAGATGTTTTTCGATAACAGACTGATTACACATCGTTTTTAACTTTTGGCATATCCCTTGCACATATTTCCTTGTACCAACGTAGTGAAAAACGGGGGAAATATGAAACTTATCACCATCATCATAAAGCCATTTAAGCTGGAGGAAGTGCGGGAAGCACTTGCTGATATAGGTATACAAGGTATGACTATAACAGAAGTAAAGGGATTTGGACGTCAAAAAGGCCATTCCGAACTTTATCGGGGTGCTGAATACAACGTTAATTTTTTGCCCAAAGTTAAGATTGATATTGCGACCAATGATGAACGGGTTGAAGAAATTATCCATGTTGTTCAGCAGACGGCTTTCACCGGAAAAATGGGGGATGGAAAAATCTTTCTTTTTGAATTGCAGCATGCCGTCCGGATCAGGACGGGTGAAACGAATGATGCAGCACTGTAAATGGGAGGGGAAAATGAAGAATAAATTTTTATCCATAGCGTGTATTGCAGCCAGTTTTCCTTCGTTTGCGATTGCTGCGGAAAGTAATCCCAATAAAGCAGACACGGTCTTTATGTTAATCAATACGATACTTGTACTTTTTATGACAATACCGGGCATTGCCTTATTTTATGGGGGATTACTACGCAGCAAAAATGTGTTGTCACTAATGTCACAGGTGATTGTCAGTTTTTCATTGGTGTGTGTGCTTTGGATTATTTATGGATACAGCATGACCTTTGAGACGGGTAACTCTTTTTGGGGAGGGTTTAGTCAGGTTATGTTAAAAAATATATCCATAACTGATCTAACTGGTAGTTTTTATCAGTTAATTCATGTTGTTTTCCAAGGTGCATTTGCGTGTATTACGGTTGCTTTGGTGGTAGGCGCGTTATGTGAAAGAATTCGTTTTTCTGCATTGCTGATTTTTAGTGTGTTATGGCTGACAGCATCTTATATTCCTATGGCACATATGGTGTGGGGTGGCGGCTGGTTAGCTCAGGATGGAGCCTTGGATTTTGCTGGTGGGACGGTTGTTCATATTAATGCGGCAGCAGCAGGTTTAGTTGGTGCTTATTTACTTGGGAAGCGCTCAGGTTTTGGGCGGGAAGCATTTAAACCTCATAACCTACCAATGACCTTTATTGGAACAGCGATCCTTTATATTGGGTGGTTTGGTTTTAATGTGGGATCCGCTGGTGAAGTAAATGCTATTTCGGCGCTGGCCCTAGTGAATACGATGGCAGCAACGGCGGGAGCCGTGTTGTCATGGGTTTTCTGTGAGTGGCTATTTCGCCAGAAACCTTCGCTTTTAGGAGCATGTTCCGGGTGTATTTCGGGTTTAGTAGTCATTACGCCTGCTGCTGCAACAGTGGGTATCGGTGGTGCATTGGTGATGGGGTTGATTGCAGGTATTGCTGGCTTATGGGGAGTAGTCATACTGAAGAAATGGCTACATGTTGATGATGTTTGTGATGTGTTTGGTGTACATGGAGTATGCGGCATTGTTGGTTGTTTGTTGACCAGTGTTTTTACTGCATCCGCTTTAGGTGGAACAGGATTTACTGAAGGAATGACAATGTTAAGGCAGCTCGGGATTCAGGCTATTAGTATATTGGTCTGCATAGTTTGGTCATCAATAGCGGCTTATATTTCATTTAAGATCGCTGATAAATTGGTTGGGCTACGTATTAATCTTGAGTCAGAAAGAGAGGGGCTTGATATTACTTCACATGGTGAAAGTGCTTATAATTGAGCATTTTTATCTATTTGAAAATAGGTATGCCGTAATAACAGAAAAATTGATTACGGCATACGGTGTCAATTCATTATAACTTACGAATTACTCCCTCCTGAACCGCAGAAGCAATAAGTACGCCTGCACGGTTATAGATATGCCCACGGACAAAACCACGTGCCCCTGATGCTGATGGGCTTTCGATTGAATAGAGTAACCAGTCATCCATATTGAAAGGACGGTGATACCACATTGAGTGATCAATCGTGGCTATTTGCATATTTTCCGCCATGAATTTTACGCCATGGGGTTGTAGTGCCGTGGGTAGGAAATTGAAATCTGACGCATAACCCAGCAAACAATGATGAATGACGGGATCTTCTGGCATTTTTCCGTTGCTACGGAACCAAATATAACGCACAGGGACTGGGGATGAATGATTAGATAGATTTTTAAGAGGAACGAATTTCATCTCCAAGGGGGGAGTGGAAAAAACTTTTTTTAACTTTGCCGGGAGGGAGCTAGCCATTTTTTTTACCATTTCCTCTTGGGAATCTAACTCTTCCGGAGAAGGAACCAAGGGCATAGTATTTTGATGTTCAAAACTTTCTTCATGTCCTTGAAAGGACACGGTCATGTAGAAGATAGGATGACCATTTTGTATTGCGCTAACGCGGCGTGCACTGAAACTTTTTCCATCACGCAATACTTCAATATCGTAAACAATGGGCTTATGGCTATCACCTGGACGTAGAAAATAGCTATGAAAGGAATGGATCATTCTATCATCCGCAACGGTTTGTTTTGCTGCATATAGCGCTTGGCCTATGACTTGCCCACCGAAAACTTGAGGAAATCCTAAGTCTTCACTTTGTCCTCGGTAAATGCCTTCTTCTATTTTTTCTAAATGTATCAAGTTAATTAAGTTTTGTAATGCTTGACTCATAACATGCCTTTACTTTTAGAGCATTTGAAAAGTATAAATGAAAGATTATGGGTAATAAGTTTTTATTTATTTGAAAATAAATAGATTAAATTGTAAATAAAATTATCCATGAGTTTTTATTTTAGATGTGAATTATCACTGTTAATCTCATCAATGCATTGTCGAATAATGCGAATATGCTTCTTTGTAATTTTATCTTTTGATTTGTATGGTTATTTTAAATTTTAAGGATAGGGAGATTGTTATTTAACTTAGAGGTTGAAATTGTGAAATTATGTGATTTTTATATGATATGACAATGATTCATTAGAGTTATTAACTATATCTATTGTTTATTGAGTCTGTTTACTGTTTGTTTACTATGATTTTTGATTTAAAAAAGCTAAAGATATTCTGTTAAGTAAAATCATTAGGGTTTTGATGTTTTTTACAACGTTATGGATGATAAAGCAGCATTCAAATGAAGTTTTCTTGCTATTTCATCATGTTTGAAAGATAATGGCCACCGCTTCAAAATTTGAGAAGCTAACATCAATGGGGGCTCTGTTGGTTCTCCCGCAACGTTAACTTGTTAACTTGGTCAGGTCTGGAAAGAAGCAGCCATAGCAAGGGATGCGTGTGCCGGGATGTAGCTGGCAGAGCCCTCACCAATTCTAGCCCATCATGAGCTTATATGTCAGCCGATAATAGCTACCGGCCCAAGTCACTTTCTATCTGAACATTACAGCTTAGCGGACAAATTTCCAAACAGACGATGGAATTTTATCATAGAGTTTATTCATGGTAAGTTCGGCCAAACGGTGATCAGCTGCGGAATAGAACAATTCGAGTTCATCTTCCGAAAGCTCGTATTTATTTTTTTCGATTACACGTTCCAGTGTTTCAATAGAAGTGCATTTTCTTAAACGCATCAGATAGTCAGTTTTAGTCATAATCGCCTTATCTTATTTGGTGTATAAAAAATAGTTAGAAATATATTTATCAGATTTTGCTTAGAGAAGCGTTCAAATCATGTAACAGAACGTTAGTTAAGTGTTCGTTTGTTTTTTGCCATTTTGTAAGTTCAGGGAAGCTTATCTTATCGCTTCCAAACAAATTATATGTTTCATCTAGATAACCATCAATTAAGGTGTTCAGAGTGTGATTGTCTGAATATTTAATTTTAAAGTTCCAAACAAAAGCTGCAATGTGTTCAATCAATTCGTTTAGTTCTAAACTTTTCTCGGAGGTTAGGTCGAGAATCCAATGATTATCAGTGCGATTCAGGACAGAAAGCGCCTCATGAATTAAATTTTCACATAAGTATTTTAATTCAGCAATATCATGTCTTTTTGGTGAATATTCATCCATAATCACCTCCGTAAACGACGCACAGCTTATTTGAACCAAGGCTTATACATGCTAATTATTATAGTCATTATTTTAGAATAGAGCCTATCAAAACATGATTATTATTTATTAATGTTAACGCCCTATTTTACATATCTTGCTAACTAGGTTTTTTTTAACAATGCCCCATTTACGTTTGGTTATGAAAAAGTTCCGTTTCTGATATGTGCTAACATTCTACTATGAAAGATAGCAATATCTACATATACCATGATTATATTAAATTATACTAATACAGTAGATGCTGTAGCAATAGCACAGCAATCATTATAGGTGATTGTATTGCGACTTTCAAAATCAATATAGCGTCATTATTACATATGTCACTATCTAGATGGAACACTTTTTAACATTAAAGATGTAATTAAGAGAAAAACAAGGAAAATTACCAAGTTAACTTTTGTTTATTATAAAAAAATAGAAAGTGTTGTCTTTTAAACCTACCTGTTCATTCATAAGTATTTATTTTAATTAGGTTATGGGTGATTTTTAACACAGATATTGTCATCTTGTAATTTGTTGTTCGAAGGCGTTTTTATCCATTAAAAAGGCCACATAAGTGGCCTTTTTAACATAGTTGAATTTAATGAGGGGTCGAGATATGTTCAAGTTCCTCATTTTTTTTCGTAAACCGCCGCTTAATGACAACGAAAAATACAGGGACGAAATAAATTGCTAACGATGTAGCAGCAATCATACCACCCAATACTCCTGTTCCTACGGCATTTTGTGCACCTGAACCTGCGCCATTACTCAATACCAGAGGCATAACGCCAAGCATAAAGGCGAGAGAAGTCATTAGGATTGGGCGCAAACGCATTCTGGCTGCTTCAAGAGTCGCTTCTATCAATCCTTTACCTTCTTTTTCTATCAAATCCTTGGCGAACTCGACGATAAGAATGGCGTTTTTCGCAGATAGCCCGATAGTTGTTAATAAACCAACTTTAAAGTAAACGTCGTTACCCAGTCCACGTATTGATGTTGCCAGCAATGCACCAATAACCCCTAGAGGGACGACTAGCATGACCGAGAACGGAACAGACCAGCTTTCATATAATGCTGCCAGACAAAGGAATACAACAATTAATGATAGTGCATATAGAGCAGGAGCCTGATTACCAGATAGACGTTCTTGATAAGACATTCCTGTCCAGTCATAGCCAATTCCTGAAGGTAATTGTGATGCGAGTTGCTCCATAAAAGCCATTGCATCGCCAGTACTTTGACCAGGTGCAGCTTCGCCCACAATTTCCATAGAAGGAAGACCGTTGTAGCGTTCCAGACGTGGTGAACCATAAATCCAAGGCTCTTTTGATGCATCTATAAACGCAGAAAACGGCACCATTTCCCCATGATAGTTACGAACATACAACTTGCTAATATCGCTTGGTAACATACGGTAAGGAGCATCAGCTTGAATATAGACTTTTTTGACTCGACCGCGGTCGATAAAGTCATTGACGTAAACACCACCAAACATTGTGCTCAAGGTCGAGTTGATATTTGTCGTGGATACAGCTAGGGCTTCCGCTTTTTCCTTATCGATATAAATACGATACTGTTGTGTGTCATCTTGTCCATTAGGGCGGACACTCGTCAGCATATCTGGGTGTTGTGCAACCATACCAAGTAATTGGTTACGTGCTTCTGTCAGTGCTGCATGCCCCAAATTTCCTTTATCAATCAACTGGAAGTCAAATCCGCTGGCAGAACCCAATTCCACAATTGAAGGAATATTGAACGCAAAGACGAGACCTTCCTTGATTTGAGCAAAATTCGCATTTGCTCTAGCAACAATGGCTGGAACCTTATCTTTCGAATCCTTACGTAGTTTCCAATCTTTTAAGCTGATAAATGCTAGACCAGTATTTTGCCCTTGACCACTAAAACCAAAGCCATTAACTGTAAATACAGATTTAACAACATCTTTTTCTTTGGTATAGAAGTAATTATTGATTCCATCCAATACCTTTTGTGTCTGTTCTTGAGTAGAGCCAGGTGGTAATTGAACCATTGCCAGTAAAACTCCCTGATCTTCTTCTGGCAAGAAAGACGATGGCAGATTCTTAAATATCCAGGCCATACCCGCGATCAACATGACATAAATTACCAAGTAACGTCCTGTACCACGTAACATACGGCCGATACTATCAGTATAATGATGTGTGCTCTTTTCAAATAGACGGTTAAACCAGCCAAAGAATCCAGTGTGAGTTCCATGGCTGCCTTTAGCAACAGGTTTTAGCATGGTCGCACACAGTGCCGGAGTCAGGACTAGAGCTACCAGAACAGACAGCACCATTGCTGAAACGATCGTGATTGAGAATTGGCGGTAAATCGCGCCTGTTGATCCTCCAAAGAATGCCATTGGTACAAATACGGCGGAAAGTACCAGTGCAATACCGACCAAAGCTCCTTGGATCTGTCCCATTGATTTTTTGGTAGCTTCTTTCGGTGATAGCCCCTCTTCCTGCATAATTCGTTCGACATTTTCGACTACAACAATGGCATCATCCACGAGCAGGCCTATGGCAAGTACCATAGCGAACATGGTCAATGTATTGATGGAATAGCCAAACGCAGCAAGAATGGCAAATGTACCGAGCAGGACAACCGGAACTGCGATTGTTGGGATAAAGGTTGCTCGAAAGTTTTGTAAAAACAGGTACATAACGATAAACACTAACAGAATGGCTTCTGCCAATGTTTTCACCACTTCGAAAATGGAAATTTTAACGAATGGAGTGGTGTCATAGGGATAAACAACAGTTAACCCATGTGGGAAGAAAGGTTGCATCTCAGCCAGTGCTTCTTTGACCGCCTTGGAGGTATTCAAGGCGTTGGCACCTGTTGCTAGTTTGATACCAATACCTGATGCTGGTTTGCCATTGAAGCGACCAATAATACTATAATTTTCAGCGCCTAATTGAATAGTAGCGACATCATGCAAGCGAATTTGTGAACCATCTGGATTCATGTGTAGCAAAATGTTGCCAAATTCTTCTGCCGAATTCAGGCGAGTTTGTGCGATGATCGAAGCATTCAAACGTTGACCTGGAACCGGTGGTGTTCCTCCTAATTGTCCGGCAGCAACCTGATTATTTTGAGCTCTGATTGCACTAATAACATCCTGAGTGGTGATTTTATAGTTGAGTAGTTTGTCAGGGTTGAGCCAGATGCGCATGGCATACTGCGTACCAAAGAGTTCTGTTTCACCTACGCCAGTAACACGGCTTAAGGTATCCTTGACACTCCCCCCGATATAGTCAGCTATGTCATCTTGAGTCATGGTACCATCTTGAGAGATGAAACCTGCCACCATCAAAAATGAGCTGGTTGTTTTATCAACATTAACACCTTGTTGTTGAACTTCTTGAGGCAATAGTGGCATTGCCAATTGAAGTTTATTTTGGACTTGAACTTGCGCGATATCTGGATCTGTGTCTGCTTCAAAGGTTAGCATGATATTCATGTGTCCCGCAGAATCACTGTTCGAAGACATGTACACTAGGTTATCGATGCCGTTCATATTCTGTTCGATAACCTGTGTTACAGTATCTTGTACTGTTTTCGCGTCAGCTCCTGGGTAATTTGCTGAAATGGAAATAGTAGGTGGCGCAATAGCAGGATATTGCTCCACGGGTAATTTCATGATTGCCAGCAGGCCAGATAGCATAGTGATAACTGCTATTACCCATGCAAAAATTGGCCGTTCGATAAAAAACTTAGGCATTAATCATCGACTCCTTATTGAGACTTTTTTGCAGACTCAGCTTGATTAGCCGTAGGATTAGCATTTAAATCTGTTTCCGTTGGTTTTACAGTTATTCCCGGTGCTATTTTCTGCAATCCTGTAACGATTACTCTATCTCCAGCTTTCAGACCTTCTGTCACCAACCATTTGTTACCAATGGCCTGAGTAGCGTTGATATTGCGTAATTCTACTTTGTTATCTTTATCTACAATCAGCGCGGTTGCTTGACCACGAGGTGTTCTGGTAACAGCTTGCTGAGGAACCAAAATCGCATTTTTGCGCACTCCTTCTTCTAACTTGGTGCGAACAAACATACCTGGGAGTAATTCTTCATTTGGGTTTGGGAACACGGCACGCATAGTTATGGAGCCTGTTGTTTCGTCAACCGTTACGTCAGAAAACTCAAGGTAACCTTCTTGATTGTATTCTTGTCCGGTGTCAGTGATTAGACGGATTTTGGTTTTTTTGCTCTCTTTTTGAACAGTTCCTTTTGCGATTTCATTTTTGAATCGCAGGTAGTCGTCACTTGATTGAGTAATATCAACATAGAGAGGATCTAACTGCTGAACAATTGTCAGGGCTGTTGGTTGACCTGCAGAAACCAATGCCCCTTCTGTGACGGTAGACTTACCCGCACGCCCAGAAATAGGAGAGGTCACCTTGGTGTATGCCAGATTGATTCTGGCATTTTCCAATGCGGCCTGAGCAGATTGCACATCTGCTTTTGCTTGAGCATATTCTGAATTTGCTTTATCAAATTCCTGCTTACTCACGTATTGTGTGCCTAACAAGGATTGGTAACGTTCAACAGTTAAGCGGGAAACATTCTCATTGGCTTGTGCTCTGGCTAAGCTTGCTTTGGCCTTACTGTATTCTGCTTGATAAGTTGCTGGATCTATTTGGTATAACGACTCACCGGCAACCACATCACTCCCTTCTTTATAGTTACGTTTCAGTATGATGCCACCGACTTGAGGACGAACCTCGGCAACACGATAAGCTGATGTACGGCCTGGTAGTTCTGTGATGACAGTGAGAGGTTCTGCCTTCAGCGTTACAATACCAACCTCAGGAACATGCTGGCCAGCAGCTTCTTGCTGTGTATTTTTATTGTCGTTACATCCTGAAAGAATGAAACTGCCTGAAATTACCAGTAATGTGGCCAGAGGCAAAACTCCCCTGTTCTTTCGCATAAGTAAACCTCAATTTTTCAATGTTGATTCGTTAATCTAACAAGTGAAATCATTACTTCGTTGGTTAATGGATGCTATAGTACAAACATACATGAATGTATGTAAATCAGCCTCAGTCAAAAACAAAGTTTATGGCACTAAAATGGCACGAAAAACTAAACAGCAAGCAAATCAAACTCGTCAGCAAATCATAGATGCTGCGATAAAGATTTTTTCTGAGCGTGGTGTTTCTGCTACCTCATTATCCGATATCGCAACTGCCGCAGGTGTAACACGCGGAGCAATTTACTGGCACTTTAAAAATAAAACAGATCTACTTTCTGTTGTTTGTAGAATGCCAGAGCATAAAATAGACGAACTAGAGAAAAAGTATCAATCAAAATATCCTGATAATCCACTTATTGCTTTGAGATATTTATTAATTTCCGTGTTAAGAATGATGATGGAGGATTCTCAGATTCGTCAATTAATGGAAATTTTTTTCCATAAATGTGAATTTGTTGGAGAAATATCTCCACTAGTAGAAGAGATTAGGGAGATATGCATTTCCGATTACAAGAAGATTGAAAAAATGCTACTTGCTTGTATTCAATCTGGAGAACTACCGTATGATCTTGATTTCAAGCGTTCTGCCATCATGTTAAGAGCATTGATGACTGGGATATTCGAGAACTGGTCATTCTCACCGGACAGTTTTAATCTTCAAGAACAATCTGTTCATTTAGTGGATAGTTTCATCGATACACTTAAATACAGCTATCATTTGCGAAACGGCAAAGAAAATACATCTTGAATACGGCGTAAATATCAATGAGAGCCGTTCTGATGATTGCCAGTCTCGCAGCATATGGCTGAATCCTTTTAATACGTTGAGATAATCCATTGTGCTTAATGTGTAATGCTATGGTTGCTGGTTTGGCCAGGTAAACGCCTAAAGAAGGCTATAATTTAAAACAAATGCTGGAAATTTTGACTGTACAAAATGTTGAAGTTAAATTGTGCAAAGTCTGAACTAATAGGGGAATTAGTAAACTGGCATTGGTTGATGGCGTAGTAAATGATGAGTAGATAAGTTCATGGTTTCAGTTAACCGATATTTGGGTATTTTACTCAATAAGGAGAGTTTGTGTAACAAACTCTCTGCGATATGTTTCTCCACGATACTGTTTTTTCTTCTGTTGCCTTTTTCTTGTTCGGTAAGTGCGGCTTTTGGTAGCGATATTCCAACCCGTAGTGATATTCAAAATCAGCTTAAGATACTAACGGAGCGTAAGGAGCATACTGTTGAAGAAAAAGTATCGATAGCTGATTTGGAAAAGACGCTCTCTTTCTTTGACAAAATAGAACAACTGAAGCTGGATTTCGATCTACTCAGAAAAAATGTGCAAAATGTGCCACAAAAATCACATCAGGTTACGACTGAATTAGAGAATCTGAAAAATAACGATCAGCAGGATGCATATAAACAGACATTGGAAACACTGTCTCTAAAGCAGCTCGAATCTAAACTGAATAACACATGGTATAACCTGCAGAAGGCACAGGAAAATCTTGCTAGCTACAACAGTCAGTTGATTGGGCTGCAAACTCAACCAGAACGCGTGCAAAATGCGCTATTCCGTAACATGCAGAGATTGCAACAGATTCGCAACCAACTCAATAATGCACTGACTGAGCAGTCAGAATCGAGTCCTACCCGGACAGAGTTATTGCAGGTAGAACAACTTTTTCTGACTCAGCAAAATGAATATCAAAGAGAATCTCTGCAAGCGAATACTCAGTTACAAGTGCTTTTACAACGGCAACGGGATTATACAGCTCTCCAAATTGAGCAATTGGAACGCAATGTTCAGTTTATTCAAAACGTAATGAGTGGAAAACGGCTGGTTCTTTCTGAGGAAACCGCGAAAGAAGCACAAACTAAGGATGGTAAAAATTTACATATCCAAGATAATTCATTAGTTCAGGCAGAAATTGAGCATAACCGTGAATTGAGTAAACGGTTAATTGCAGCAACACGTGATAATAACCAACTGGCGCAGAAAAGTATTCGCGTTAAGAACTTCTTGGAGCGCACCATCCAATCAGAGCGTAACCTTAAAGAGCAAATTAATGTGTTACGTGGCAGCTTATTGTTATCACGTATCTTGTTTCAAGAACAGATGAAAATACCTCAGGATGTTCTAACAAAAGATTTATCAACGAAAATAGCAGACTTGCGCTTGGAGCAATTTGAAATTAATCAGGAACGAGATCGACTCTGTCAAGGGAATGACTATGTCAATAAATTATTGAGTAATAATCGTAATCAAATAAAAAATGCATCCAATGAAATAATGGATGAAATACATAATGCTATCAACCAGATCCTAGACGTTCATTGTGATCTTTTAGAGCAGCTTAATAATCAATTGGGAAATCAGATTACTCATGCTATTAACTTGCAAATGGATCAGCAGCAATTGTTGGATGTCTCTGCATCACTGGAGCAGACCCTTGTCCAACAAATCTTTTGGGTTAACAGTAATAAACCAATGAATGCAGTGTGGTTGAAATCTTTACCTGAACTAATTCAAGAAGAACTGAGTCATTTAGATATTCGTTTGACTTTTCATGGCATGATTACAGGGCTGAAAAATTCTATCCATTTTGTCATTCCTCTTGTGTTAGTTGGCTTGTTTTTACGTTGGCAAACCAAAGGTATTAACGAGCAGTTGAAAAAAATAGCAGGCGAAGTGGGGCAGTTTCGCCGTGACAGCCAACTACATACGCCATTGGCACTGTTACTGACATTAATAAAAACATTACCATTTGCTTTCATCGTATTGGCGATAGGTTATTGGTATTCGAAATCAGGTGATGATTTTGGGGATTTGATTTGGGGGTTCTCCCGCCAGTTGGCGCTTTTTTGGATTATGTATAGTTGTAGCTACCAGATCCTTGCGAAAGGTGGGATTGGAGAGCAGCATTTTTTTCTAGATAGTGTAGCTTGTCGTTTATTCCGCAAAAATCTTGTTCGTCTGTCGATTGCGTTATTTCCTATTTTATTCTGGATAACATTGGGGGCTAAATATCCTTTGCGACTGTCTGATGATGTTATTGGTCAGTGCACTGTATTGGTCTGCCTGTTATTTGTCTTCCTGTTTATTTTTCCATTCTGCCGCTATGTATGGCGTGAAAAAAGCTCACATATGATCCGTACCATCGTAGTGACGACATTAACTTTTGCACCATTGATTATGATGGTGTTGATGGTATCGGGTTATTTCTACACAACTTTACGTTTAGCAGAACGTTGGCTCTATAGTTTGTATTTACTGTTTCTCTGGCATATTAGTTACCAAGCCTGTTTGCGAGGATTGGGTATTGCAGCGCGTCGCATTGCCTATCAGCGTGCCGTTGCCCGGCGTCAGTCCCTCACGAAAGAAGGGGCTGAAGGTGAAGTGATGGAAGAACCGCCAATGGCCTTAGATCGCATTAATCAGCAATCATTGCGCTTAACTACCATGGTGCTGTTTTTGATCTTTTTAGGTGCATTTTATTGGATCTGGTCTGATCTGGTGACGGTATTTTCTTATCTTGATGGGATCAATTTGTGGCAATACAGTACTGCAACGGAACTTGGTAACGTTCTAAATCACGTGACTTTGAAAGATTTGGTACTTTCAATAGCAATGTTAGTCATCTCATGGGTCATGATGAGAAACTTACCAGGTTTACTAGAAGTGTTGGTGTTATCCCGTTTGCAGTTGCAACAAGGCTCTTCGTATGCCATTAAAACAACACTGACTTACCTAATCATTGGTATTGGCGGAATTACAGCATTAGGAACATTGGGTGTTTCGTGGAATAAATTACAATGGCTAGCGGCGGCGCTTTCGGTTGGTTTAGGTTTCGGTTTACAGGAAATTTTTGCTAACTTTGTTTCGGGATTGATTAGGGCGTGTTGACGTTTCGTGGAGGGAAGTTTGAACAGCATGATGATCTGGTATCATTGTCTTCGCGAAAAAACCATTACCCCAGCTCATCATGCCAAGAACAATGTTATCAAAATCTTTATGGAATACGCTAGCTGTATTAATGCAACAACATGGATGTATTTACCACAAAGACGCGCATTACCTGACTTTCGAAGGGATCCTTTATCGAATGAGAACGGGATGTCCGTGGCGGGATTTACCCGATGAATTTGGCAAATGGAATACGCTTTTTAAGCGCTTTAACGCCTGGTCAAAGAAAGGTGTTTTTGAATTATTATTCAAATTGTTATCTGAAAATACAGACACCGAATGGTTATTCATTGATGGGAGTATTATCCGCGCTCATCAACATAGCTCAGGGGCAGCTTCAACAGAAGATGAAGCCATCGGTAAAAGTCGAGGTGGACGTTCGACTAAAATTCATTTGGCCGTAGACAGTTATGGTTTGCCTGTCCATTTTGAGCTGTCAGGGGGTCAAACGCACGACATTGTACATGCAGAAAGTTTGGTCACCCATTCACCCGCATCCGATTTTGTGATCGCGGATAAAGGTTACGATAGCGGTACTTTCAGAGATTTCGTTGAAAAACAAGGTTCAAAAACGGTCATTCCCTATCGAAAAAATAGCCGAAAACCCGATAAAAGTATTGATGAAGTTTTATACTGTTATCGGCATTTGGTCGAAAATGCGTTTGCCAGAATAAAACATTTTCGAGTTATTGCGACAAGATACGATAAATTGGCGCGAAATTACGCCAGTATGTTGGCACTGGCGTTTGTCATTATATGGTTACCGATGTGGGTTGAGTAAATGGTGAACTCAAAACGTCAACAGCCCCTATTTTGTTCGAACGCCCCGTCCGGATTGGTGATACCGTAACGATAGGAACTTATTCTGGTTCTGTTAGCAAAATCCGTATTCGTGCGACGACAATTACAGATTTTGACCGTAAAGAAGTAATTATCCCTAATCGGGCATTTGTGACAGAACGTCTAATTAACTGGACGCTTTCCGATACCATTACGCGGATTATTATTAAGGTTGGTGTCGCATACGGCTCTGATCTTGATAAGGTTAAAGAGGTTTTATTAAAAGCGGCAAGCGAAAATGCCCGCGTAATGAGTGAGCCAGGGCCACAAGTCTACTTTATGAATTTTGGCACCAGTACATTGGATCACGAGTTGAGGCTTTACGTCCGAGAACTGGGTGATCGTAGCCGTACTGTAGATGAAATTAACCGCAGTATTGATAAATTATGTCGGGAAAACGACATCAATATTGCATTCAATCAGCTAGAAGTTTACTTACACAATCGGCAGGGTGATAGTTTGCAAGAAGTACAGGATCCATTGAATGATGAAGGCAATCAGTCAGATAAAAGATTTTTATCTGGTGATAAACCATTTTAAGTTGTTTTATCGTTGAAACACGAAATCTGAGGAGTAAGCATTAATCAAACTTATTCATCAGGTTTTTGAACTTGTTTTTCTAATTTTCCTTGAAGATCATGTTTGACAATTTCTAGTGCTGCTAATGCAATAGCAGGTGAAATTTCGTTATATTCAAGCAAATAAATAAGATCTACTGCAAGTTGTACTTCAGGTGGTGCTTGTTCTAGGGCCATAGCTAGTTTTCCTCTGTGATTAATCTAAATGTTCTTGCTTTTCTATCGATTTCTCGATCCGCATTAATGCTTGACGGCAGCGGGCGAGCCTACCCGCGAGGGCTGCAATTTCTTTTTGCAGTTTGTGCTTATTGGTAAGTGTAGTTTGTTTATTTAACTGTAATTCCCGGTCATCAATCATTGCCATTAAACGACGTTCATAATCTTGATGCTCTGCCAGACGTTGATAAAGATCTTGGCTTTGTGAGCGGTACTCAAATTTATCTTCCTGTTTTCGTAGCGCTTGGGTTGATATCTCGCGCTTAAGTGCTTCGGTTTGTACCACTAAACGCTCAGCAAGGAACTTCACTTGTTCAATCCGAGAATCGCTTACACAGGCTTTCAGTTGTTCCAGATTTTGTCGGATCTCTTGCATATATCCATTGAGTTTATTGCTGCGGTGGTGAAACAACATTTGATCAAAACGGGCACTGGAAAAAGGGGTATCAGGTAGTAAGGCGAGCTCTTTTTCCAGAATACTGACCTGTTTTTCAAGTACACATAATAAATTTTGTATACCCATTAGTATCTCATTATGATTAATAATCAGTTTGTCAAAGTCTTTTAATTAGTTTCGCAGATTTGGTTGCAATCACACTGAACCTGCTAAGTGTGGGGTTTATCTTAAGTCAACAAAATATAAGTAACGACTTGTTTGGCAGTTGCTTTTTCACAGTAGTTTGAATAAATTTTACCGCTTTCTTGCTCTCTTCATTAAACCTGGCTGACATCGATTATGACCGCTAACGCACAACAACTGCAATTAATTAAAGATAGTATCGAAACAATCCCTGATTATCCAAAGGCAGGAATACTTTTTCGTGACATTACCACATTGCTTGATAATCCAGTTGCCTACCAAGCTACGATAGATTTATTGGTAGCTCGTTATCAGAATACAGGCATTACGAAAATCGTTGGCACTGAAGCTCGTGGTTTCTTATTCGGGGCCCCTGTTGCACTGCGTTTGGGGGTTGGTTTTGTTCCTGTTCGTAAAAAAGGTAAATTGCCGCGTGAAACGCTGAGCGAAACTTATGATCTGGAGTATGGTACAGATACATTAGAAATCCATAAAAGCAGCATCAAGGAAGGGGATCAAGTTCTGGTTATTGATGATTTGCTTGCAACGGGTGGTACCATTGATGCGACAGTACGCTTGATTCGTCGTCTAGGTGGACAAGTTTCTGAAGCGGCTTTTATTATTGGATTACCGGATTTAGGTGGCGTTGAACGTTTGCAAAAACAAGGTGTTAACAGCTATACCATCGTTGAATTTCCCGGCCACTGATTATTCTATTTTTTGCAATATTGATACATATTAATATATCAGCCTCGCCGTTAATGGTGAGGCTGTGCTAGCATGTTAGATAATCATGTTCAATTTCCTCGGTATTCATGAGCTATCAGGTACTTGCCCGTAAGTGGCGCCCACAAATATTTTCTGATGTGATTGGTCAGCAACATGTGTTGACTGCATTGGCGAATGGTCTCGAACACCAACGCCTCCATCACGCTTATCTTTTTTCCGGCACTCGTGGTGTGGGAAAAACCACTATTGCACGTCTGTTGGCAAAAGGACTGAATTGCGAAACGGGCATAACAAAGACTCCGTGTGGTCAGTGTACCAACTGTCTTGAAATTGAACAGGGTAGGTTTGTTGATCTGATTGAAATCGATGCTGCTTCCCGAACAAAAGTAGAAGATACTCGCGAGTTGTTGGATAACGTCCAGTATGCGCCTGCCAGAGGTCGTTTCAAAGTTTACCTTATCGATGAAGTTCACATGCTTTCTCGCCATAGTTTCAATGCATTGTTGAAGACATTGGAAGAACCACCGGAACATGTGAAATTCCTTTTGGCCACAACTGATCCACAGAAACTGCCAGTGACTATCCTTTCACGCTGTTTACAATTCCATTTGAAAACACTCGATGTGGATCAAATTAGCAGCCAATTGGAACATGTTCTTAATGCGGAGCAAATAGAAAGCGATGTTCGAGCCCGTCAGTTACTTGCCCGCGCAGCAGATGGCAGTATGCGTGATGCCTTGAGTTTAACGGATCAAGCTATTGCTCTTGGTGGCGGAAAGCTGACATCAGATATTGTTAGCCAGATGCTGGGAACACTGGATGATGACCAACCATTGGCAATGATTGAATCGTTGGTGCGTGCAGATGGTCAACAAATGATGGCATTGGTGGAACAAGTGGCAACTCGTGGTGTCGATTGGGAAAATTTGCTGGTTGAAACATTGTCGCTGTTGCATCGGATTGCCATGCTCCAACTATTGCCTCAGCAACCTGAAAGTGAGCCTTCTTCAACGGAAGGGCGGTTGCGTTTGTTGGCAAGAGCGATTTCCCCGACGGATTTGCAGCTGTATTATCAAGCGCTACTGGTGGGGCGCAAAGAGCTTCCTTATGCACCAGAACGACGGATGGGAGTGGAAATGGCGTTATTGCGTGCTCTGGCTTTTCATCCTAAAACAGTCATTGAGGAAATATTACCTCCTGCTGTGGAAAGCCCTGTAGCACCACCTTCGGCCTCGCTATCTGCAAAGCAATTGACTTCAAATAAAGACGAAAATAAGCGTCCTGCTGAGCAGACAATATCCCAATCGATAGGCGGTGAATCGCCTGTTGCAAACAGTCCTACAGCGAAGCTATTGCAAGCCAGAAGTTCACTGATGCATCAAGGAAATACCCCACTAAAAAAGTCTGATCCGGCAGAGTCTGCTAAACCGGCAAGCTCAGCGCTGGAGCGACTGGTGGCGGTGGCAGAACAACGGTCTCAATCTTATATCCCTAAAGCACGGGAATCTAATCCAGCTAATCCGGTAAAAAAGGAATCTTATCGCTGGCGGGCAACGAATAGTGGAGAGGAGAAACCGCGCCCGACTACGACACCAAAAGCGATCAAAGCCGCTTTGGAGCACGAGAAAACAACAGAATTGGTAGAAAAACTGGCGATTGAATCGAAACAAAGGGATCCATGGGCTGCGGAAATTGATAAACTGCAGATTCCAAAATTGGTTCAGCAGGTAGCACTGAATGCTTTTAAAGAACAGATTGATGAAAATCGTCTTTGTCTGCATTTACGTTCAAAGCAGCGCCATCTTAATTCAGCATCGGCTCAGAAAGTGTTGACCGAAGCATTGAGAGAATTGCATGGAAAACCTATTGAACTCAATATCATTGAAGATGATAATCCTGCGGTAAAAACGCCTCTGGAATGGCGACAAGCCATTTATGAAGAAAAATTGGCACAAGCGCGTCAATCCATTATTTCGGATAAAACGATTCAAACACTTCAGCAACTATTTGATGCAGAATTGGATGAAGAAAGTATCCGGCCTGTTTAACTGCCGCAGTGTATTTTATGCTGTGGCGATAGCGAAGAGAGAAAATTATGTTTGGTAAAGGTGGTTTGGGCAATTTGATGAAACAGGCCCAGCAGATGCAAGAAAAAATGCAGAAAATGCAGGAAGAAATTGCAAATCTGGAAGTGACAGGCGAATCTGGCGCAGGCTTGGTAAAAATCACTATTAATGGTGCACATAACTGCCGCCGGGTTGAAATCGATCCAAGTTTAATAGACGATGACAAAGACATGTTGGAAGATCTGATTGCAGCGGCATTCAATGATGCAGCTCGTCGTATTGAAGAAACCCAGAAAGAAAAAATGGCCAGTGTTTCCAGTGGAATGCAGTTACCACCTGGGTTTAAGATGCCATTCTAATGCAAACCAGTCCTCTTCTTGAATCTCTGATGGAAGCCCTGCGCTGTTTGCCCGGCGTAGGCCCAAAATCTGCACAGCGGATGGCATTTCATCTATTGCAGAGAGATCGCAGTGGTGGAATGCGATTGGCCCAGGCACTGACACGAGCGATGTCTGAAATTGGTCATTGTCAGGACTGCCGGACATTCACGGAACAGGAACAATGCACGATTTGCGCCAATCCGCGTCGTCAGCAGAATGGCCAGATTTGTGTAGTGGAAAGCCCCGCAGATATTCATGCTGTCGAACAAACCGGTCAGTTTGCGGGCCGTTATTTTGTCTTGATGGGGCATTTATCGCCACTGGATGGTATCGGGCCAATGGATATTGGTTTAGATCGTTTAGAAGAACGTTTATCTTCTGAAACCTTGTCAGAAATCATTCTGGCAACTAATCCAACTGTCGAAGGAGAGGCAACGGCAAACTATATTGCAGAAATATGTTCTCAATATGGTGTGACAGCCAGCCGAATTGCTCATGGTGTTCCTGTGGGCGGAGAGCTTGAAATGGTGGATGGTACGACACTGTCTCATTCGTTGGCTGGCCGGCAAAAAATCACGAACTTGTGATTTTGTTCCCGACTAATGGGTGATTTTATGGATGGTGCTGCTGATTATGCCGCCATCCATAGTTGACTTACCCGCTTATTAAACTAGGGGCTGTTGACGTTTTGAGTTCACCATTTACTCAACCCACATGGGTAGCCATATCATGACAAATGCCAGCGCCAACATGCTGGCATAATTTCGGGCTAATTTATCGTATCTTGTCGCAATAGCTCGAAAATGTTTTATTCTGGCAAACGCATTTTCGACCAAATGCCGATAACGGTATAAAACATCATCAATATTCTTATCTGATTTTCGGCTGTTTTTTCGATAAGGAATCACTGTTTTCGAACCTCGTTTTTCAACGAATCTTCTGAACACGTTACTCTCGTAACCTTTATCCGCAATCACAAAATCGGATGTGGGTGAATGTGCAACTAAACTTTCCGCATGGACAATGTCATGTGTTTGGCCCCCTGACAGCTCAAAATGCACGGGCAGCCCGTAACTGTCTACAGCCAAATGAATTTTTGTAGAACGCCCACCCCGACTCTTGCCAATGGCTTCATCTTCCGGTGATACGGCTCCTGAACTGTGTTGATGAGCACGCACAATACTGCCATCAATGAATAACCACTCGGTATCCGTATTCTCAGATAATAATTTGAATAATAGCGCAAAAACCCCTTTTTTTGACCAGGCATTGAAACGCTTAAAAAGGGTATTCCATTTTCCGAATTCCTCGGGTAAATCCCGCCACGGACATCCCGTTCTCATTCGATAAAGTATCCCTTCGAAAGTTAGGTAATGTTCTTCTTTGTAGTAAATGCATCCATGTTGTTGCATCAATACAGCTAGCGTATTCCATAAAGATTTTGATAACATTGTTCTTGGCATGATGAGCTGGAGTAATGGTTTTTTCGCGAAGACAATGATACCAGATCATCATGCTGTTCAAATTCCCCTTTCAAAACGTCAACACGCCCTAATTTTATATTCTTATTGCTGTCTTAACTTGAAACTTTCCGTATCTATCCCCATTTGATTACCATCGTCCGATTTTACATATCTGAACTGGATTTAGATTGAGGTAATAAATGAGCATGAAAGATCAGGAAACCCGTGGATTTCAGTCTGAAGTTAAACAACTGCTACAGTTGATGATCCATTCTCTCTATTCCAATAAAGAAATTTTTCTCCGTGAACTGATTTCAAACGCATCTGATGCGGCTGACAAATTGCGCTTCCGTGCATTGTCTGCCCCTGAGCTGTATGAAAATGATGGCGAATTGCGTGTTCGTCTGGCTCTTGATAAGGAACAGAAAACTATCACCATCAGTGATAATGGTATCGGTATGTCCCGTGATGAAGTGATCGATAATCTCGGAACGATTGCAAAATCTGGTACTAAAGCATTTCTTGAATCCATTGGTTCTGATCAAGCAAAAGACAGCCAATTAATTGGCCAATTCGGTGTAGGCTTCTACTCTGCTTTTATCGTCGCTGACAAAGTCACCGTACGTACCCGTGCAGCAGGGGCACCTGCTGAACAAGGTGTGTTCTGGGAATCAACGGGAGAAGGTGACTACACCGTTGCTGATATTGAAAAAGTAGATCGTGGTACAGAAATTACCTTACATCTGCGAGATGGGGAAAGCGAGTTCCTCAATGATTGGCGTCTGCGTTCTATCATTGGCAAGTATTCTGATCATATTGCCTTGCCAGTTGAAATCGAAACCCAAACTAAAAACGAAGAAGACGATTCAGTTACCGTTACATGGGAAAAAATCAACAAAGCCCAAGCGTTGTGGACTCGTAATAAAGCTGAAATCAGTGATGAAGAGTACCAAGAGTTTTATAAGCACATCTCCCATGACTTTACTGACTCTCTGATTTGGAGTCATAACCGCGTTGAAGGTAAGCAGGAATACACCAGCTTGCTATATATCCCTTCCCAGGCACCGTGGGATATGTGGAACCGCGAACATAAACATGGCCTGAAACTATACGTACAGCGTGTATTCATCATGGATGAAGCTGAACAATTCATGCCAAATTACTTGCGTTTTGTCCGTGGTCTGATTGATTCCAACGACCTGCCATTGAACGTTTCCCGTGAAATTTTGCAAGATAGTTCAATCACACGTAACTTGCGCAGCGCGCTGACTAAACGTGTATTGCAAATGTTGGATAAGCTGGCAAAAGACGATGCAGAAAAATATCAGACCTTCTGGCAGCAGTTCGGCCTAGTGATGAAAGAAGGTCCAGCCGAAGATGGCGCAAACAAAGAAGCTATTGCTAAGTTATTGCGCTTTGCTACGACTCATAATGATAGCTCCGCTCAAACTGTTTCTCTGGAAGATTACGTTGGCCGTATGGCAGAAGGGCAGGAGAAGATTTATTACATTACTGCGGATAGTTATGCTGCAGCGAAGAATAGCCCACACTTGGAGCTGTTCCGTAAGAAAGGCATTGAGGTTCTGTTACTGTCTGACCGCATTGATGAATGGATGATGAGCTACCTGACTGAATTTGATGGTAAGTCACTCCAATCAGTCAGCAAAGCGGATGAATCCCTCGATAAACTGGCTGATGAAAACAAGGCTGAACAAGAAGAAGCAGACAAAAAACTGGAGCCATTTGTTGAGCGCGTGAAAACTCTGCTAGGTGAACGCGTGAAAGAAGTGAAGCTAACTCATCGTCTGACCGATACTCCAGCTATTGTAACAACTGATGCTAATGCGATGAGCACCCAAATGGCGAAGCTATTTGCGGCAGCGGGTCAGTCTGTGCCAGAAGTCAGTTATAACTTTGAGCTGAATCCAGAACACCTTCTGGTTAAAAAAGCGGCTGATATTGATGATGATGCTCAATTTGCTGATTGGGTAGAGTTGCTGTTGGATCAAGCGTTATTTGCTGAACGTGGCACATTGGATGATCCAAATCAGTTTATTCGTCGTATGAATCAATTATTATTAGCTGAAAAAGCTTAAACTTATTGAGATAATTATAAAAACCACGCTTCAACGAAAAATGAGGCGTGGTTTATTTTTTTAGTTAGTGCGGAAACGTTTACCTGTTTTCTTGAGCCATTCCCCATTCAAATGGTATGGTAGTACGTTTTCTTTAAAATATGAAAAGTAAATAGCAAGGGGATTTACGCAATGCGTATTATTCTACTGGGCGCACCAGGCGCTGGTAAAGGGACTCAGGCACAATTTATTATGGAGAAATATGGGATACCCCAAATTTCTACAGGTGATATGCTGCGTGCTGCAGTAAAAGCGGGTACCGAGTTGGGTTTGCAAGCAAAAGAGTTGATGGATAATGGCAAGCTAGTCACTGATGAACTGGTCATTGCTTTAGTTAAAGAGCGCATCAAACAAGATGACTGTCATAATGGCTTCTTGTTGGATGGGTTCCCACGCACTATTCCTCAGGCAGATGCCATGAAAGACGCTGGTATCGAGGTTGACTATGTGTTGGAATTTGACGTTCCTGATGAAATCATCGTTGAACGTATTATTGGTCGTCGTGTGCATGCGCCGTCAGGCCGTGTTTACCACATCAAATTCAATCCACCAAAAGTGGAAAATAGAGATGATGTTACAGGTGAAGAGCTGACTATTCGTAAAGATGATCAGGAAGATACGGTCCGTAAACGTCTGGTTGAGTACCACGCACAAACTGCACCTTTAGTTTCTTACTATCAGCAAGAAGCACAGGCCGGTAACACAAAATACTTTAAACTTGATGGTACTCGTCAAGTAGTGGAAGTGAGCGCAGAGCTGGCTAACATTCTGGGTTAATGATTTAGTGTGTACCTTTAAGGGATATCTCCAAGAGGAGACTTCTGGCTTTTGCTTGTAAGAGAGGGGATATCTCTTAAGTTATTATAGCAGGCGGCCTTCATACCGCCTGGTTTTTTTATATATTACGTTACCTTAGAGAAATTTACTCCATGAAATGTTACATGTAACTATCTTTCATGCTTTATACTATATCGTCAGTCATTTTAATGGAGCTCTGAGGAATGAGTAGCAAGAGGTATGGTGTCCTATTAGTGAACCTTGGTACACCTGATGCGCCAACACCAGCAGCAATAAGATGTTATCTGGCAAAATTTTTGAGTGATAGAAGAGTAGTTGATATTTCTCCATTGATTTGGAAACCTATCTTAAATGCTTTCGTTCTCCCTTTCCGAGCCTCTCAAATTGCTAAGCTTTACCGAGAAATTTGGATGGAAGAAGGCTCTCCTTTATTAGTTTATAGTCGTCGCCAACAAAAATTGTTGGGTGAGAGGTTGGTGGATATTCCTATTGCTTTGGGGATGACTTACGGCTCTCCTTCTTTGTCTCAGGCTGTAGAGAGTTTGTTGCAGCAGGACATTGAGGCTCTCATTGTACTGCCGCTTTACCCCCAATACTCCAGTACAACTTCGGCAGCGGTTTTTGACGGGATCAGTAAAATATTACGGGAATATCGGACAATTCCTACCCTGCATTTTGTCCGTAGTTATGCTACGCACCCTGCCTATATTGCAGCACTAAAGGAAACTATCGAGCAGAGCTTTGAAAAGCATGGACAGCCTGATCGGTTAATTATTTCCTATCACGGTATTCCTGAACGTCTAGCAAAGATGGGGGATATTTATCCACAGGATTGTAAGGCAACGACTGAACTGTTGAATCAGGTACTAGATTATCCAGCAGATAAAATTATGATGACATATCAGTCGCGTTTTGGTTATTTGCCGTGGCTATCTCCTTATACAGATAAGACCATAGCTTCATTACCGAGCCAAGGTGTGGAACATATTCAAGTGGTGTGTCCAGGATTTGCAGCAGATTGTTTGGAAACGTTGGAAGAGATTAACCAACAGAATAAACTTACTTTTTTAGAGGCTGGTGGGAAAAAGTTTGAATATATCTCTGCACTTAATGATAATGATGCCCACATTTCTTTGCTTGAACAGTTAGTAAACAATTTCATGAAATAATTTGCAATTACTGATTGTATAACATTATCACGTATGGTGAATGGCAGACATTGATCATCGTATGATTTTAAGGAATATGGTTTTTAACCAGTAAATTCGATAAGCGAGAGAAAATGCTTGCATATCAATGGAAAGAGAAATTATTTGGATTATAGATAATGAGTAATAAACCTATTAAGCACCCCGATTTTTACGAAGAGCATACAAACTATTATCCTCCAGCGCGGG
Organism: Xenorhabdus thailandensis; assembly: GCF_037996785.1. Lineage (NCBI taxonomy): Bacteria > Pseudomonadati > Pseudomonadota > Gammaproteobacteria > Enterobacterales > Morganellaceae > Xenorhabdus > Xenorhabdus thailandensis. The sequence goes on from NZ_JBBMXF010000004.1 coordinate 75,868, forward strand.
AGGATGAAATTGATTTGTTTGAACTATTTTCTGTTCTCTTCCAATCAAAATATTTGATCATTGCAGTATCTTTCGTTTTTGCAATTATTGGTTTCAGTATTGCATCATTTTTACCGCAAAAATGGACTAGTACAGCCGCTGTAGTAAAACCGGATTTAGAAGAGTTCCAGCCACTGAAAAATGCGTTAACGGATTTGCATGTTCTTAATATAGATCCCAAAGTGACAGAAGAATCGCTGTATAAGCGGTTTATTGAAAACTATAATTCACGTGTATTGCGTGAAAAATATTTGGTTAGCACCGATTACTTTAAGACCTTGTTAGCTCAGAATCATAGTGGTTCGGTTCAGGAAAAAAGAAAGCTGATCGAGAAAATTGTTAATAAAAATATTACCATATCTTTACCTCATAACGAGAAAAAAGAGAAAGATGATGACATTTTTAATGAGGTTAAACTTTCTTTCAGTGCTGACAATGCAGAAAATGCTTACAATTTATTAAGTGGCTATATCAAATTCGTCTCTTCGGTGGTTCGTGATCAAGTGAAAGAGGAACTGAGTGATATGGTGAATCAGAAATTGGATTACTCCCAAAAGCTTTATTCTCTCGATTTGGAGCGTATCGGCAATATGCGCAGTGTGGATATTGAGCGACTGAAGTATGCGATTTCTCTTGCGGATTCTGCCGGGATTAAAAAGCCAGTATCAAATGGCGGAGCTATGATCAAGGATGACCCAGATTATTCGATTGCGTTGGGTTCCGATGCACTGCAACGTAAATTACAGATTACTGAAGAAGTTATCGATCCAACAAAAATTGATGCGGATCTGCGTAACCGCCAGTTGTATATTAAAAATCTGGAAAACGTGAATGTGAGTACAGTTGATTTTGTACCATTCAAGTACATGCAGGAACCTTATGAACCAACATCAAAAGATTCACCTAAGCGTTTGCTGATTTTGATTGGAGCAGGTTTTATCGGATTTATTTTATCCATCATGTATGTTCTGTTGCGCCACATGGTACGTAGTCGCCAAAAACAAGAGGCCTAATATTGTTTATAATTCAAATATGTTATAGATAATATGTTTTGATAGTTGATATTTTGACAGCCAATACTGTAATAGCATTGGCTGTCTTCATTTTTATCTCCATATTTTTGTTTCTCTCCGGTATTGTGGCACATTATATTATGCTAACATGCCGCATATTTTGGCTCTACCGCAACAATTAATTATGAAATTCCCTGGTAAACGTAAATCTAAACACTATTTTCCTGTCAGTTTAAGAGATCCTCTGCTCCAACCCATCAAAGAGATGATGGATACTGAAAATAATCAAGCCTACATTGTTGGCATTGACCAGACACTAGTTGATATTGAAGCCAAAGTTGATGAGGATTTTATTCAGCGTTATAACCTAAGCCAGGGACATTCGTTAGTCATTGAAGATGATGTAGCCGAGGCGCTTTACAAGGAACTGACAGAAAAGAATCTTATCAGCCATGAATTTGCGGGTGGCACTATCGGCAATACTTTGCATAACTATTCTGTGCTGGCTGATGATAAATCCGTCCTGCTTGGCGCAATGTGTAATAACATCCAAATAGGAAGTTATGCATATTGTTATCTCTGCAATACATCCAGTCGTATGGATCTCAATCATCTTCAGGGCGTTGATGGCCCAATTGGCCGTTGTTTTACTTTAGTGACGGAAAATGGTGAAAGAACATTTGCGATCAGCCCGGGGTTAATGAATCAGCTTCGTCCAGAAAGCATCCCTGAACATATTATTGCGGAAGCGTCAGCATTGGTGATCACCGCTTATTTGGTGCGTTGTAAACCGGGTGAGCCAATGCCAGAAGCAACAATGAAAGCCATTGAATATGCGAAGAAGCATAACGTACCTGTTGTATTAACATTAGGAACAAAATACGTCATTGCGGATGATCCACAATGGTGGCGCGATTTTCTGGCTGAAAATGTTTCTGTTGTTGCAATGAATGAAGATGAAGCTTGTGAATTAACCGGTTTCAGTGATCCTTTATTAGCGGCTGACATGGCGCTAAATTGGGTGGATTTGGTGTTATGTACAGCAGGGCCTGCTGGATTATATATGGCAGGTTACACTGAGGAAGAACAAAAGCGCCAAACATTGCATCCTTTGCTGCCTGGTGCAATTGCAGAATTTAACCGTTATGAATTCAGCCGGGCGATGCGTAAGGTGGATTGCCAAAACCCAATGCGGGTTTATTCCCATATTGAACCCTATATGGGAGGGCCTGAAAAAATCATGAATACTAATGGTGCTGGGGATGGTGCGTTATCTGCATTGCTGCATGATATCACAGCCAACAGTTATCATCGCATGAATGTACCTAACTCCAGCAAACATACGCGCTCTTATTTGACCTATTCTTCTTTGGCTCAGGTATGTAAGTACGCTAATAGAGTGAGTTATCAGGTATTGAGTCAGCATTCTCCGCGTCTAACCCGAGGGTTGCCGGAGAAAGAAGATAGTCTGGAAGAGTCTTACTGGGAACGCTGACTCTGCTAGTAGTATGGGGTTTTTATGGGAATATCCCTCATTTGGGGATATTCCCTGACTCGTAAGTTATGTTGGCGATGAAGTCGCAGGTGAGTGCAATAATGGCGGCTCTATTGGACAACCCTCTTCATATTCAGGTAGTGAATCAGCCATTGCCCGTGCTATTTCATGTTCACCAATGATGATGTGGTTAGTGCCACGCTCTGTAATGTAAGTGACTTCATCATCATAATGGGCTCGAACAATGATCTTGATATCTGGCCTAATTTCCCTGGCATTCGCAACGATCTCACCGGCTTCATAACCATTAGGGATTGTCAGGAATAAAATACAAGCGCAATCGAGCCTTGCCAGGGCCATGATCTCTTTATTGACGGCATTACCCATCACGGCACTGATACCCATTTCGCCTAACTCTTCAAACCGGGCGCGTGTATCTTCAATGACCACAACAGGAAAATTTTTTTCTTGTAAACGCTGACAAAGCTGATCCCCCACTCGGCCATAACCCACCACAATAGCATGACCACAAATATTGACTGGGATCTGGGTTTCTTCTTCCAGTGTTTCCTCGAGTAACTGTTCTTCAATGGTTTCTGTTTTTTCCAAATAGCGATCCAATAAGCTAAATAGCACAGGATTCAGCATGATTGAAATGATAGCGCCAGCTAGTACAAGGTTACGGGCTTCCCCATCCAGGAATCCCAACGTGACACCAAGCCCGGCGAGGATAAAGGCAAATTCACCAATTTGGGCGAGACTGGCTGAAATAGTGAGGGCTGTGCGTCGTGAGTGCCCAAACATTCTGACCAGTAGCAAAGCAGCTAATGACTTGCCAATGATAATAATGGCAAGGGTTCCTATAATCGCCAGAGGCTGTTGGAGTAAGACCATAGGGTCAAACAGCATACCAACAGAAACAAAGAACAGAACTGCGAAAGCATCCCTTAGCGGTAAAGTATCTTGCGCCGCCCGATGACTCAATTCTGATTCATTTAGTACCATGCCAGCGAAGAAGGCACCGAGGGCAAATGAAGCATCAAATAGTGTCACTGCACCATAAGCAACACCTAACGCAATGGCAAGTACAGCCAGCGTGAAAAGTTCACGGGAGCCTGTCCCCGCGGTTTTCGCCAGTAACCAGGGAATGACACGTCGTCCGACGAAAACCATCAACAAAATAAAGGCAACGACTTTTCCAACAGTGAGGGAGATTTTTAACAGCAATTGACTAATATTTGCGTTTTGACTATCCATGATTCCTGCTGCTGCAGGAAGTAATACTAACGTTAGCACCATGGCCAGATCTTCAACAATTAGCCAACCAATGGCAATTTGTCCCCTTTGACTATCAACGAGCTGTCGTTCTTCTAATGCCCTGAGCAATACTACTGTGCTGGCGGTAGACAGACAAAGACCAAATACAATGCCACTGAGTAATCCCCAGCCGAGCAGCACTGATAACCCGGTACCTAATAAGGTTGCAACTGCAATTTGGGCGATAGCGCCAGGAATGGCAATTGATTTGACGGCTAACAAATCTTTAAGTGAAAAATGTAGCCCGACACCAAACATCAGTAAGATCACGCCAATTTCTGATAGTTCTGGAGCTAAAGATGTATCGGCAACAAAACCAGGCGTGAAGGGACCCGCTAGTACACCTGCAACGAGGTATCCTACCAGAGGTGAAATTTTCAGGCGCTGTGCAAGCATGCCAAGCAGATAAGCAAGAACAAAACCGCCAACAATGGTCGTGATAAGAGGTGTCGAGTGCTCCATCAAGGCTCCTTCTGGGTAGCGAGTATATAAATTGTGTAGTTAGGTGAGGTAATAATATATTTTATAAATAATTAAAGATTACAAAAAAATATATTGAGTGGCAAAAAAGAGAGTGATCTACATAAACATTATTTTAATGTAATTTTATGTAGATTTTGCCATCATTTACGCTAGTTTACAAAGAAGAATACTTTAATAATTATGGTGTTTATCCAGGGTATTCCTTGTGTTTTTCACGTGTTTTTTTCTAAGTTTGGCAAAAATAGCGTAAAAATACCAAGAAGTGGCAGAAAAGCACAAATTTTGTAAACCAATTCTATACTGGTTTTATCTGCGACATAGCCAAGTACGGCAGCCCCAATGCCCCCCATACCAAAGGCCAGGCCAAAGAACAAACCGGCAATCATGCCTGTTTTGCCGGGAATAAGCTCTTGAGCGTAGACTAAAATAGCAGAGAACGCAGAGGCCAATATTATACCAATAATAACCGTCAATATGCTTGTCCAGAATAAGGAGGCATAAGGTAACAGCAGGGTAAAAGGTGCCACGCCAAGAATTGAACCCCAAATGACATATTTCCGACCTATCTTATCTCCAATCGGCCCGCCAATCAGGGTACCTGCTGCTACGGCAAATAAAAAGATAAATAGGTGGATCTGGGCATTTTGCACGGATAAGCCAAATTTCTGTATCAGGTAAAAAGTATAGTAGCTACTGATACTGGTTAGGTAAAAATACTTGGAGAAAACCAGTAACAGAAGAATGGCAAAAGAATTTATAATGGTTTTTCTCGGAAGCTTTGGCAGGGCATTAGTACGGGAAGACAGGGGGGAGATAACCCGATGCTGCATCTTGTACCATTGGCTGACTTGCAAGAGGATTACGATAGCCAACAGTGCTGCCAGGGAAAACCAACCGACGTTCCCCTTGCCATAAGGCGCAATAAAAATGGCGGCTAACAGAGGGCCTAATGAACTTCCTAAATTTCCCCCTACTTGAAATAAAGATTGCGCCAGACCATGACGTCCACCTGAAGCCATACGTGCGACTCGTGATGATTCGGGATGAAAAACGGATGATCCCGTACCAACCAATGCGGCAGCCATTAATATAATTGAAAAACTTTCAGCATAAGCTAGCAGAAGCAAACCAGATAGGGTGAATCCCATACCGATAGGCAGTGAATAGGGTTGCGGATGTTTATCGGTATACAAACCGATAAGGGGTTGCAATAGAGATGCTGTTACCTGATAGGCCAGAGTTATCATCCCAACCTGAATAAAACTGAGAGTAAATTCAGATTGCAGCAGTGGATAAATCGCCAGAATCAACGATTGAATCATATCATTCAGCATATGAGATAAGCTGATGGCGCCGAGAATTGAAAAAACGGTGCGATGTTTTTTTGTTGGTGAAGTTGGAAACAAGGTTGTTTTACTTTTTTCACTCATATCTATTCGCTTATCAATGTCATTATCAATAAAGTTTATAGGGGGAAATTTTTAGGTTTGTTGAATTTCTGTTTAATTTTTACACCATAATACATCTTAGATAATTAACAAAATTTTTATTTATACCTATATAATTTGGCCGCAATATCAAAAAGGTGAAATCTTTTAAGCCGCGGTTTGAAAGGGATGAACCACTACCATCATATAACTAATAAAATTTTGAAATACATGGAGATACCCCATGAAACTATCGTTTAAAGCGTCAATTTGCGCCCTTGCAGTTTCGCTGTCACTGGCACCGTTAATTGCAAACGCCTGGGAAAAAGATAAAACCTATGACATAACCATCTTGCATACTAACGACCATCATGGCCATTTCTGGCATAACGATTATGGTGAATATGGTTTGGCGGCTCAAAAAACGGTGGTAGATTCCATTCGTCAGGAGGTTGCCAAGAAAGGGGGAGCGTATTGCTATTGTCAGGTGGTGACATTAACACCGGCGTACCAGAATCAGATATGCAAGATGCTGAACCAGATTTTAAGGGCATGAATCTGGTGGGATACGATGCAATGGCATTGGGGAACCATGAATTTGATAAGCCCTTAAATGTCTTGTTCCAGCAACAAAAATGGGCAAACTTCCCATTTCTCTCTGCCAATATTTACCAAACCAGTACAGGCAAGCGCTTGTTTAAGCCATATGTTATTTTTGATAAGCAAGGTGTGAAAATAGCGGTTCTTGGCCTGACAACCGATGACACCGCGAAAATCGGTAATCCGGCTAATTTTCCGGATGTTGAATTCCGTGTTCCTGCTGAAGAAGCCAAAAAAGTTATTGAAGAGCTGAAAAAGAATGAAAAGCCGGACGTGATTATTGCAGCAACCCACATGGGGCACTATGACGATGGTCATCATGGTACGAATGCGCCGGGAGATGTTGAAATGGCACGTAGTTTGCCTGCGGGTTATTTGAACATGATTGTGGGGGGACACTCACAAGATCCGGTGTGTATGTCTGCGGAGAATAAAAACTATAAACAAGTGGATTATGTTCCGGGTACACCTTGTTCTCCTGATCGCCAAAATGGTACATGGATTGTTCAGGCTCACGAATGGGGGAAATATGTAGGTCGGGCTGATTTTCAATTCCGTAATGGTGAATTCAAGTTAGTTCATTATCAATTGATCCCGATTAACCTAAAGAAAAAAGTAACAAAAGAAGATGGCAGTACGGAACGTGTTTACTATACCCATGAAATTAAGCAAAATCCTGAAATGCTTAAGTTGTTGACACCTTATGAAGATAAGGGCAGCAAGATCCTTAATGTGAAAATAGGCTCAGTAGATAACAAATTAGAAGGTGATCGCAGTAAAGTACGTTTCGTGCAAACGAATATGGCACACCTTGTATTAGCTGCTCAGATGGAACGGACAAACGCTGATTTTGCAGTGATGAGCGGTGGTGGGATCCGTGACTCTATTGAAGCAGGGGATATTACTTACAAGGATGTCATGAAAGTTCACCCATTTGCTAACCAACTGGTTTATGTGGACTTCAAAGGTAGCGAAGTTTTGACCTATTTGACGGCTGTTGCAAATATGGAAAAGGATTCTGGCGCTTATGGTCAGTTTTATAATGTGAGCTTCGTGAAAGAGGGTAAGAATATCAGTGAGGTAAAAATTGGTGGTAAGCCATTAGATCCAAATAAAACTTACCGCATGGCGACGTTGAACTTTAACGCGATTGGCGGAGATGGTTATCCACGGATTGATAATTTGCCTGGTTATGTTGATACAGGGTTTGTCGATGCTGAAGTATTGAAAGGATATATTGAAAAACACTCTCCATTGAAATCCTCTGATTATGAACCGAAAGGTGAAATTCGTATCAATAATTAATCCCTGAGCAATAGATTACTTTATTAGTTATTTGCATAAAAAGACCATCTGTTCTTGCAGATGGTCTTTTGCTTATTAGCAATAAGGCGTGTTATGCATAAATAAGAACGGTTGAAACTGAATAATAATTTAATGATTAAATAGCATGGTAATTAATGAATTACTTTCTCCTTTGGTTGGTAGTTTTTCAAGTCCATTTTTTTCATATAAGGTGATAATTTTTGAATTGTTTTCTCATTCCAAAATAGTTACTCTCCCTCCTATTAATTCTTGATCTTTTTCAATGGTGACATTGATATGAAATAAAATGTCTCTAAGGCTTATTGGGTTTTTACGTAATGAAAAATTTTTAGCTATTTGACCAATTAAATAAACTTTTAGAGAATTTGCATTTTTACTGATACCGTTAAGTTTTTTTATCTTTGTCTTCGAAATGGCAAGATTATTTGTTGATATCTTCTTAAATGTTAAAGAAAAATAAGCCAATAATAATCCTTCTTTATTTAGAATTAAATAGGTTCTTGTTGCATCAGCTTGTTCAAATCTAATTGATTTTAAATGTAAAAATGATTCTACGTCATGGTTAGGGGGACAAGAAAATGAGAGTAAATATTCTCTTGCTCTGTCACTACCAAAGGCCGCCAGAATTTTACTTAGAGTGAGAATTTTCGTTTTAATATCTCTATAGCCTCTTTTTGCTGTGCTTCAAAATCGATTGTCTCAAAATTATTTTCCCTTGGCTTCCTATTAGCCTTTCTAAGCATTTTAATTGCTTTTGGATCAGTGATAACGATGGGACGGAAAAATGATGAAGTTGCCATTTTATTCCTCTTTTATTTAAATAAACTAAGTTAATTGAAATGGTAATTAGTGATTTTTTCGTTGTGAGGAAAGTATATCTGCATTATTGTTTATCACAAGGCTCTGTTTTAAAGAAAACAGAGCCAGCTCGAAAAAATTCAGCGAGAATTGCAATTGATTTTCAAATTTTAGCAATATCAGCAAATGAACAATGAAGTAATTGGCATAAATCTATGGGGGACAACTCAATATCTAAACCACGTTTACCACCCGAAATAAATAGGGTTGGTAAGGTTTGCGCCTGACTGTCAATCACGGTAGGTAGACGCTTTTTCTGTCCCAACGGGCTAATGCCACCCACTAAATAACCCGTTACCTTTTGTGCCAGTTGGGGATCGGCCATATCTGCTTTCTTGGCCTTGAAAACTTTAGCCACTTTTTTCAAATCGAGTTGCCCAGAGACAGGCGTAACGGCGACAGCAAGATGTTTAGGATCACCATTCAATGAAACCAACAATGTCTTAAAAACCTGATTGGCATCTAAACCGAGTTTTTTCACCACTTCATCACCAAAATTATGTTCATTGACATCGTGGTCATAAGGATGAAGTTTGAAATTAATTTTTTGTTTTTCCAGCAAGACAACAGCGGGAGTCATATTTTTTCCTATAAAGATCAATTTATCACTGCTTATCCGTAATGGTTGACTTTCAGAATGAAGCAGATGAAGTTGTTATGTTTGCGGTTTTGCCAGCATCTGGCGTAAGTTGTTCTCACCGTGAAGGTGTAAAGCGCCCACTGTAACCAAATATTTTCCTGCTGGTAAGCTATGTAACTGTTCACTCCATTGACGGTTGCGTTCAGCCATTAAGGTTTGATAAATCTCTTCGCAGAATGTCATGGGTATTACCTGATTTTGTTTCTCCGGTTTGTAATTCATCCACCAGCTAATCATGGTCTGTAAAGCACGGGCATTAGTATGCCAATGGGTGATGGTATCTTCCAATAGTGAGATCCCACCGTTTGGCAAGTTGGTGAGAAGGCTAACTTGTGCATCAGTGCCTTCCAACTCGATAATGGGTTTATTGAGTGCTTGTGCACTGTTCAGTAATTGGCAATCGATACCATATTGGGGTTGTAACCCCAAATATTGGGCTTGGGCGGCCTGTAATATCAATGCGACTTGCCACGATGGCAATGGATCCAGCAACGTGACAGGATGTTGAATTTCTCGGCAATAGTGTTGCAGACAGGCAAAATGTTCGGGAGATAAACGTTGTGATAACTCGGTCTGTTCAGGAAATGTTTCTTTGAAAGGGGAATTGGCCTGCGTGATATCTGCCTCGACAATCAGAGCATCCGCTTGCTCTAGCTGTTCCAACAATACTTCAGAAAGTGGGTACATGTTCTTAGTACCCATATGAATGCTGCCAACAATATGTAACTGTTTGTTGTTATTTAAATTGATGTCAAAAGCAGGATAAGGGTAATGTCGTTGGGAATTGAGTCCCAATATTTTACTGAAATATGACAGTAATTTTCCCATATTACATCCTCCAATAGTTGGCATTGGTCGGTATGCTAACCTGTTAATCGCCAACAAGAAAGAGGGAAAAATGCGGGATAAAAAGCTAAACGGAATAGGTTTAGCTTTTCATGGAAAAAATAAATTAGGTCAGGACTTAGGTTTGAAGCGTAATAAGCGATTGGCGTTACTGACAACAGTAATAGAAGACAATGCCATGGCCGCACCTGCAACGACAGGATTTAATAAAGTGCCCGTAAATGGGTATAAAATGCCGGCCGCAATTGGAATGCCTAAAGTATTATAGACAAATGCACCAAATAGGTTTTGTTTCATATTACGCAATGTACCGCGGGATAATTCAACTGCATCAGCAACCCCATGCAAGCTATGGCGCATCAGGGTAATTGTTGCGGTTTCTATGGCGATATCGCTACCGCCTCCCATTGCGATGCCGACATCCGCTTGCGCCAATGCAGGGGCGTCGTTTATGCCATCGCCGACCATCGCCACTTTTCTGCCTTCTGATTGAAGTGACTGAATGGCTGCGGCTTTGCCATCAGGCAAAACACCGGCAATCACCTGGTCAATACCTGCTTCTTGGGCGATAGCATTCGCTGTGATGGGATTATCTCCGGTTAACATAACCAAACGATAGCCTTGGTGGTGTAAGCGTTGCAGGGCAGAAACGGTATCCTGGCGCAAGGGATCACGGATAGAAAACAGGGCTGCGATTTTCCCATTGGCCGACAAAATAACGGGAGTAATGCCTCTTTCTGCCTGTGCCGCAATAAATGGCTTTAATTCTGCTGTTTCAATCTGATGCTGCTCAAGTAATTTTTGGTTACCTAATAATAGCGTAGCCTCTCCAATTTCTCCCTTAACACCCAGTCCTGCGAGGGTTCGGAATGTTTGTACTTCGGGTAATTTTTGCCCTTCAACCTGCAATAAAATAGCTTTTGCCAAGGGGTGATTAGAGCCATTTTCTAATGCACCAGCCCACAGTAATACTTGCTCTTCGGTGAAACCATTAAAGGTGTGGATCTCTGTGACTTGTGGCATACCTTCAGTTAAGGTTCCTGTTTTGTCAAAGACAATCGTATCCAGTTGACTGGCATGTTGCAGGGCATCAGCATCACGCACCAATACACCTAGTTCGGCTGCCCGTCCTACCCCTGAGATGATGGACATGGGAGTTGCCAGCCCAAGTGCGCAAGGACAGGCGATAATCAAGACGGTTGTCATGATGACCAGTGCGTACATGATTTGTGGGGCAGGGCCAACAAAATACCAAATCGCGCCCGCAATCAGGGCGATAGCAACGACAACAGGCACGAATATTGAAGATATTTTATCGGCCAATTGGCCGATTTCAGGTTTGCTGCTTTGTGCCTGACGAACAAGTTTAATAATACGTGCCAAGGTTGTTTGGCTGCCAACGGCATTGGCTTTAAACAATACCGTACCATCCTGGACTACAGTGCCGGCATGGACGGTATCGCCAGTTGTTTTCTGCTGAGGAATAGGTTCACCTGTCAGCATGGCTTCATCCAGCCAAACTGTACCTTGAGTAATTTCACCATCAACCGGAACACGATCTCCTGTTGTCAGGCGCAGTACCATATTGGGCATGACATCAGCCAGTGGCACTGTTTTTTCACCTTCAGAGGTAACTAGCCGCGCGGTTGGTGGCGTGAGATCCAATAATCGCTCAAGAGCCTTGGAAGAGCGTTGGCGGGCACGTTGTTCTAAGGCATGGCCGAGATTGACCAAACCAATAATCATGGCACTGGCTTCATAATAAAGATGGCGGGCTTGGAGGGGGAAAATTTCTGTCCATAAATTGACGCTTATTGAATAGAGCCATGCGACACCAGTACCCAGAGCTACGAGGGTATCCATTGTCGCACTGCCATTTTTTAGACTTTGCCACGCATTACGATAAAAATGCCCGCCTGCAAATATCATTACAGCCAGTGTCACCAAACCAATAGTCAGCCAAATGGTGTGGTTTGCTGGTGTGAGTATCATATTGTCGCCTATCATACCCCACACCATGACAGGCAACCCAACCACTAACGCAAGAGCCGATTGCCAGCGAAAGCGGCGCATATTGGCCTGTGCTACTTGTTGCTGACGCTCACGGCGTTCTGTTTCATCCTGAATGATTTCCGCACCATAACCGGCCTTGATGACGGCTTCCACTAAGGCATTTGGTGAGGCGTGGCCTGTGACCAATGCGCTTCTTTCCGCGAGATTGACTCTGGCATGTTCCACGCCATCAACGGATTGCAGGGCTTTTTGTACCTTACTGACACAGCTTGCACAGCTCATGCCATCCAGCAGGAGCTGAATACTGTCATTACCATTCACATCATTTTTGTTGCTGTGCTCAACAGAAACGGTTTTTACCGGAGTCGAAGATATTGCCGCTGCCAAAGACTCCGGAGTCTGTGGAACATGTATTGCCAGCGGCTTAGTTTTTGGGTACTCGGCTTCCGTTGCTAATTCAGCGTGATATCCGGCTTGTTCGATTGCATAGATTAAGGCGCTGTTCTCTGCTTTACCATAGATTTTTGCAGTTTGGGTATCAACTTCTGTGGCGATAACACCTTCTACCGCGTCCAATGCCTTTTGTGTTTTATTTGCACATTTCATGCAGCTTAAACCTGACAGGCGTAATACAACATCGGGTTGGGTGGCTACAGAGGCTTGATAATCTTCGGCAACAATGGCCGCAATCAATTCATCAGGTGAAACATTACTGATAACTTTGGCATAATTGAGGTTCACATCTGTCAGCTCAACGCCAGGTATTCTTTCCAGCGCTTTTTTAACCCTGCCGACACAATGCATACAAGTCAGGCCTTGAAGTGCGAGAATGGTGGTTGTGGACATAACAATATCTCCTGATACAGAGTGATATACTTATCATTAAGGCTAAACCTTCCTGCAAGGGGAAGGTCAAGGGGAAATAATGAATATCAGTGAAATTGCCCGTAAGACCGGTTTAACCAGCAAAGCGATTCGGTTTTATGAAGAAAAAGATCTCATTACCGCACCAGCGCGGGGAGATAATGGCTATCGTCATTACCAAAAAAGGCATATTGACGAACTGATGCTTTTGCGTCAGGCAAAAGAAGTCGGATTTACGTTGGAGGAGTGTCGCGAATTGCTGCGATTATTTCGCAATCCTCACCGTCACAGTGCTGATGTAAAAATGGCAACCCTGCAAAAAGTGGCGGAAATAGAAAAAACGATGTTGGAATTGCAAAAGATAAAGGAAAAATTGCTGGTATTGGTGGCTGAATGCCCAGGAGATGATGGGGCTGATTGTCCCATCATTGAGCATTTATCTGGTTGCTGTAAGCATCATGGTTGATGGGAAACTGGCTTCACCTTTAATGTGATCCCGTCAACGGCGATAACCTCAACTTCGGTATTGGCTGGAAGCGCTTGGTTACAATGAACGCGCCAACTGCCATCGGCCAGTTTGACTCGCCCAAAACCGTTTTCGGTATCCGTGATTAAACGGGTACGCATTCCAATCAGCTGGTGGTTTTTCTGATTGAGCGCCTTATCACTAGTCAGGCGTGGGCGATGGCGTAGCCAGCTACGCCATGCAATAGCAGAAAGCAAGGTTAAGACAGCAAACAGAGTACCTTGCAATTCCCAGCCCATAGTAGGGAAAATCCATGTGAGCAGGGCAACAACGATGGCTGCGGTTCCTGTCCACAACAGATATCCTCCTGTTCCCAGCAATTCTGCAATCAGAAGCAGGCCACCAAAACAGAGCCAGAACCAGGCTGGCTGAGCGGCGATCTGTTCAATCATAACAATTTACCCTGTATGGCTATTTATTATCTTGCTTGCTTTTCTTGCTTTCGGAAATTAATTCAGCAATACCACCAATGGCTCCCATTAAATTGCTGGCTTCCAGTGGCATCATAATCACTTTGCTGTTATTTGAGGCACCGATGTTGGTGAGGGCATCGGTATATTTTTGGGCAACGAAGTAGTTAATTGCCTGCATATCACCATTTGCAATAGCGTCAGAAACCATTTTGGTTGCCCGCGCTTCTGCTTCGGCGGCACGTTCACGGGCTTCAGCCTGAAGGAAGGCTGATTGGCGCTCACCTTCTGCTTTCAAAATTTGCGACTGTTTTTCTCCTTCCGCTTTCAAAATGGCGGCCTGACGAATACCTTCTGCCTCAAGAATATCTGCACGTTTGGTACGCTCGGCTTTCATTTGGGCGTTCATGGCGGAGATCAACTCTTTTGGTGGACGCACATCACGGATCTCAATCCGGGTGATCTTGACGCCCCACGGGTTAGTCGCTTCATCGACGATTGCCAGCAATCGGCTGTTGATGGAATCGCGTTGGGACAGCATTTCATCCAGCTCCATGGAGCCTAGCACGGTACGGAAGTTGGTCATGGTCAGGTTGATGATGGACAGTTCCAGATTGCTGACTTCATAGGCAGCACGTACAGGATCGACAACCTGGATGAAGCAGACGGCATCAATGGTGACATTGGCATTATCGCGAGAAATGACCTCCTGCGATGGAATATCCAGAACCTGTTCCATCATATTGATTTTACGACCGATACGATCAACAAATGGCGTGATAATGTGCAGGCCTGGTGTTAATGTACGAGTGTAACGTCCAAAGCGCTCAACAGTCCATTGATAGCCTTGTGGAACGGTCTTGACACAGGTAAAGACGATAGCAATCGCAATAACGATTAAAATCGGGACAGCACCAAAAGAGAGTAAATCCATAACAATTCCCTTATTAAAGTTAATTATGGAATATATAAATCTTCTCTACTTAGTAGAGTAAAGAGTATACATGACGACGGTATTTAGATGCCAGAGCATCTCCAGTACCCAGTGTAGAGAGAATATCCATCATCGTCTTTTTCACTGCACCTTCGGCAGCGGAAAGATCCCTTTTCAGAAAACTAAATAGCAATTCCAGGGCTTCTGCATTACGGCCAACTTCGTGTAATTTGGCAGCCAGTTGTACGGCTAATTCTGCATTCTCTGGTTGAGTTACCAACGTTTGTTGTAGTTGTCGAATCTCCGGCGAATCCGCCGCCTCTTGCTGTGACTTAAGGTATTCAAGTAACTCATGATAGTATTCATCTTGTGCTTCTGATGGAACGGTATCCAGTATTTTTTGGGCCTCTTCAAGATGATTGAGTGAAAGATTCACTTGGGCTAGCAATAGGGTAATCTCTGTATCTTGTGGATTTTCTTGAAGGATTTCTTTTAGTAAAGGCAATGCTTCCTGATTTTTACCTTCTACAAGTAGCTCGTTAACTTGCTCTAATGGTGATTTTTCCATTTGGGGTAGGAGAGTGGCAAAAATTTTTCTGATGGCTTCATCTGTCTGTATCCCCTCAAAACCCTGAACAGGGCGAGCTTCTTTTACAAACAGTACAGTAGGTAAGCTACGCACACCAAATTGTGCAGCGATATGAGAAAGTTGGTCACAATTGACTTTAGCCAGGGTAAATAGCCCGGCATATTCATGGGCTATTTTATCAAGCGTGGTTTCTAACTCATGGCAATGTAGGTCTTGTGGGGACCAGAAGTAGAATACGACAAGCTGGGTGAGAGAGTGCTGCACAACCTGGGCAATATTCGATTCATCAATATTAATGATAGAGGCAGTATTGTTGTTTGTATTTGCGGTTGGTTCCATGGGATTTTTCTCTGAGTCGTTGTAAGGTGATTACATGAATAAATAAGACTTGTTTGTCCGTTTTTCAATGTCTATTTACTTTGCCAGCGTAAGATCCTATCGATCCATCGCTCAGGAAGTAGACGCCGCATCACTTTTACTGTATGGGTCAATAACGTAACCGAATAGCGTAATTTCGGGTTGGGACTTTCCAGCGCATGAATGAGCCTAGAAACGACATCTTCAGGCATTAACGTAAAACGACGAGCAAGACCTGGATTTTCAACCGGGTGATCCTGCTGCGTTTGATTAACATTCTTCGTAAAACGGGTATGGATTGGACCAGGCTCTATCAGGCTGACTTTAATGTCTGTTTTTGCCAATTCGCCACGTAAGGCATCTGACCAGGCTTCAAGGGCATATTTACTGGCAGCATACGCCCCACGGCCTGGCGTCGAGATCAATCCCATCACAGAGCTGGTTTGGACAATCCGCCCGGCGCCATAAGCGCGTATCGCTGGCAGTAGCAGGCACGTCAGTTGATGGGTGCCAAAGAAATTGGTAGAAAACTGTTTTTCCATTTGTTCGCGGGAGATACTTTCCAATGGACCGTAGACACCAAATCCCCCATTATTGAATAGTCCGAATAGACGCCCGTTGGTTAATTCGATAACTTTCCTGGCTGCGCGCTCTACGCTTTCTTTATCATCTAAATCCAATTCGATGGGATCGAACCCCAACTCACGCATATGTGCCAAATCAGAGAGCTTGCGGCAAGCTGCGAGTATGCGGTAACCACGTTGGTGGAGGGTTTTGGCCGCGACTAACCCGATCCCGCTAGAACACCCAGTAATAAAAATGGCTTTTTGCATAACTTTACCTGTCCATCTGCATCAATTTATGGAAATAAATGATTTACTATTAAGAAATATTTTTTACTTAAGGATAGTTGATATATGCCGACAATATGTTGGACATCCAATCAGCAATAAAGGGTTGTGCGGCTTGATTGGGGTGCAACCCGTCATCTTGCATCCATTCTGGTTTGATAGCAACGTGCTCCATGAAAAATGGCAGCAAAGGAATTTGGTTACGTTTAGCAAGCACAGGATAAATTTTGGCGAAAGATTCGGTATATCGCTTTCCATAATTGGGTGAAATTTGGATTTGCATTAACAGTGGTTGCGCATCGGCTTGTTTAATCAGATTGATGCCCTGTTGCAAATCTTGTTCTATGTTTTGAATGGGAAAACCACGCAGTCCATCATTAGCACCAAGCTCGATCAAAACCCATTTTGGATTGTGCTGTTTCAATAACTCAGGCAAACGTTCAAGCCCTTGCGCTACAGTATTGCCACTAATACTGCCGTTAACAATGACTGTTTTTTTGCCGGCTTGTTGCCACTGTTTTGCCATCAGGGCAGGCCATGACTGCTCAACTGGCAAACGATATCCGGCACTGAGGCTATCGCCTAATATAAGCAGGGTATCTGCCGCCACTGCTCTGGCACTGCATAGCACCAACAATAAAAGGAAAAATACATGGCTGTAGAAAGTATTCTTGAAGTTCATCATCTCACTAAACATGTCGGTCAAGGGGAACAGGTAATTAATATATTGCAAGGTATTGAGTTGGTTGTCGAGCCAGCACAGACAATTGCATTAATTGGTGAATCAGGATCAGGCAAATCAACGCTTCTGGGCATTATTGCCGGATTAGATGATGGCAGTGGAGGGGAAGTTCATCTATTGGGGCAAAATATCAGTCGCATGAATGAAGAGCAGCGTGCGCAGTTAAGGGCAGAAAATGTAGGTTTTGTTTTTCAGTCGTTTATGTTGATCCCCACATTGAATGCATTGGAGAATGTCCAGCTTCCGGCACTATTGCGTGGTGAATCGGAAAACCAAAGCCGTGAACAAGCCATTGAGCTACTCGAATTATTAGGGTTAGGAAAACGCCTGAAACACATGCCAGCCCAGCTTTCGGGGGGAGAACAACAGCGGGTGGCTTTGGCGCGGGCATTCTGTACTCGTCCTAAAATTCTGTTTGCTGATGAACCAACAGGTAACCTTGATCGCCAAACAGGAGATCGCATCGCTGATTTGCTGTTTTCCCTTAATCATGATTACGCCACCACATTGATTTTAGTCACGCATGATAACCAATTGGCGGCGCGTTGCCAGCGTCGTTTACGTCTGGTAGATGGCAAATTGCGGGAGGAAGCATGATCTGGCGCTGGTTTTGGCGTGAATGGCGTACACCCTCTCTCTTGATTGTTTGGTTATCCCTGACCTTAGCGGTGGCCTGTGTACTGGCATTAGGGCGTATTAGTGATCGTATTGATCAAAGTGTGCATTATCAAAGCCGTGATTTTCTGGCGGGTGATATTGTCTTAAGGGCTTCGTATCCCGTTGATGAAACCTGGTTGCAAAAGGCGCAAGAACAGGGGTTGGTATTAAGTCGCCAAATCTCATTTTCGACCATGACATATGCAGGAGATATTCCGCAACTGGCTCAGGTGAAAGCGGCAGATGCGCGTTATCCGCTGTATGGCGAACTGGAAACCAATCCGCATGGGTTAAAGCCGGAAAAAGGTTCTGTGTTGGTGGCACCACGATTGTTGACATTATTAGGTGTCAAGGTTGGGGATAATATTGACGTGGGGGATACCACGTTGAAGATCCGTGGGGAACTGTTGCAAGAGCCTGACAGCGGTTTCAATCCTTTCCAGATTTCTCCCCGAATTTTAATCAATATTGATGATGCCCAGGCAACCGGAGCGATTCAACCCGGCAGTCGCTTGACTTACCGTTATATGTTTGCAGGCTCTCCTGCCGCCATCCAATCATTCCAGCAATTCGTGGAGCCACAACTAAAAGCCGATCAACGCTGGCTGACCTTGAAACAGGATAATGGTGTCATGGCACAATCTATTGAGCGTGCCCAGCAATTTTTACTGCTGTCAGCTTTGTTGACATTACTCCTTGCCGTCGCGGCGATGGCGGTTTCTATGGCGCATTATTGCCGTAGCCGACATAACCTGATTGCCATTTTGAAGACATTAGGGGCAGGGCGTTGGGCGTTGCGTCAATGGATCATTGGGCAATGGCTAGTGATATTACTGGCCGCCATAGTGGTAGGCTCCATTCTAGGTTTGGCTTTTGAATCTGCACTGATTCGAATTTTGGCTGGAATGTTACCTAAGATGTTACCGGCTGCGGGAATATGGCCGTGGGTATGGGCGGTTGCTGCGCTGTTTGGGATTGCCATATTAGTGGGTGTTCGCCCTTATCGCCAACTTATGGCTACCCAGCCTTCACGGGTATTGAGAAGTGACGTAACAGCATCCATTTGGCCCTTGCGTTATTATTTGCCTGCGGTGGCATTCATCATAACGGGAGGATTAGTATTACTGGCAGGTACTCAACCGTTATTATGGTCGCTGTTAGCGGGAGTACCGGTTGTCGCGTTGTTCCTGGCATTATTGGGATGGGGAGGATTATGGCTATTGCGCCGTGTGACGTTCCGTCAGTTAAGCCTGCGTCTGGCAGTCAATCGGTTACTGTGTCGGCCATTTCAGACCATGACCCAATTGGCGGCATTTTCCCTGTCATTCATGTTGTTGGCTTTGCTGATTATGGCAAGGGGAGATTTATTGAACCAATGGCAACAGCAATTACCGCCGGATAGCCCTAATTATTTCTTGCTTAACATGACCCAACCACAAACTGCTCAAGTTAATGACTTATTGGCTAAATACCAGGTAGAGCCTACTGATTTTTATCCCGTAGTATTGGCACGTTTGACGGAAGTGAATGGACAATCTGCGCTGGAATGGGCAAATGAAAAACACCCTAATAGTACTACGGTACGTCGTGAACTGAACTTAACATGGAAAGCGGAATTGCCGCCTTTTAATACCGTGATTGCGGGAACATGGCCGCCGAAACCGAATGAAGTTTCGATAGAACAAGGCGTCGCTGAGCGGTTGAAAATCAACCTTGGAGACAGGCTCACATTCACCGGAGATACTCGAACATTTCATACTACGGTAAGCAGCATTCGCAAAGTGGATTGGGAGAGCATAAATCCGAATTTCATTTTTATTTTCGCCAAAGAGACGTTGGAAAATCAGCCCAGAATGTGGTTAACCAGCTTTCATTATGACGGTGATGGAAAGCTACTAACGGAAATTAACCGTCATTTCCCAACCATCAGCATGTTGGATATTGGTTCGATAATCAAACAAGCACAAGGCATTTTGCAGCAAGTTAGCAAGGCATTAGAAGTGATGGTCGTTTTGGTGATGATTTGTGGTGGCTTGCTGTTATTGGCACAAATTCAGGTCGGCATGAGCCAGCGACAACTTGAACTGGTGGTATATCGCACATTAGGGGCAAGCAAAAAACTTTTGCGTTGTACATTGTGGAGTGAATTTGCCCTGCTTGGTTTTATGGCTGGTTTGGCCGCGGCATTGGGTGCAGAAATTGCACTTTGGTTGTTACAGACTCAGGTCTTTGATTTTCCGTGGCAACCACAATGGCAAATGTGGTTTCTGCTTCCCATTATCAGTAGCTTATTGCTTTCACTATGTGGTGGCTGGTTGGGCGTCAGGTTATTACGGAGGCCAGGGCAATATCGGCGCTTGCCGGAATAATTTTCATCTCTTTGATAAACCTCGTTTAAACCAACGAGGTTTATACCAATCTAACTTCAAGATCCGTGCGATGTCTCCCCGCTTTGCGGGGGAGACATCAGGTTTCATTTAATGTTATAAATTGCAACTTAAAGTTTAATGTGTATATCAGCGGTCATTTGACCAGATATTATCAGGCAAATTCTTCTCTTAACTTGGGCAGGATCTGATCGCCAAAAATCTTTAATCCTTTTATGTAATCGGGGAAAATCAACATAACGCCATCCAACTCACAAGTACGCATTAAATTTGTTATTTGCTTGTAGCAGGTATCTGGTGTACCGATGGCAGTATGAGTCATAAAGGCGTTTTGGGAGCGTTCTATCATCGCATTGCATTTCCCATCCGTATCGACGCCAAAACTATGCATCATATTTTTGACCGCTTCCACATCCAAGCCTTGGCGATAGAACTGGGCGAGGGTTTCAGCATAGGCATCTGTTTCAGCGCAAATGACGGTACACATGCAGAATGTCTTAGCGGTTGTGTTGTATTCAGCAGCGATACGCTTTGCGGTTAAACTGATATTGCGCGTTTCAGTCTCATCTTTGCCACCGATAAAACAAACATCGGTGTGACGTACACTGAAACGCAGTCCTTGTTCGGATTGGCCGGCACAAACGAGATAAGGGTAAGGAAGGGAAAGGGGTTTGGGTTCAGAAACGCACTGTCTTAAATGAAAATAAGTGCCTTCATGATTGACTTGTTTCTCACGCCAAAGTCGTTTGATCACCTGAGTCCACTCTTCAGTCATGGCGTAACGCTGGTCATGGTTCAAACTATCATCCCATGCACCCATTTGTTCAAATTCATCTTGGAATGAACCGGAAACAATATTCAGCCCCGCACGTCCCTGACTAATATGATCCAGCGTGGCGATCATTTTGGCTGTAACCGCCGGATTATGCAGCCCGGCATGAACCGTTGCGATTAATTTTGCGCGGTGGGTTACTTCGGCAATGCCCGCCATCATGGTGACGGATTCAAGCGAGCAGCCCCAATGATCGGTTTCACCACCAAACCCGCGCCATTTTCCCATGGACATAATGAAATCAAGGCCAATCTGGTCGGCCAAAATAGCAGCCTCTCGGTTCTGTTTATAAGACGCATCCAGTAGTGGTGTGTTTTTGGATATGATCCACCCACCTTTGGCGATGGGTAGAAATACACCGAACTCTTTCTTTGACATCGCTATTTCCTTGTTTCTACGTTATTTCAGTTCATATTTACCTTATTGAGTAAATTGGGTGTTTTCAACCGCGGGTTTTCTCATTTTATGAGCAGGTGGTTTCATCATTAATGTTACGACAAGAACAACAAATACGGGAATAGCAATAATCAGGAATGCAGAGGTAAAACTGCCTGAATAATCTTTGATGGCACCGGCGAAAAAAGGCGCCAGACAAGCCAGGGTGGATATCAGGTTCATGATAGAAAACAGTTCCAGATAAGGCTTGCGGCCAAAATAGTTAGCCAGCAATACACTGGATGCAAGGAAAGTCATGCCATATCCCATTCCGACACACAGTGTGAATGCAATCAAGAATGGCCATGACGAGGCGATACTTAGTGCAATCAAGCCAAGTATAATAATAGACAGGCTGATAATCAGTAACTTTTTCGGTTCTACCCACTCTCCAACAGCACCACCGGCTAAGCGGGAAAAGGCATTGATAAAAGCCATCGTGCTCAGTAACCCTGCGGCGATAGCTTCGCTGAAACCATTTTCGATGATATGAGCAACTGCAAAACTGTTGACGGTAATGCCACACCACAAAAATGCGGTATAAGTGGCAGCAATCACATAGAACTGCCACGTCCGCAGTGCTTGATGTGCAGTCCAGCGTTGCTTAGTGCGATAAATGCTGGGTGTATCCTGATTGTTATGTTTCTGGTTTATTGCCTTGGCGTGGGCGATTTCCCGTTTACCTTCCTGAAGAATAATAATCGTCAGGATGACGAAAATGGAGAGGATAATCGCGGAAATCATCCAATGCATTCGCCATGTTCCCCAAATACGAGTTGCCAGAAAGTAGATCCACGGGCCAATTACCCCACCTAGTCCACCGATTGTGAAGTAGAAACCAAACGCAAGGGATTGTTTCTCATATAGCCGTGAAATCACATAAGTGCCCGGTACTGTCGCCAGAAAAGTAAAACCGATACCCATTAAAGCCGTACCGATAAAATAGGATGAAATAGCGTATGTGTGATAAAGGCTATAGAAACCCGCCAGAAAAATCAGCAGGCCGGTAAACAGGGTAAAACGAACACCAATTTTACGAATAAATATCGTTGGCAGAAAACTGGATAGCCCGCAAGTCAGGCCGAGCAGTGTGAACCCTAACCCCGCATTTGTCCAACTCCAGCCCAGTTCATTAATCATACTCGGCAGGACAACACCTAATGACGTAAAGGTTGTTGCTGTGGATAGAAAATAGACCATGCCTAAAAGTATCAGCAAAAACCACTGATAAGTACGCCCGAATTTGTCATGTTGAATGGACATTGTGACTCCATCAAGGATATAAACGATTAAAAGCGGCACTATTTTATGTGTTTATTAGAAAAAGCTGTATCGAATAAACACACCATAGCTAAATTGATTGGTATGAAAGCCAGGCGTATCTTTTATTTTGTACTTATTTTTGACGGGATTCACGACAACCCCAGTCCACAGATGGCCGGTTTGATAGCCTAATTTTTTGCCTAAGTCATAATGCAATTCGGGTTTGAAATCGATCATTTCAGGGTTATCACCTAATCCCAGTGTATAATCGAAAGTGCCTACAATGCGGAAATCGCCCAATTGATTCCTGAAAGGAATACCGTAATCAATATGGATACGCTGATCGTTCCAGTTTCCCTTAGCATTATTTTCAAAATAAAAGATAGTGCGCAACCAATTGAATCCGCCGACTTGCCAATCAAAGCTGATACCAGGGAAATAGTCGTATCTTACGTTTTTGGTTTTGGCTATCCATTGGGCAAACAGGACATCTTTTAATGGGCCACAGGAGAGGTCATACCCTGTGATTTTGCTGGCACTAAGCCTTGGTACAAACTTATAGTAATAGGTACTTTTGTCGCCTTGGTAATCGTGTTGCAGCGAATTTTGCCAAATACTGTAAACATACATATCGCCAATTTTGTAATCACCAAACGCTTCCACAATTGGGGAAAGGGTTTTTTGAGGGGCAACTTTATTCTCAAATTGGAAGTAAAGGCTGGTATCAATTGATTGAAAATTGACAAAGTTGTTTGCGTGGGCGTAACTGACAACAAATAACAATAAGATCGGAGATAAAGCCATCCTAATCATAAGGTCTTTCAAGTTGTTGGTAAATCGCAAGTGATTTCTCCTTTCACATTTATGACTTGGCGATGGATAATAGCATCCTCTTAACAGGGTAATTTTGTCAAAAAAATTTCTCTCGAGAACGAAAACA
The DNA here is from genome assembly GCF_037996785.1 of Xenorhabdus thailandensis. Classification (NCBI taxonomy): domain Bacteria; kingdom Pseudomonadati; phylum Pseudomonadota; class Gammaproteobacteria; order Enterobacterales; family Morganellaceae; genus Xenorhabdus; species Xenorhabdus thailandensis. The sequence goes on from NZ_JBBMXF010000004.1 coordinate 99,712, forward strand.
AATTGAAGCTATTTTTCATATAAATGGGAAGGTAAATAATTTTTCCTTATAAAATAGATATATTTTTTTAATTTACCTAAGATGTTATTGAATATATACGAATGCAATTTTAAGTTGCAATTTATAACATTAAATGAAACCTGATTTCTCCCCGCTAAGCGGGGAGAAATCACACGCATATTGAAGTTAGATTGGTATATTAATATGCCGATATTCATCACAATTATTTAATTGCTTTTAAATAAAATAATTAAATTATGATAAAAGTATTAAGATTGAAATGATTTGATATAAAGTAGAAGAGGGTAATTATGTATACAGGTATTGTACAAGGAAAAGAAAGGGTATTATCGCTCAATAAAAATAATGGGTTTAGCACACTGATTATTAGCAATAATAATCATTTTTTTGATGATGTTACAGTCGGGGCCAGTGTTGCGATTGATGGTACATGCCTGACTGTTACCCAATTTAGTGGCGATAGCGTTTCTTTTGATATTTCTGACTTTACTGCCGATACCACCACATTAAAGTTGCTTTCCATGGGAGATGAAGTCAACATTGAACGCTCACATCAGATGCATAAAGAAAATGGCGGACATAATCTTTATGGGCATATAGAAGGTATAGCAGAAGTGGTAGAGTTTACTGCGACTGGTGAAACTTATCGGTTAGTTATTCGGATACCTCAAGACAATATTAACTATTTTTTCCTGAAAGGTTTTATTGGATTACATGGTTGTAGTTTAACCATTAATGGCATTGATGAAGAAAATAAGACAATTGCTTTAAACCTGATCCCGGAAACATTAAGAATGACCAATCTCAGTAAGATTAAGGTCGGTGATTTCCTTAATTATGAAATAGATCAAACGACAAGAACTATCGTGGATACACTGTCCCGAACGCTATCAAGAATGCGATAATCGCTGACCGGGCTGGAATGGGAAGTGGTAGTTTATGTTAATCGTTACCACTTCCTAAAATAACCGATTAACTTAATTTATCTTGTGCCCATTTAAGACTGCTTTGATATTCTGCTGGCAATAGCGAGGCTAATGTTTGCAACGTTGTTTCCAATGTCCCTTTATCTGCATGGATAACATTTAAGTGACCTACCTTACGTGCAGGACGAACATCTTTTTCATACCAATGTAAACGAACTAGTGGCAAATTCAGCCATGCGGGATTCACCTCTGTGCCGATCAGATTGATCATGACGGATGGTGCAAAGATTTCTGGTTGTGGCATAGGAAGATTCAAGATCGCCCGCAGGTGAAGTTCAAACTGGCTGATAGAAGCGCCGTTTTGCGTCCAGTGGCCGCTATTATGAACCCGTGGAGCCAATTCATTGATCAGCAAATTATCACCAATAATAAAACACTCCATCGCCATAACACCAACATAATTCAGGTGATTCATGATGCTGGATAGCATCTGCTCTGCTTGCTGTTGAAATGGCTTATCGGCACTATTATCAGGTAAAGCAACACTGGTACGTAAGATACCTTCCTGATGCAAATTGTGAGTCAGAGTATAGAAGACTGATTCACCTTTGGCATTACGGGCTCCCACCAGCGAGACTTCTCCCGAAAACGGAATACCCTGTTCTACAATACATTCACCGTAAATTTCAGGTGGAAGCGTTGTTTCATCACCTGGCCGGATGCGCCACTGACCACGCCCGTCATAGCCCCCACTCCGTCGCTTGACAATAATAAAATCGCCTAACTCTGCAAATAGTTGTGGCCATTGTTCGGGAGAGGAAAGCAGTTGCCACGGTGCGGTTGCCAGACCCAACGTATCCATGAGCTGTTTTTGTGGCAAACGATCCGCCAGTTGCGGAAAAATCTCACGATTGATAAAAGCCTGATGATGAGCCAGTTCGCGGGTTAATGCGGTTTCGGGCCAACGTTCAATTTCTGCGGTGATCACACTGCTTTGGTAAGGCACTGTCTCTGGTTCGGCATCCAACCCGACAGGATAAACAGCGATCCCCAACGGTTCACCGGCTTGACGCAGCATTCTGCCTAACTGACCATTTCCCAATACACAAACGGGCTTCATGCATCCTCCCGTGGATCTGGATTATCCAGAACAGCCTGGGTTTGCTCACTGCGCCAATCTGATAAACGTTGAAACAGTGCACTGTCATGCAACGCCAGCACTTGCGCAGCCAGTAATGCGGCATTTGCGGCTCCAGCCTTGCCGATAGCCAGTGTACCAACAGGAATGCCCTTTGGCATTTGGACGATAGAATACAGGCTATCAACACCGCTAAGCGCAGCGCTTTGTACAGGAACCCCAAACACAGGCACTAAAGTTTTGGCTGCCAACATTCCTGGTAGATGTGCGGCCCCACCTGCGCCCGCGATAATGACATCAAAACCGTTTTCTTTCGCTTGTTCTGCGAAACGAAAAAGTTTATCTGGCGTTCGGTGTGCCGAAACAATTTCAACATGAAAAGGAATGGCGAGATCGGTCAGGATATCGGCTGCATGTTGCATGGTTGCCCAGTCACTTTTAGAACCCATGACAATGGCGACTTTGGCGTGGTTTTGGGATTCTATTTCTGTTGGAAAAGTCATTGTAGGAGTAATAGCTAGTGTGGGATCAGAGCTGGACGTCATAAATCGGATGCTCCTGTATTGGGTGTCTACCAGAACAAAGATGAAATTTCAGATGGCGGATCATATCATGCCAATAGCATGAGGAAAACGTTTGCGTCGTTTGATTTATCGATTTTTACAAAATAAGCAAGGCGCTTAGAAAGAGAAGGATATCAATTCAATAGCCGTTTCTGTAACTTTGAACATCGAACCTTGCTCATGCCAGGCCCCTAATACACCGCGATGCACGGTCTTATCGCCAATCTGAATATCGTGTATTGCTGGGCGATGAGTATGCCCGTGAATGATCCAATCTGTTTGATATTTATTAAAATGCTCAATAACAGCCTCTTGGTTGACATCCATAATAGACGCGGATTTTTGGCTGTTGGCATAGTGGCTACCTGCTCGCATTTTGGCTGCAATTTTTAAACGGATAAATAAAGGGAGAAACAGGAATAGCCGTTGTATCCACGGAGTATGTACCCGCTTACGATATTGCTGATAGTTGATATCATCGGTGCATAGCGTATCGCCATGCAAAATCAGAATACGTTTACCATGCAACTCCAGCACTTCTTCCTGTGGAAGCAGAATCAAACCGCTCTCTCTGGCAAAACGGGAGCCGAGCAAGAAATCACGATTGCCATGCATGAAATAACAGGGAATACCTTGTTGTTTCAGTTCATTAAGGGCCTGGGCGATTTTGGTATGCAATGGGTTGGGATCATCATCACCAATCCAGTAATCAAAAAAATCACCGAGAATATAAAGACTTTCAGCGTGGATTGCATCTTCACGTAAAAAACGCAGAAAACCGGCAGTAATTGCCGGCTCTTGTTCACTGAGATGCAAATCTGCAATAAACAGTGTACTCATGTAGCGTCTAACAGTAATTATTCGCCAACAGTGACACGTTCAATGATCACATCTTCATGTGGTACATCTTGGTGCATACCGCTGCGACCGGTGGAAACACCTTTAATTTTATCAACCACGTCCATGCCTTCAACAACTTCGGCAAATACACAGTAACCCCATCCATCTGGACGCTCTGAACGGAAGTTCAGGAAATCGTTATCGACAACGTTAATGAAGAACTGGGCAGTTGCAGAGTGCGGATCATTGGTGCGTGCCATAGCGATAGTGCCACGGCTGTTTTTCAGGCCATTGTTGGCTTCGTTTTTGACAGGAGCTTTCGTTGTTTTCTGCTTCATACCTGGTTCAAAGCCACCGCCTTGAATCATGAAGCCATTGATAACACGGTGAAAAATAGTGTTGTCATAAAAACCTTCAGAGCAGTAACTCAGGAAATTTTCAACAGTTACAGGTGCTTTATCAGCGAAGGTTTTGATTACGATATCGCCAAAGTTGGTGTGGAAAGTCACCATAATAGAAATCCTAGTAATAGTTTTGATTGACCCTGTATTTAGGGGATTCGGAACAACCGTTGTTATATCATATCTCAGATTTTGAGTCAGTATTCTGAGACGTATCAGAACAAGGCGGTTTATGGCACTTGCAAAGCATTGCATATCAAGGTGAAATACTCGTCTGGCTTTTCTATATTCTCATTTATTTATCTTGCTGATAAAGAAGCCTATAATCAGCCAATTCATTTGATTTTATTACACGTACATTAATTTTTACGGAAACCCACTGATGCTAAAAATTTTCAACACTCTCAGCCGTCAAAAAGAAGAATTTAAGCCGATTCACGAAGGAAAAGTGGGCATGTACGTGTGTGGTATCACCATTTATGACTTGTGTCATATTGGTCATGGCCGAACATTTGTGGCATTTGATGTGATTGCTCGTTACCTGCGTTATCTGGGATATAATCTGACGTATGTTCGTAACGTCACTGACGTGGATGATAAAATTATTAAACGCGCCATCGAAAATAATGAAAGTTGTGACGATTTGACCGTACGCATGTTGGCAGAAATGCACAGCGATTTTGATGCATTGAATATCTTGCGCCCGGATTTAGAGCCTCGTGCAACGCAGCATATCCCAGAGATCATTGCCATCACGGAAGAGCTGATTAAGCGCGGGCACGCTTATGTTGCCGCTAATGGTGACGTCATGTTTTCCATCGACACCAATCCTCATTATGGCCTGCTCTCCCGCCAGGATTTGGAGCAATTACAAGCGGGTGCCCGTGTTGAAGTGGCAGATGTAAAACGTAACCCGATGGATTTTGTATTATGGAAAATGTCCAAACCAGGCGAGCCGAGCTGGGAATCTCCGTGGGGAGCAGGACGTCCGGGTTGGCATATCGAATGTTCCGCCATGAACGGCAAGACGCTGGGTCACCACTTTGATATCCACGGTGGCGGTTCTGATTTAATGTTCCCGCATCATGAAAATGAAATTGCCCAATCCACTTGTGCCCATGATGGTCCTTACGTCAATTATTGGATGCATTCCGGCATGGTCATGGTGGATAAAGAGAAGATGTCCAAGTCATTGAACAACTTCTTTACTATCCGTGATGTGCTGGAATATTACGATGCTGAGACCGTGCGTTATTTCTTGTTGTCCGGCCACTATCGCAGCCAGTTGAATTATACGGAAGAGAACCTAAAACAGGCACGCACATCCCTTGAACGTTTGTATACTTCTCTGCGTGGCACCGATAAATTCGCCCAACTTGCTGGTGGGGAAGCATTTGAAGCCCGTTTCGTTGAAGCAATGAACGATGATTTCAATACACCAGAAGCGTATTCAGTCTTGTTTGATATGGCGCGTGAGCTTAATCGTTTGAAGACCGAAGACATGGTTGCGGCTAATGGTCTGGCGGCAAGGTTACGTAAATTAGCAGGGATCCTTGGTCTGTTGGAACAAGATCCAGAACACTTTTTGCAAGGCGGAGCACAGGCGGACGACGATGTTGCCCGAATTGAAGCATTAATCAAACAGCGTAACGATGCCCGTAAAAACAAAGAATGGTCATTGGCTGATGCGGCGCGCGATCAGTTAAATGAAATGGGAATTGAGCTAGAAGATGGCCCACAAGGAACAACATGGCGCCGTAAATAATCGATTTTTGCTTTTTTGATCACCAGAACCGCCCCTTAGATGGGCGGTTCAGTTTTTAATGTCTTTACGCTTTCTTAGCGAGATTTTTTAGTTGTAGTTCTGGTTGTATAAATGAGCGGAATAAAACCGACAAATTTATTGATGACTGCTTAAGTGCTTAGGATAGAAAGCATTTCCAGCGTGATACGTGACTTTTCCAGAAACAGCATCTCGTTTCATGGCAACGAAAGAAGAATGGCTCAGATGTTCTGGTATTTGATGAGTGTTATCACTGGAAGCAGGATTAAGAAGAGAAATTTTTACTCTGCGTTTAGAATTACTTAATTTATAAGGCAAACCTAACAACCTTCTTGCAGCTCTATTACTTAACATAATTAACTCCGTTTCAGTTGTACATAAGTTTCCCAGTATAGCGACTTATTAAAAAATTGATATGATTGTTTATCAATATATCGTCAATGTCACATATTTTTCGAATAAAAACAGATAAATCCGTAGCCAGAAAAAATAATATCTGCCAATAATATTGATGTTATTATTGACATCATATTATTTAATATTCACATATCACCTTGTACTGGTTGATACCAATCTAACTTCAAGATGCGAGTGATGCCTCCCCGTTTTGCGGGAAAACATCAAGTTTCATATAGTGTTATAAATTGCAACTTGAAGTTTAATGCGTATATACCCAATGAATTTTAAGTTGCAGCTTGCAAATCAATGTAACTGTTTATATCTCCCCGCGTAGCGGGGAGATATAAGACGCATCTTGAAAGACGATTGGTATATAAAATAATTAATTTCTATTTATAAAATAAAAAAAACAGTACCTTGTATATTAAGGTACTGTTTTTCTGAAAAGTATTAGTGGTAATGTTTACCTATTGAGTTATGCTTCAACGCGAACAGATTCGCCATTAAAGGCAACAACCTTACCGGCAGTAATTTTACAGCGTTTACGCGTTTCGAGTTGGCTATCAACCTGAACCAAACCTTCTGCAATCACGGCTTTCGCCGCAGCACCACTTTCACACCAGCCTTGAAATTTCAGCAAATCACATAACTCGACATAGGGGTGACCATCTAAATAAAAAATTTCCATCAATAACCTTCAGTTGTATCCACATCGTGATATTCCTCGCAAGCTTGCAAGGTATTTTGAATCAATGTTGCAACGGTCATTGGTCCGACACCGCCAGGTACGGGGGAGATCCAACTTGCGCGTTCGGACGCCTTATCGAAATCAACATCACCAATGACTTTGCCATTTTCCAGCCGATTGATACCAACATCAATCACAATTGCGCCCGGCTTAATCCACTCACCAGGAATAAAGTTGGGTTTACCAACCGCAACGACGAGTAAATCCGCTTGTTCAACATGCTGACGTAAGTTTTTGGTAAAGCGATGCGTTACAGTAGTTGTACAGCCTGCCAACAGCAATTCAAGGCTCATAGGGCGCCCAACGATATTAGAAGCGCCAATAATAACGGCATTTAGCCCATAGGTATTGATATTGCATCGTTCAAGCAGAGTTACAATTCCACGGGGAGTACAAGGGCGCAGTTTAGGGGCGCGCTGGCACAAACGGCCGATATTATAAGGATGGAAACCATCCACATCCTTATCGGGATGAATGCGTTCCAGTACTTTGACATTATCAATGCCGGCAGGTAAAGGGAGTTGAACCAAAATACCATCGATTTGCGCATCGGCGTTCAGGTCATCTATCAGGGAGAGTAATTCGGCCTCGCTGGTAGTATCAGGCAAGTCATAAGAGCGGGACATAAACCCGACCTCTTCACAGGCGCGGCGTTTGCTGGCGACATAAATTTGAGAAGCTGGGTTTTCTCCCACTAAAACGACGGCAAGACCTGGTGCTCGTTTTCCGGCGGCAACGCGCTGTCTGACTTTTTCTGCAACTTCGTTTCTGATTGTCTGCGCAATCGTTTTCCCATCAATAATTTTTGCTGACATGTATTTAAGATTCCACTATCAAGTATAGGAATGGGGACTATTTTGTCAGAACATGAACCGCCTGTCAGTTTTATTAATAACCATAAAATGAACATATGAGCGAAAAGGGCATTGACTCATTCCATTATGCCCGTATAATCCGGTGCTGCGTTAAGGCATTAATAATGTTCCTTATTCTATATCCCCTAATGCGCCCTTAGCTCAGCTGGATAGAGCAACGGCCTTCTAAGCCGTAGGTCACAGGTTCGAATCCTGTAGGGCGTACCATCCATTCATATCGTAACGTCTTCCGAAGTCTATAAAACCCCAGTAAATCCGCAGTATTAGCCTTTTCCCGTTCTCCTGTAGTCTAGTCAGGTATGTTGAAATCTACGATCTTATAGGGGCACATTTAGGGGTACATTCAGGTTCAATGAAGTGAGATACCCCCAAGTGAAGCTAACAGCCCGACAGGTGGACACTGCAAAGCCGAAAGAAAAACCCTATAAACTTGCAGATGGTGGCGGATTATATCTATTGGTTAATCCTAATGGCTTTCGCTATTGGAGGTTAACGTATCGGATTGCAGGCAAAAAAATTACTCGCATTGATTGGGGTATATCCTGAAATCTCTCTTGCTGAAGCAAGAACCAAGAAAAATGATGCACGGCGGACGCTATCGGATGGTAATGATTCGATAGAGGAAAAGAAAGCGGAGAAGGTAGCCAAAGTATTTCGAGTCACATATTCAAGATGTTGATTAGTCTTAAATAGAGCATCCGCGTCACCGAAGTATAAAAGGCTTTCTGTTGTGTATTTTAATTGATTGCTTATTACCTTAAATTGAATAAGCCATCACTGGAAGTCTTCTACTCAGAAGAAGATTTTTCAATGATGGCTTAAACGGAATTGGGGTTAATTAAGATAAAGCGTTAACGCCATGCCAGGTTTTATCTCTTTGATTTTTAAGTTTTTATTCCAACTAATCAAATCATTAAGATTCACGCCATGACGTTTAGCGATACTGAAGAATGAATCACCTTTGCGCACATGATAAGTAACCGGGCTATTGTTATCGATTTTTAGCACTTGACCGATCTTGAGCCGATCTACCGTTTTTAAGCTATTTAGTTTTTGCAACTTTTGATGGGTAGTCTTGAAACGTTTTGCAATCGTTGACAATGTGTCTCCAGCACGAACGGTATAGTGGCTTCGTTGCTGTAATTTGTGTGTATTGTATTCAGTTGCTAATCGGATGTCGTTCAAGATGTCCTTATCTGCTAAGGACGCCTTAAATTGGTTGATATTCTTTTTTGGTAGCATGATGTAATGCGGTCCATAAGGAGATGTCATACCTTGTTTGTAGCCTGGGTTATATGCCCTGATTGATGTCAACGATAGCCCAGATAATTCAGCTGCTTGTGACAACATTATTTGTTGCCCTATTTCAACCTTCGCCAGCGCATGTTGGTTGTTAGGCTTAGGGAGTTTGAAACCAAATTTTTGATTATGGTGAATGATATTACTCAGTGCCAATATCTTAGGAACATAATGCATTGTTTCCCGTGGTAGTGACAGCGACCAAAAATCAGTTGGTTTTCCTTGTGCTTTATTATCTTTGATTGCACGTATGACCCTGCCTTCGCCACTGTTGTAAGCGGCAATAGTTAAAAGCCAATCACCATTGAATCGTCTGTTGAGGGATTCAAGCATATCAAGAGCGACGGTTGTTGATGCAGCAATGTCACGACGAGCATCGTACCATTTATCTTGTTTCAGGCCATAATGATGGCCGGTACTTGGGATAATCTGCCATAATCCTGCCGCTTTGGCGTAGGAAGTAGCATGGGGGTCAAAAGCACTCTCCACTACAGGTAGCAATACCAATTCCATTGGCATATGTCGGTTATCAAGTTGCTCAACTATCCAATAAATGTATGGTTCTGCACGCGATATCACGTTTTGGATATGACTCTTGTGTTTCAAGTAGTAACTTTGTTGTTCGTTCACTCTGCTATTATCAGGAACTTCCATTTTCAACTCATCGCGAATATGTCCCCACAAATCTTGTTGGGCTGTCGGACTTATCTTCCAGTTTGCAGTATCATCTGGTTTTGCAATACCGTCCGTTTTCTGGTTCGTTGAAAACATCTTCTGTGCTTGTTGCTGGGAAGGAGCCTTTGTCTGTAGGCTCGATTGACACCCAGCAAGAAGAACAGAGCTGAACAAGATCACTTTTGCCTTCATGTTCTTTTCTGATGCTTGCCTAAAAGGCGAGCAATAATACTGGCCTATTATGTAGAAGACAACCCAATAAAGTTAAAATCGATCTTTATAAGCCCTTAGTTGCTGAAAAATAGAAGGAAGTGACATTGAATTAGATTTGATTCCGATATTTTTTTGTAAATCAGTATCGTGGCAATTTAAGAAAACATTAATTTTTTTCTCTGTTTGTAAATTTGTTGGGACTGTTGCTTGGTTATTTTTACGTAATTTAAGAATTTCTTGATAGTAATCATGAATAATCTGATTATTGGGTAATACTGCTGTTGCAAATTTCATATTTGCCGCCGTGTATTCGTGAGCACAGCAGATCAATGTATCATCAGGTAATGATGAAATTTTATCCAGAGAGGAAAACATCTGTTCAGCTGTACCTTCAAATAATCGCCCACAACCACCAGAAAATAGAGTATCTCCACAAAACAGATAGGGAGCCTGATAGAATGCAATGTGGCCAAGTGTGTGTCCTGGCAGCGCGATGACTCGGAAAGAAAAATTTCCTATTTCAACCGTGTTATCTTCATAGACAATATGAGTTGTTCCTTTGTTTTTTGTCTCTTCAGGGCCGTATACGGGTAACTCAGGATATTGTTTAAGTAGTCCAGGAACCCCGCCAACATGATCATAATGGTGGTGCGTCAGCAGTATCGCAGCGGGAGTAAGTTGATTTGCTGCTAAAATATCAATCACAGGTTGTGATTCAGCAGGATCGATAATAGCGCAATGCTTGTTTTCATCACAAAGTAACCAAATGTAGTTATCTGAAAGGGCCGGTATCCTGATAAGCTCCATTATATGCCTCATTTTCATAGTAGGTTTATAAGTAGGTTGAAAGGAAGATGACATGCGATCAGCACGTTTAATCAAGCAAATAACCCTCCCTGCTTCTTGGGCTGAGTTACCATGGGGAGAATATTACCGTGTCGCTCTGGAACGTCAATTGGAACCATGGTGGCCCAAAATCTTTGGTTTTCATTTAGTGAAAATTGGTAACTTAAGTGCCGAAATTGATACTCGTTCCTGTTTGGTCAGCCATCAAGTCAATATAGGATCACAAGGGCAAAATATGGATGTCATTACTGATCCCAATTATCTCCCTTTTGCAACTAAATCTGTTGATGCCTGTTTGTTGGCGCATATGTTGACTTATAGTACTGATCCACACTGGCTTTTGAGAGAAGTTGATAGGATCATGATAGACGATGGTTGGTTGGTTATCAGTGGTTTTAATCCAATGAGTATATTAGGTTTCAGGAAAATGATTGCTCCGGTATATCGTCGGCAATCTTGCAAAGCTCAAATGTTTACAATGCTGCGCCAATTGGATTGGCTGCGTCTTCTTAATTACGAAGTTATCCACCACGCCAACTTCCATGTTTTACCGTGGCAAAACGGAAAGCGTTTTGATAACTCCTGTATGTCAATATTTGGTTGTCTGAATGTGATTATCGCCCGCAAACGGACAATACCGTTGACATTGAACCCCATGCGGGCAACATTGATGAAACCAAGACTCAGTAATGCGTTGGGGGCAGCAAAAAATATTCACCGACGCTATTAATTGACGGGTTAATTTTCGCTTTCTATATAGCCATTATCCGTTTGAGTCGGGTTACTAGCGGCTGTGCGAGCCAGTTCATCACACTGTTCATTCTCCCGATGTCCAGCGTGGCCTTTTACCCAGCGCCAATCAATGTCATGCCGTGAGATAGCTTGATCGAGCCGCTGCCAGAGATCGACATTGACGACGGGAGATTTATCCGCTTTTTTCCAGCCGCGTTTTTTCCAGTTATGGATCCATTGGGTGATCCCTTGACGTACATACTGGCTGTCCGTCGTCAAGATCACGGTACAAGGACGTTTAAGAGCCTCCAATCCTATAATGGCTGCCATTAATTCCATACGGTTATTGGTTGTGCGAAAATAACCGCCACTCAAGGTTTTTTCTTGCTGTTGGTAGCGGAGTAAAACGCCATATCCGCCAGGGCCAGGATTGCCGAGGCAAGAACCATCGGTGAAAATTTCTACCTGTTTGTTCATTTTTGGTAGACTCTTCCTATATTGTCTTTAATCAAAAATCTAAGTCTGACACAAAAAAACATGATGAGCACTGCTATTACTCGCCAAATAGTCCTCGATACTGAAACAACCGGTATGAACAAACTAGGGGTTCACTATGAAGGACACAACATCATTGAAATTGGTGCCGTGGAGGTTATCAACCGTCGTCTGACTGGACGCCATTTTCATATTTATATCAAGCCAGAACGTTTAGTTGATCCCGAAGCGTTTGAAGTTCACGGCATTAGTGATGAATTTTTGCAGGATAAACCGAAATTTGCTGATATCGCTGATGAGTTCATTGAATTTATCCGTGGTGCTGAGTTGATTATTCATAACGCAACGTTTGATATTGGCTTTATGGATTATGAATTCAGTAAACTGAATCGCAATATTCCACCCACTGCTGAGTTTTGTACTATTACAGATACTTTGGCATTGGCGAGGAAACTTTTCCCCGGCAAACGCAATAATCTCGATGCGTTATGTGATCGTTACCATATTGATAACTCAAAACGTACCCTCCACGGGGCGTTGCTCGATGCCGAGATTCTGGCTGATGTTTATCTGTCAATGACAGGTGGTCAGACATCATTGGCTTTTTCGATGGAAGGGGAAACGTCAGGCAGTACGCAGGTTGCAGAAATCCAGAAGATTACTCGCCCACAGTCAGGGCTGAGAATTGTTTATGCTTCCGATGAAGAATTAATTCAGCATGAATCTCGTTTGGATTTGGTGGAAAAGAAGGGGGGAAGCTGTCTTTGGCGTATAAAACCTGAACAGATACATTGAGAAACAGCCGCAAAATAGGGGTAAATGCATAATTTAGGCGAAATACTGCGCAAATAAACTATTTTGTTATAAAAAGCGATTGACGGATTTTATCGTAGCCCGTATTATCCACCCCGTTCTCAACCAGAACGCCATGCGGTGCGGTAGTTCAGTTGGTTAGAATACCGGCCTGTCACGCCGGGGGTCGCGGGTTCGAGTCCCGTCCGCACCGCCAGAATTTATAAGCCCTGAGTTTTTTTAACTCAGGGTTTTTTGTTTTTTACAGAACATCTTCAATCCATTTATAAAAATACGTTGTCCCTGAAAATTCTCCGTTGGAATCGATAACAAAATTGGGGATCTGCCCGACTTCAATAAAACCACATTTTCGGTACAGTGTAGAAGCTGGATCGTGAGTGCGCGTGTCCAATACCAATAAATGACGTTGATATTGTTTCGCCAGGCGCTCAAGTTCATTCATCAACTTTCTACCAAGCCCACGCTGGCGGTAAGCGGTATGTACCATCAGTTTTTCCACGTCGGCACGGTGCAGTCCATTCTTTTTCTTGCAGAGGGAAAGTTGCACTGAACCTGCGATGTTTTCACCTGCTAGCGCGACAAGCAGTAATCGATGACTTGATATAAGATCTGCTTCGACATCTTGCCAATATTGTTCTGCTTCGTTTTCTTTCAATGGCGCAATAAAGCCGATAGAGGCATTACTTTCGACACAGTTATGGAGTAATTGGATAAGCTCATCGCGTTTTGTATTGATGGAATCTAATTGTATGATGGCTGGAGTTAATATTGAATCAGGTATAGGTTTTGTCATTTATTATTGATTTTAGAGTAAGAGGAAAGTTAAATACCGTACAATAATATTTTTGCCATGTATATGAAAATAAATGCATATGTCAATAATAAAATGAAGCTGAATGTGTGTGATTTCTCCCCGCTTCGTGGGGAGAAATCAGGTTTCATAGCGTGTTGTAAATTACAACTTGAAGTTTAATGCATTATATTACAAGTGAATTTATCAAAACTACTGTTCTTTGAAGTGAGTAAATGTTCGGAATTAGAGGATGTATTACTTTTGCATCATAAACCTAATTGGGCCGAAAAACTCACCTTTTTAGCCTTGATTAACCTATTGAATATCGTGTCTAATACGTGGCTTTCTATTGCGCAAATCAAACAAGGAAATGACTCCCTATTTGCGCAAGAGTACCTTTCGTTGTATGCATTACTTTGAAGAGGATCAAAACAACAGGGTAAATCAAAGAATTATTGTCTGAGAACAATTAAGATAGTTCTCCTTATCTGACATTAATGATTGCGGCTTGTATGCTGCGCTGCGAAAATTAGTCCTTAGTTCACTAACGCTTTTATCCGACTTGGAGTAAAGAATGACCACTCGTAAAACCCTTGCTAATGCTATCCGCTTTTTAAGCATGGACGCTGTGCAGAAAGCAAAATCAGGGCATCCTGGCGCACCAATGGGAATGGCCGATATTGCTGAAGTGCTGTGGCGCGACTATCTGAACCATAACCCTTCTAATCCTAGCTGGGTTGATCGTGACCGTTTCGTGTTATCTAATGGCCACGGCTCCATGCTGATATATAGCCTTCTTCACCTGACGGGTTATGATGTTTCTATTGATGATTTGAAGAACTTCCGTCAACTGCACTCTAAAACGCCAGGCCATCCCGAATATGGCTATACTCCAGGCGTAGAAACCACTACTGGTCCATTGGGACAGGGTATTGCCAATGCAGTTGGTTTTGCGATTGCAGAACGTACACTGGCGGCGCAGTTCAACCGTCCAGGCCATGATATCGTCGATCATTATACTTATGTGTTCATGGGTGACGGCTGTATGATGGAAGGGATCTCCCATGAAGTTTGCTCTTTGGCGGGTACACTGAAACTGGGCAAGTTGATCGCATTTTATGATGACAACGGTATTTCTATTGATGGTGAAGTTGAAGGTTGGTTCACTGATGATACCGCAGCACGCTTTGAAGCCTATGGCTGGCATGTTATCCGTGGCGTAGATGGTCATGATTCTGACGCTATTGCGGCAGCCATTGAAGCAGCACGCAAAGAAACAAACAAACCATCCCTGTTGATGTGCAAAACCATCATTGGTTTTGGTTCACCAAACAAAGCAGGCAAAGAAGAATGTCATGGTGCGCCGTTGGGTGATGCTGAAATTGAAGCAACCCGTAAAGCGCTAGGTTGGGAACATCCTGCGTTTGAAATTCCTCAGAACATTTACGCTGGCTGGAACGCCCAAGAAGCAGGTAAGAGTAAGGAAGCTACTTGGGAAGAAAAATTTGCTGCCTATGCGCAAGCTTATCCAGAATTGGCTGCTGAATTTAACCGTCGTACCCGTGGCGAACTGCCAGCGAACTGGGAAACTGAATCCAAGGCATTCATTGAAAAGCTGCAACAGAACCCAGCTTCCATTGCCAGCCGTAAGGCATCACAAAATGCACTGGAAGCGTTCGGTAAAGTTCTACCCGAATTTATGGGTGGCTCTGCTGACTTAGCACCAAGTAACCTGACTATGTGGTCTGGCTCTAAGCCTCTGAACGAAGTTCAGGATGGTAACTACATTCACTATGGTGTACGTGAATTTGGTATGTCTGCCATCATGAACGGTATCGCACTGCATGGTGGTTTTGTGCCTTATGGCGCAACATTCTTGATGTTCGTGGAATATGCCCGTAACGCTGTACGCATGGCGGCACTGATGAAAGTGCGTAGCATTTTCGTTTATACCCACGATTCTATTGGGCTGGGTGAAGATGGTCCAACTCACCAACCAGTCGAGCAAATTGCTAGCCTGCGCGTAACACCAAACATGAGCACATGGCGTCCATGTGACCAGGTTGAATCTGCGGTTGCGTGGAAATATGCCATTGAGCGCAAAGATGGCCCAACTTCACTGATCTTCTCTCGTCAAAATCTGGTACAGCAGGAGCGTACTACTGAGCAATTGGCGAATATCGAGAAAGGGGCTTACATCCTGAAGGATTGTGCAGGCCAGCCTGAATTGATCCTGATTGCTACGGGTTCCGAAGTGGAATTGGCAGTGAAAGCGGCTGAGCAACTGACCGCCGAAGGTCGTCAGGTTCGTGTGGTTTCTATGCCATCAACCGATGCTTTTGATAAGCAAGATGCTGCATATCGTGAAGCAGTATTGCCAGCCGCAGTTTCTGCTCGTGTTGCTGTCGAAGCGGGTATTTCTGATTACTGGTTCAAATACGTTGGTATCAATGGCGCTATCGTTGGTATGAATACTTTCGGTGAATCTGCACCTGCTGATGTTCTGTTCAAAGAGTTTGGTTTCACTGTTGAAAATGTAGTAGCCAAGGCAACAGCTTTGCTGAAATAATCCATATAAGCGCATTCGTATCAATTTTAGAGCGAGTGCGCTCTTTTTTTGTTCAACTTTTCTTCCATAATGTGACGAATGGCGCTTGCCATCATTCCTTTTTTCTCGTAATCTGCTTTTTATAGTTGCTGAACCGTTTCAGTTAGGTGCATAAATTAGATAATAAAATGTTTTGTCTGTCACAATCTGGTTAATTTTATGATGAATTATCAGTACAAGTAGACATTGCTCAGTTATCCTAAGCGGTTGCGTAACTACAGAGAAATTCAGGGAGTAACATGACTATCAGGGTAGCGATTAATGGTTTCGGAAGAATAGGGCGCAGCGTTTTGCGTGCTCTTTACGAATCAGGGCGTCAAGCTGAAATTTCAGTGATCGCTATCAATGAGTTGGCAGATGCACAAGGCATTGCTCACTTATTGAAATACGATTCCAGTCATGGGCGTTTTGCATGGGATGTACGCCTGAATAATGATTTACTGCAAGTAGGGGACGACAGTATCCGGTTATTTCATCAACCGAATATCTCGGCTCTGCCGTGGAAAGAGTTGGGTATTGATATTGTTCTTGATTGCACAGGTAAGTATGGTGAAAGGGCAGACGGAGAGTCTCATATCGCCAGCGGAGCCAAGAAAGTCCTGTTTGCACATCCGGGAGGAAATAATCTGGATGCAACTGTCGTATATGGTGTTAATCACCACGCATTGGTTGCCGAAGATCGTATTGTTTCTAATGCATCCTGTACAACAAACTGCATCATTCCAATTATCCAAGTGTTGGATGATGCGTTCAATATTGAATCTGGTACGGTGACAACCATTCACGCATCGATGAATGATCAACCCGTGATTGATGCTTATCACTGTGATTTACGTCGAACCCGGGCAGCCAGTCAATCCATTATTCCTGTTGATACAAAACTGGCGGCGGGGATCACACGTATTTTCCCTAAATTTAATGATCGGTTTGAGGCGATTTCTGTTCGAGTACCCACTATCAATGTGACAGCCATTGACTTGAGCGTAACAGTCTGTTCGGCTGTGAGTGTGGAAGATGTGAACCGGCTCCTGCAAAAATCAGCGGCCAGGGAGTTTCGTGGTATAGTGAATTACACTGATTTACCGTTGGTTTCAACGGATTTTAACCACGATCCCCACAGTGCTATTGTGGATGGTACACAAACGAGGGTTAGCGGTAAGCACCTGATTAAAACCCTTGTGTGGTGTGACAATGAGTGGGGCTTTGCCAATCGCATGATTGATACGACGCTGGCAATGGCCGCAACCGGTTTCAAATAATCATTTGTTGTGTCACAAACAGCCCACAGCAGAAGATTGAGTAATTTTATAAAGAATCAATGAGAGGATTCACCATGTCTGTAATTAAGATGACTGATTTAGATCTAGCGGGTAAACGCGTATTGATCCGTGCTGATCTGAATGTGCCTGTAAAAGATGGTAAAGTTACCTCTGATGCACGTATCCGTGCGTCTTTGCCGACGATTGAGGCTGCGTTGAATCAGGGAGCCAAGGTCATGGTTACTTCTCACCTGGGACGCCCAACTGAGGGAGAATACAACGAAGAGTTCTCACTGCAACCTGTCGTTGATTATTTGAAAGAAGCACTTTCTTCTCCTGTTCGTCTGGAAAAAAACTATTTGAATGGTGTTGAAGTGGCGGAAGGCGAATTAGTTGTGCTTGAAAACGTTCGCTTCAATAAAGGTGAGAAAAAAGACGATGAAACGTTATCAAAGCAATATGCTGCACTGTGTGATGTGTATGTCATGGATGCTTTTGGTACGGCGCACCGTGCGCAAGCATCAACGCACGGCGTTGCTAAGTTTGCCCCAATTGCTTGCGCTGGCCCTCTGCTTTCTGGCGAGCTGGAAGCGTTGGGTAAAGCACTGCACAATCCTGCCCGTCCAATGGTGGCGATTGTAGGAGGCTCTAAGGTTTCAACTAAACTGACTGTTCTTGACTCACTGTCCAAAATTGCCGATCAGCTGATTGTAGGTGGTGGGATTGCTAATACGTTTGTTGCCGCAGAAGGGCACAACGTTGGCCGTTCGCTGTATGAAGATGATTTGATCTCGGAAGCGAAAAAATTAATGGAAAGCTGTGACATCCCGGTTCCTACCGATGTTCGTGTTGCGACAGAGTTCTCTGAGACTGCAGAAGCAACGCTGAAATCCACCAGCGAAATTAAAGATGAAGAGCAGATCCTTGACCTGGGTGATGCTTCTGCCGAACGTCTGGCTGAAATCCTGAAAAGCGCCAAGACCATTTTGTGGAATGGTCCGGTAGGTGTTTTTGAATTCCCTAACTTCCGTAAAGGAACCGAAATTATTGCCCGCGCAATTGCTGAAAGCGATGCTTTCTCAATTGCCGGTGGCGGTGATACCTTGGCGGCAATCGATCTGTTCGAAATTGCTGACAAGATCTCTTACATCTCTACTGGTGGTGGTGCTTTCCTTGAGTTCGTTGAAGGCAAAAAACTGCCAGCCGTTGTGATGCTGGAAGAACGTGCTAAAAGTAATTAAGTTGTAATAACAGGCAGCATTGGCTGCCTGTTCAATGTCAATACAGGACCACGTAACATGTCTAAAATTTTTGATTTCGTAAAACCGGGTGTCATCACTGGTGATGATGTTCAAAAAGTCTTTGCCGTCGCTAAAGAGAACAATTTCGCGTTACCAGCAGTTAACTGTGTTGGTACTGATTCTATCAACGCAGTGTTGGAAACGGCGGCAAAAGTACGTGCTCCGGTCATTATCCAATTTTCTAACGGCGGTGCCTCTTTCATTGCCGGTAAGGGTCTGAAAACAGAAGGTCAGCAAGCAGCGATTATCGGTGCTATTTCTGGTGCTCACCACGTTCACCAGATGGCAGAATATTATGGTGTGCCTGTTATCCTGCATACCGATCATTGCGCACGTAAACTGCTGCCATGGATCGACGGACTGTTGGAAGCAGGTGAGAAACACTACGCACAAACGGGTAAGCCTCTGTTCTCTTCTCATATGATCGACCTGTCAGAAGAATCTTTGGAAGAAAATATCGAGATTTGCAGCCAATATCTGGCACGCATGGCGAAAATCGACATGACACTGGAAATCGAACTGGGTTGTACTGGTGGTGAAGAAGATGGTGTTGATAACTCCCATCTGGACAGCTCTTCCCTGTACACTCAGCCGGAAGATGTAGCTTATGCGTATGAGAAACTGAACGCCATTAGCCCGCGTTTCACCATTGCAGCATCTTTCGGTAACGTCCACGGTGTATACAAACCAGGTAATGTTAAACTGACACCAAAAATTCTGCGCAACTCACAGGACTACGTTTCTGAAAAATTCAACCTGCCACACAATAGCCTGGATTTTGTCTTCCATGGTGGCTCAGGCTCTACCGCAGAAGAGATTCAGGAAGCCGTTAGTTACGGTGTAGTTAAAATGAATATCGATACTGATACCCAGTGGGCAACTTGGGAAGGTATCCTGAACTACTACAAAAAGAACGAAGGCTACTTGCAAGGCCAGTTGGGTAACCCGGAAGGCGCAGATAAGCCTAACAAGAAGTTCTACGATCCACGTGTTTGGCTGCGTGCTGCTCAGGCGTCTATGGTTATTCGTCTGGAGCAGGCCTTTAAAGAACTGAATGCGATTGATGTGCTGTAATACATTGTTATTTAGATAAAATTTATTACTCAGCACATGTAAAAGCTGGCTAAGTTCTTCTTGAATTAGCCAGCCTTTCCCTCCCGTTATTTGGCTTATCAATCAGTAGAATATTTGCTTAATCAAACAGGGTTAAACGGGTTACGCTTTCATAATTTTGTTTAACCATGGCACCATAAAGGCCATAATCACGGCGACAATCAAGGTGGTAATCCCAATTTTACTAAATACACTAGTGTAAATTGGCAGGGTTTGCAGTGGATTCGTCACGCCTTCTGGTGCAGCAGTAAAGGTCGCTACATAACTACCCAATACTGATGCTGCGGCTTGTGACAGGAACCACATGCCCAGGATAAAACCTGTCAGGTAGCTAGGAACAAACGTTGCCACCATTGCCAATCCCAACGCACTGATCATTAACTCCCCGACGCTCTGGAACAAATACACCAGTACGATAAACCATGGCGATGTAATACCATTCTGAGCGGTTCGCTAAGCTGCTCAGTGTCTTGCAGGTGAAAGTCCTGCCGCAGTAGTTGGTTGATTTGACTGCGTAGCTATGGCGTACGTGTGGATGGTGACTGAAACACGGGAGCAACGCCGGATAAACGTGACCCCTGACCCAGACTGTGGGTGCGCGCAAGTATGCAGCCCGTAACGCAAGTGAACCTGAACAAGCCTCGTAAATTTCAGCCATACAGTTATGCTGGGAGAGTGTGGTGTAGGGTGATCCTGCCGAGCCTTTAGAATGGGGGCGAAGGCCAGTGAATCATGATGGATTAACAACCATATGAAGTCATGACAGGGATCCGGGGTATTGAGGATGGGATGCATGTATAGCACTGAGTGGAACGAACGAGACCTCTACCTGTCGTAGTCTAACCCACTGCGTAATCAAAGATATAAGGTAACCGCTGAAATTCTGAGAGATGCAGGATAGAGGAGTCGGAGGAGGTCATAGTACTGTTGATGGTAGGGACAACATAACCTTACCGTAGGGAAGGACCTCTACTTCTGTCATGCCTGTTGTTACAGGAGGTACTACGTGATTGCGAAAGCTCTAAACACGGCATTTGAAAAGGTACGAGTACTGCAACGCAAGCTATACCTGGCAGCCAAGGCGGATCCAAAACGTAAATTTGGTGTTCTGTATGACAAGGTATGTAGTGGTCGTGTGCTTGTTATGGCATGGACGCAGGTTAAAGCCAATAAAGGTTCTTCAGGAATTGATAGGTTAACAATCGATAAGATTGAAACTGAAATTGGTGTAGGTAACTTTCTGCAAGACATCCAGAAGAAGCTAGTTCAAAAGAAGTACTCTCCTCAACCGGTGCGTAGGGTTTACATTCCTAAACCGGATGGAAAGGAAAGACCACTGGGCATACCTGTTATTGAAGATCGTGTAGTTCAGGCAGCAGTAAAGATAGTCATAGAACCGCTTTTCGAAGCGAGTTTTAAAGATTTTTCATATGGCTTTCGGCCTCGCAGAAATGCGCAGCAGGCGCTGAGAGAAATCTATAAGTGGCTAAATTTTAAATGTTACTGGGTGGTAGATGCTGATTTGAAGTCTTATTTTGACACTATCCCCCATGATAAATTGCTGTTATCGGTGAGAACCAGAGTCATAGATCGCTCAGTTGTGAAACTGATTGAAATGTGGCTGAAAGCTGGAGTAATGGAAGAGGGAAACCTGAAAGCGGGGATAGCAGGAACTCCACAAGGAGGCGTGATATCTCCACTACTGGCTAATCTTTACCTGCACTGGCTGGATCATATCTGGGAAAAAGAGGGATTCAATCAGCGTGAGCATGACGCTCATCTTGTTCGTTATGCCGATGACTTTGTCATTTTGTGTAAGAAAGCACCGAGGTTTTATCTGGCTCAAGCCTGTAAGGTACTTGATCAGCTTGGATTGACGCTAAATACCGAAAAGACGAAAGTCGTTCATGCAATAAAGTCACCGTTTGACTTTCTGGGGCACAGGTTTGCAGTGCAGCCGTCCAAAAGGGATGGAAAATTGAGAACCTATTACTACCCCTCACCAGAAGCGATGAAAAGAGTAAAGCGAAAGATTCGTGAAGTGACACGAAAAGGTCAGCATCGGGATCTTCCGGAGCTAATCAGAACAGAAATAAACCCAATCCTTAGAGGGTGGGGTAATTATTTCAAGACGTGCAACTCCCGGATGCATTTCAAAAGCATCGCAAATTACACGATATGGACACTCTGTATTATGTTGAGGAAGAAGCACAAGAAGCGAACTAAAGGATGGAGGGACCATCCGCCGAGCTGGTTCTACAAGTATCACGGGTTATTTAAGTTGTATAGTCTGTCGATAAACGGAAACGAAGTCAGTCGGTATGCTCGCCTTGTAACGTCGTAATGCAGCAGGAAGAAGACAGTCGGAAAGCCGTGTGCGGGAAAACCGCACGCACGGTTTGACGAGGGGCCGCTGGGGAGATGACATCAAACTTGAGGCCTACTCTACGATCGGCAAATAAGCCAGAAGCCGCGGCGGTCAGGAAACCCAGGGAGCATAAGAACATGCCGAAGGTGAATTTGGTTGGCATGGAAAAATCTTTACCTTTGTTACCCAGTTTGGTGTAAACCACGGCCAAAACAGGGCTAGCGACGATGATCCAGAATGGGTTCAGTGCTTGAAAACTGATGGGATTGACATTAAAACCGAGGATCTGGTGGTGAACATTATTGATGGCGAAGAAGTTGAGGGAAGTTGGCATCTGGTTATACAGGATAAAGAACACAATAGCCTGAAGCATCAGAATAAATGCCACAAACATTTTATTGCGGCCGACTCTATCCTGTTTGAATGCCTGCCAGAAAAAAATCATCACAACAATGGTTGAGATTGCCACGAGGGCAATATTGGCAATTTTGATATTGTGCAATAACCATGCACAGACGCCAATCATAGCTACTGCACCCACCAGAACCAAAAATAAGGTGGCATAGTTCAAAGGGGCATGGTCTGGCTCTGAACCGATGCTATGTACCATACGACGGCAGGCAATATAAACCAGCAAAGCAATAATCAGACCGATACCGCAGATATTGTAGGTGACTGCATAACCATATTTTTCAGCAATAACGGGGGCAAGAGAGAGGGAAACCAGAGAGCCAAGATTGATGGACATATAGAATAGTGTGAATGCACCATCTAAACGTGGATCTTGCGGCGAGTAACATTTTGCCAGCAGACTGGCTGGGTTAGCTTTGAAAAGGCCATTACCGACAGCGACGGTTCCCAAGGCATAAAAAATCAACTCAGGATTTATGATGGAAAGGCCAATCATAAAATAACCTATTGCTAGTATGATAGCTCCCAAAACAATGGTACGTTTTGTCCCCAGTAAGTGATCACCGACATAACCACCAATGGAGATCAGGCCGTAAACCAGCGCAGTAAATGCACCAAAAGTGATAAATGATTGTGCTTCTGAAAAACCGAGCTGTTGAACGAAGTAAACAGCCAGAATACCTTGAACGCCGTAGTAGCCAAATCGTTCCCACAATTCTACAAAAAATATCATGAAGAAAGGCTTGGGTTGATCCCATAAACCTATCGGAGCGGTTTTACTCATAGTGATGCCTCTGTTTGCTATCATTAGATGGGCAGTACACTCAACTAAATATATATTCAGATAATTATACTGTTGTTAATATATTTTTAACTTAAATGTATCGAAAAAGTTGTTATTTTGTTTATTTATTCAAAGTGATTGTGAGGTGAGGTAGGTTAATATACTGGTATGGTATCTTCTCGATGGTTGATCACACTAACGAAAAAAAGTAATGCCGGATCTGGCAGAATATTCACTAAATTAATATCAAAAATTGTTAATAAGTGGATTTGTGCTCACTAAAAAATCAATTTGATTGTTATTTAATCCCTTTCGTTTATTGTTTGTTGAAAAGAGGTAGATTAAATAAAAATGAGGATGAAATTGAATCATTTTAATCTATATGTAAAGTTTTTGTTATGTATTTTGAGATGGGATTGTGGATCTTTAGACTGAAATTTCAGGCTGATATTCAGTACTAATCCTATTAAATATCAATTAAAAAGAGATTGATAAGAATTTAGAAATGAAGGCTCTTTGTTAAGGAACCTTCATGTTAGGAGGCGATATTGAGAATCTTTCTGTTTTAATGTGCTTGTTTTAAACAACGGTTGCCATATTTTCATCCATCACTGGATGAAAATTACGCTTAAAGTAAATAAGACCATGGCCTTCTTCACGAACAATAATCTGTTTTATTTCTACCAGATATACATAGTGAGTACCGACTTCTTGTACTTGCTTAATACAGCCCTCTAAATTGGCGAGTGTCCCTTGTAGCAAGGGTTGTCCCAGTATTCCCGTTTTCCAGATATCCCAATTAAAGCGCTCTTCCATGCTGATACCCGTCATGCCTGCGAAATGGCGTGCCATCAATTCCTGTTCATGATTCAGGATATTGACACACAAGTGGCTATTTTTTTGAACTATCGGGTTCATGGCGCTATTGCGATTGATACATACCATCAAAGTCGGAGGCGTATCTGTCACAGAGCATACCGCCGTTGCAGTCATACCGCAGCGCCCAGCAGAACCATCCGTGGTGATGATATTCACCGCAGCGGAAAGGCTTGCCATCGCATCCCTGAAACGCAAGCGATGTTTATTTTCTACAGACATAATAGGCCTCCTCTGCTACTGATTTATTTCAGTAGATTATCTAACAGGTTAATATCATAGTTATTGTGTAAGTGGGGACGAGTCCAACCATTCACATCATAGTCAGAAAGACAACGATCAACCAATTCCGTCATTTTCTTCATATTGCCGGAGCCATAGGCATGACGCAGACATTGTAGGCGAATTTCATCCTGACTGCCGGCATAATTAATTTCGTATAATTCATGGCGACCACCGAACTCACTGCCAATGGCATCCCACATTAATTTCAAGATCTTGATTCGTTCTACATGGTCAATACCATTAGAGCCACGGACATACTTTTCAAGATACTTATTGATCTCAGGATTATTCATGTCACGGACACTGGATGGTAAATAAATCAAGCCGCTGGTGACATTGCTTTCAATAATATTCTTGATTTTTGTGTAAGCCATGGGCGCCATCACGCGATAAGTCTGAATCGCTTGAGTATCAGGCAGGTAAGCACCATTTTCCCACGGCTTGGCTTCTGCCCACATCGCATCTGTCAGTGACCAGAACAGATTGCGCCACGCAACGACTTCTCCCAAATCGGCCTGAACACCGCGGAACTCCACCACGCCAGTGCATTCAAGGCTTTTTTGCAACAGTGCCGTAATGAAATCGAGTTTAACGGCAAGGCGTATGCAGGCTTGCATGGGGAATAGTCGCGCAAAACCACTTTGCACCGCCCAATTACGGGCACGATCAAAATCGCGATAAATTAACACGTTTTCCCACGGAATTAATACCTTATCCATGACCAAAATGGCATCATTTTCATCAAACCGACTGGAAAGGGGGTAATCAAAAGGTGAGCCAGTAGCACCGGCCACTAATTCATAAGAGGCGCGGGAGATTAATTTCACACCTTCGGCATCCATTGGTGCAACAAACATGAGGGCAAAATCGGGATTATCTCCCATAACTTGTGCAGAGCCAAAACCGATAAAATTATAGTGAGTCAGGGCTGAATTGGTTGCGACGACTTTAGCGCCACTGACAATAATTCCAGCATCTGTCTCTTTTTCTATCTTGATAAAAACATCTTTGACCTGATCAGCGGGCTTATGGCGATCAATTGGTGGATTAACAATCGCATGATTGAAATAGATGCAGCTTTCCTGAATGCGCTTATACCAGATGCGGGCATTATCAGCGAATTGCCCATAATATTCAGGATAAGCCCCCAACGAGCAGCAGAATGCCGCTTTATAATCGGGTGAACGCCCCATCCAGCCATAATTTAGGCGTGACCATTCGGCAATAGCATCGCGCTGCTGGCGGATATCATCAGAGCTGGTGGCGAAACGGAAGAATTTGTGCGTGTAGCCACCACTTCCAGTATCGGTATCCCAACAGAGTACATCGTGGGTTTCTGGGGCATGAAGGGCATCATACAGTTGACCGATTGAAGCAGCCGCATTGCGGAAAGCTGGATGTGTTGTAACATCTTTGACCCGTTCACCATAGATGTAAATCTCGCGGCTATCCTGAAGTGAACTTAGGTATTCTTTACTGGTAAATGGGCGTTTATTATCAGCACGCAAATTTTCTAGTCTCATAGCAACCTCATGTTCCAAAAAATCCCCTTATTTTGATTTGTTATCCATATGGGGGGAAGGGTGTTAATTTTATGTTTATTTCATTGTTTGATTGAAGCGATTAAACGGCCCTTTTAGAAGAGACTTTCGGAGGATTTACTGGTACTTTTCGATAAAAACCGATAGTTTGTTGCGTAAATGTGACCGACTTTGTGTTTTGGTAATAATTATTTTTTGCTCGCTCGTTTATCCCAGTTACATCGTTGGCTATGTTTCTGATAGCCCTTTTCCTGGTCGTAGATCTGCAATTTGAAATCTATTGGATAACAGTAGATTATTATTTTTAAGATTGAGATTTTTCTGTATCTGACGGAGATTCTTTAGAGATACTAAAGTATTTTTCATTTGAATACGCTAGAGGCCATCCATTTTAGCCTCTAGAGTGATACATGGATGGTGAAGGATTATATGTAATGAGCCGCTAGTAAAGATTGCTTTCTTGGTCAAACAATTATCCAGTGCAAGTTTGCCCCGTCATTATTCTGATAATGAGAAGCGCAGATAATTAGCAAAAAGCGTGTGCAAATCACTCTGAACTGCAACATTTAAAACAAGCTGAATGGCTGGAATACTAGGTACTCCATGTTCGGAGGATAATATACATTGCTCATTGGTTAATGCACTACGTGGCAATAATCCAATCCCTAACCCATGTGCTATTGCACTTTTTATGTTTTCAAATGAAGAACTGACATATGAAAAGAAGTACGGTTTGTTCACATGTTCCAGCGTTTTTATAGCGTATTGGCGGATGATGCAACCGTCGGGAAAAATAACCAGAGGAATTTCTGGTAATTCGCTGAAGTATAAGTGTTTTGAGGCAACCCAGTGCAATGATTCAATGAGCAAAATACTTTTATCATTGGTGTTAATCGGCTGTCCTGCTATTTCTTTTGTTATCGCCATATCTAATTGTTGGTTTTCCAATAACGCAGAAAGTACAGGTGATGAAGCTGCAGTAATCTCTATTTTCAATTCAGGATGTTCAGTTAGACAATAAGAAATTGCTTTGTGCAATTTTGTAATACTGAAATCGTTAGGTACACCGAGCGTAATTTTGCCTCTCAATTGGAGCTTTTTCACTAACTGTAGCGCTTGCGTCATACGAGAAAGAATTTCCTTTGCTGCAGGTAAAAGCTGCTTTCCCTCGTGAGTTAATCCGATAATACTCCCCTGACGTCTATCGATTAAACGACAACCGATATCGTCTTCAAGCCGTTTGATACTGAAGCTGAGTGTAGATTGTGTTCTTCCCAGTTCTTCACCAGCTTTAGCAAATCCCCCATGTGTAGCAACAAACACAAAGGCACGTAATTGCTCAAGAGTAATACTGCGTCCATCGAAACGATTAGTACTAATATCCTGTTTCATAGCACCGCCCTCGTCACTATTATTGATAAATTCAATGATAAGAAAGAAATTATTCATTTAACAAAATAAAAACATTTAAGCAACATTGTTGGGTCGAATAATTTTTAATTAAATTAAGAAAGAGGTTACGATATGGCCTTATTGACGCTACCTAAGAATCATAAACCAAGATTTTCAAATTTTAATATTGATGGTATTTTGGATGAAACATTGAGAGAAGGATCAGAAAGATGTCCTTTTTCGGTACAAACTGATAGAAAAATACCTTTAATATCAAATATATTTAAAACAGGGATAAGAGATATTGTTTTTGGTTCTGGCCCAAAAAATCCAACAGATTTAGCCTCTGTTATAAAGCAACTTGTTCATCAAGATAAACTTCCATCTGATGCTAAATTTTCATTTATCATGCTATTAAATTGCCATGAACCTCTTATGAAGCAATTTAAATATTTTCCTGATGAATTTAAAAAATATGTAACTATCAGCTTTGGAATGGTTTCATATAAATCAGATGAAAAAACATTTGAAAGAGCAACGGAGGAACTTCGTGGCTATGGTTTTACAAATTTTAGAGTGAGTTTGCTAAACAATTTTAGCTCAGGGGTGGATGAAATATCTTATGAAAAAATAATAAAAGAGATTGATCGAACACTACATATGGATATCAATGTAGTTCGAATTAATGATTCATTAGGAACGATATATCCTGAAGCAATGGCTATATTGGCTGCTAACCTACGCCATGATTACCCTTTAGTTAATTTTTGCCTGCATGCCCATAATGATAGAGGCTTGGGATTACAGAATGCTTTAGTATCTATTTATAACGGATTCAATTTAATTGAAGGAGGATTTGCTGGTACTGGAAATAGATCTGGATTGCCTGCAATTGAAATTCTAAATTTTATTTTCAAAGAGAAATCAATTTCTATTAATGGTAAATATCTTGATAGTTCCCTTGTATTGGATGCCGCACGGTTGACTGAACGTACATTTTTATCTATTCCTGATTTGTATAGGCCTATCAGTGGGCATATTGTTGAACAAGAAAATATGGGAGTAGCTAATATTCCTTCATTCCTTGGTGCTGCTCGTGATGTTCCTTATTTTTTGAATAGTATAGGATTACATGATGCAACATTACAAAAAATCATGTCTGATGAAGGGGTGTTTGATGCTGTGAATGATCCTAGGCTTGTTCAGCAAGTAAAAGAAAGATTTGATAGCATGTTAGTTGAAATTTATTCACGAAAAGAAAAGGAATTTGAGCAAATTAGAAATCAGTTAGAACAGTTCTATGCTACCGATGTTTTATATACATCTTTTGTTGGAAAATATACTAGGGAGTTCTTAAAATAACATACTCCCCCAGTTAAATCTGGGGGAGTATGTTGTCATATTTTTAACTAATATGAGGCTGGCTTTAAATGTTTATGATAGTTGCGCCAATATTTCTGGTTATATTTATTGGGTATTGTTTTGGGCGTTTGCGTCCTGATAGTGGGCTTTCCGATAAATTAATCAATGATTATGTACTCTATATTGCACTCCCTGCCTTATTGTTTCTTGCCATTGCTCGTGCAGATATTAGTGAACTACAACAGTGGGGTTTTATCGTTGCCACTCTTGCTGGTATTTGTGTAGTGTATGTTTTGGGAATGTTGGCGGCAAAAATCATGGGGGTTGGTTTACCACAATCATCGATTCTAAGTATGGGGGCATGTTATGGTACAACTGGATATATGGGGGTTCCAATACTGATTGCGGTTTATGGTGAATCCGCCGCGCTTCCTGCCGCTATTGCTACAATACTGCATAATATTCCTGCTATCATGGCTGTTATTATTACTTACGATATTTTTTCTACCCGCCAATCAGGTGGGAGAATATCCATTAACCAAAGTTTCGCTGGGGCATTAAAGACGATATTGAGCAATCCCTTGACGATCTCAGTGGTTGCGGGATTGATCTTTGTTTGTTTCGGTATTCCCGTTCCGATGTTTTTACAAACATTTGCTGAATTTCTGGGTAATGCCGCAGGTCCAACAGCGTTGTTCGCCTTGGGATTGGGGTTATCTCGTCTGAAAGTCAAAGAACATATCAACAGAGATGCGTTAAAACTGGCTATACCGATGTTGTTACTCAAACTAGGGATACAGCCGTTGATTACGTTTATCTGTGCTTACTATCTATTCGGTATGCAGCAGGCAAATAATATTTGGCTGATTACCGCGATTGTCATGGCTGCACAGCCTATAGGAGCGGGTGTTTATGTTTTTGCTAATAAGTATGGTTTTAAACAGGAAATTGTTTCTTTTTCTATTATCATTTCTCTGCTTATTGCACTGGTAACAATACCCACTATTTTACAGTTGCTGCCTGCGTGATTTCAGACATTTAGTACTACAGCCGTAAGAGATTTTCTCAGCATTAACGTATTGTTTTTTTAGTGATGTCTGTAGTACTAAAGTGATAACTGGTATGCCAATAATTTTGGCGGTCGTATATTCAACGTGTTGAATACGTAACTTGAATTTAGACGTGTTCTCACTTTTTTCTTGGTGGGCTATCCATAATTTCATCACTCTATTTTATCCCCCCTAATTACATTTCTTTCCCGCCAAACACTCGGTGAACATCCCACTAACCGATTAAAAAATCGGGTAAAATAAGCAGGATCTTTAAATCCAAGCTGATACGCTACCTCAAATACGGGGCTATCACTAAACAACAATAACCGTTTTGCTTCCCTCAATAGTCGGTCAAAGATCAGCTTTTTTGGTGGCCGATTGGCAAAGCGTCGGCACATATCCTTTAGCCGTGATTCCGTAATTCCCAATTTTTCTGCATATTCTGGCACGGCAAGATGTTGATGATAGTGTTGATCAATCAATTGGTTAAAATGTTGAAATAGTTTCAATTCTCCTCTGACACTACCGCAATGATGATCGTCAAGGGGAATACTACGTAGCAAAAAGGTAAACAGAGATTGAGCCAGGAAAGTTAGTGCTTGTTCTCGTCCGGTAAATTGGTTGGCAGACTCACGCCCAATCAGTGCCCAATAATGGTTGAATGTTTCCAATTCATCATATTTATCCGCGACGGAAAGACAGATAGCCGGAATGTCAGCGAGTTCTCGATGGGTGGGATAAAGAGAATTAAGCAAGGATGTAATCAGCTCCTGACGGACGGTCAGTACATAACCATCCGTATCTTCCTGCGTAAAAAAAGCATGAGGAACGGAAGGTGGAGTCAGGATAAATAGAGGGGCTTGTACGGAATAATGCTGTGCGTCTAATTGCAGTTCGATTCGTCCTGTCACCAGATAATGGAGTTGGAAAAACCCATTATGGCGATGCGCCTGCATATTACGCCCGAAAAATGCCGCCATACGACCAAAGGTTTGGTAGTGAACATCATCCGATCCCCGGGTTTCATCATAGTCCTTGCTGATATCGATATTAATGATGATGGATTTATTGGCTTTGAGCACATTGGATACAGTCATCAATTTCCTCCTGTATCTTATTGTTGGCTAAGGTATATCAATATATTGCTCGTTATTTACAATTTTACCTGTGGCTGTGAATGTTTCATCGGGATCAGAAAAACGATTAATGCACCGATGATTAGTAATCCGGCTACGAAATAAAGTCCAGCGTTAAAATTTCCCGTTTGATCTTTTAACCAGCCGATTAGCAGAGGACTGACGGCAGATCCCACATTGCCGGTAGCGTTGATCACAGCGATCCCCACGGCACGGGCGCGCAAACTAATCGATTGATCTGGCGTTGTCCAGAATACCGCCATAGCTGTAAACGATCCGGTGGAAGCCATAATGATCCCCAACAGTTGCACTATGCTGTTATCCGTCAGTGAAGTTAAAATCCATCCTGCGGCAGCAAATAGATAGGGCAAGGCCGTGTGCATTTTGCGTTCTTGCAGACGGTCTGAGCGGCGACTCCAGTAAACCATACCCAAAATCGTGCAGAATTGTGGAATGGCAGTCAAAATGCCAATGGTTACATGACTACTGCCCTGATTGAAACTTTGCATAATCTGTGGCGTCCAGATATTAATAGCACTTAAGGTGTTGGTCAGGCAGAAATAAGCGCAGGTGTACATCAATACAATTGGGGTAAAAACCTCGCGCCATAAGTTGGTTTTTTGCTGTTGAAT
Source organism: Xenorhabdus thailandensis (assembly GCF_037996785.1). Taxonomy (NCBI): domain Bacteria; kingdom Pseudomonadati; phylum Pseudomonadota; class Gammaproteobacteria; order Enterobacterales; family Morganellaceae; genus Xenorhabdus; species Xenorhabdus thailandensis. Next base: position 131,392 of record NZ_JBBMXF010000004.1, read on the forward strand.
CTTTTCATTGGGCTGGGTGATAGAAAGTTTATCGTTTTCTATCATCTCTTGAAGGCATTGCTTATCTTCACGAGTTAACCATTTGGCCTTTTCTGGTGAGTCATCCAGGTAAAACCAGACAACAAAACCCAGCAAAACAGAAGGGAAGCCTTCCAGCAAAAACAACCATTGCCAACCGCGCAAATCCCAGATGCCATCCATTGCCAAAATATAACCGGAAATGAGTGAACCAAACGCCATCGTTACGGGCATGGCAATCATAAACAACGCATTGGCGCGTGCGCGATAATAGGCTGGAAACCAATAAGTCAGGTAAACCAAAATACCCGGCAAAAAGCCGGCTTCCGCAATGCCCACCAGCATCCGCAAGATATACAGACTCGTGGAACCAGTGGCAAACATTGTGGCGGTAGAAGCGATCCCCCATAACACCATGATGGTCGCGATCCAGCGACGCGCTCCCACAATACTCAACATCACATTGCTGGGAATGCCGAAAATAACGTAAGTAGCGTAAAACAGCGTAGCGGCCAAACCGAACATGGTGGATGTTAAACCAATATCTTTTCCCATCGTCAAACCCGCAAATCCAATATTGATGCGATCCAGAAAAGAGAAAACGAACAGGACAAAGAGAAAGAGGATCAGGCGCCGGAATAATTTATTGATAACACTTTGCTGTTGGGCGGTCAGCTTGTTAGGTTGTTGGGAGGGATTTTCGGATTTTGGTATCGTGTCAGGTGAAATGCTCATCGGTGTTTCCTTGTTTTGTTAGTGGTTTGATTTTCCTTCGAGCGGGGATTTGAAATCTATTGGCTATATGTGATTGTTTGCACAGAGATTAGGAACTTCAATTGTTATGGCTGGTGTCGCGATCAACATCAGCCATTCTGGGGCATTGTTTATTGCCGATGATTGACTGCTTATTTGCCGAAATGCTTTGCCAAAGCATTGGCTGCTCCGGTCAGCAAGAGGGTATCAACCCCTACGGCAACAAACAGCGCACCCAAATTAAGATAATGTTTAGCTGTATCGACATTGGTCATCAAAATGCCAGCGGCCTTGCCGGAAGACTGTATCTGAACAATAGCTTGTTCAATGGCAGCCTGAACTTCAGGATGTTGCGGGTTACCGAGGTGTCCCATATCCGCACTGAGATCGGCCGGGCCAATAAACACGCCATCAACACCTTCGACAGCCGCTATCTCCGGTAGGTTTTGCAGAGCCTCACGGGTTTCTACCTGTACTAATACACATATTTCATCATTAGCACGGGACAGATAGTCAGGAATGCGATTCCAGCGAGAAGCGCGTGCCAGGGCACTGCCTACGCCACGAATACCCGCGGGAGGATAGCGAGTTGCCCTGACAGCTTCACGCGCTTGCGCGGCATTTTGAATCATCGGGAACAATAACGTTTGTGCACCAATATCCAGCAACTGTTTGACGATCACGGGATCATTCCATGCCGGACGAACAACAGGCTGGCTTGAATAAGGGGCGATCCCCTGTAATTGGGCAAGAATGGTGGAAATATCATTGGGAGCATGTTCACTATCAATCAACAACCAATCAAACCCCGTTCCTGCCAGTATTTCCGCGCTATACCCGCTGCATAGCCCAAGCCATAATCCGATTTGTGGACGCCCTGCTTTCAGGGCATGTTTAAATTTATTTGTTAGCTGATCCATGGTGTTACCTCAATAGACTCAAACAAAATGACAGCTAATTGAACCTAACACGCCATAATCCACATGAAAGGTATCGCCTTTACGCGCAGGAACAGGGCGGGTAAAAGATCCAGCCAGAATAATCTGGCCTGCTTCTAGTTGAACACCATGCGGTGCCAGTTTATTGGCAAGCCATGCCACACCATTGGCGGGATGGTTGAGAACCGCGGCGGCGACGCCGGATTCTTCAATCACGCCATTGCGGTAGAGCAGCGCACTGACCCAGCGCAGATCCAATTCATCTGGCTTGATCGGCCGCCCCCCAATAATCACACCGCCATTGGCGGCATTGTCAGAAATCGTATCGAATACCTTGCGTGGACGTTGGGTTTCGGGATCGATGTTGTGGCAACGGGCATCAATGAGTTCCAATGCAGGAACGACGTAATCTGTTGCGTTATACACATCAAACAGCGTACAGTTCGGGCCTCGCAGGGGGTTTGCCAGCACAAAGGCCAGTTCAACTTCAATGCGGGGCACAATAAAGCGTTCGCAAGGAATATCACCGCCGTCCTGAAAAAACATATCATCCAGCAAGACACCATAATCCGGTTCATTAATCTGTGAACTGGCTTGCATGGCCTTGGATGTCAGGCCAATCTTATGTCCCTTCAGAATTCGCCCTTCCCTGATTTTTAAATCTACCCATTCACGTTGAATGGCGTAAGCATCCTCAATCGTTATCTCTGGATAATCCAGTGAGATTTGTCGGATTTGCTCACGGCTTTGTTCTGCCTGATGTAAACGGCGTGCGACTCGTGATACGATTTCTTGCTGTAGCATAGGGGTTAAGCTCCTTTCGCTTCCAACCCTCCAAAACAGAGGTATTTCACTTCCAGATAATCCTCAATACCGTAACGTGACCCCTCACGTCCCAGCCCCGATTGTTTAATGCCGCCAAATGGTGCTACTTCATTGGAAATCAAACCTTCATTGATACCTACCATGCCACTTTCCAACGCTTCCGCCACACGGTAAATTCGGCCAATGTCACGGGAATAGAAATAAGCAGCCAGGCCAAATTCAGTGCTGTTAGCAATACGGATAGCCTCTTCTTCATCACGGAATTTGAACAGTGGTGCCAGCGGGCCGAAGGTTTCTTCGTGGGCAACTAACATAGAATCGGTCACATTTGCCAGCACTGTTGGCTCAAAGAACAACCCACCCAGCGCGTGGGATTTTCCTCCTGCCAGCAGGTGCGCACCGTTGGAAACCGCGTCACGGATATGTGTTCGTACTTTTTCTACTGCCGCTTGATTAATCAGTGGACCTTGTTGTGATGAGCTATCAGTGGCTGGCCCAACACGAAGCTGTTTCACCGCGTGTGCCAGACGTTCTGCAAAAGCCTCATAAATGCCTTCCTGTACCAGAATACGGTTGGCACAAACACAGGTTTGCCCGCTATTACGGAATTTCGCCGCCATGGCACCCTCTACCGCAGCATCAAGATCGGCATCATCAAACACAATAAAAGGTGCATTGCCACCCAGTTCGAGGGAGAGTTTTTTCACAGTATCGGCGCTTTGTGCCATTAATAATTTGCCGACCCGCGTAGAGCCGGTGAACGAAAGTTTGCGCACGATGGGGCTTGAGGTCAGTACTTCACCAATCGCTTTGGCATCCATTCCCGTGACAATATTGAAAACGCCGGCTGGAATGCCCGCCTGTTCCGCCAGGACGACTAAAGCCAGTGCAGAAAGGGGGGTTTCAGCAGCAGGTTTCAGGACAACTGTACATCCTGCCGCCAGCGCAGGTGCAACTTTGCGGGTGATCATTGCATTAGGGAAATTCCACGGTGTAATGGCTGCAACGACACCAATCGGTTGTTTGATCGTAGCGAGACGGCGGCCCGGCATTGGGGACGGTAATGTTTCGCCATAAGTGCGTTTGCTTTCTTCTGCGAACCATTCGATAAAACTGGCACCGTAAGCAATTTCCCCCATTGCTTCGGTATGAGATTTACCTTGTTCCGTGCTCAGTATTTTCGCTAAGGCAGTTTGGTTTTCCATCACCAGATGGAACCATTGTTTAAGCCTTTGGCTACGCTGTTTTGCTGTCAATGATCGCCATGCAGGAAGGGCATTCTGGGCAGCTTCAATGGCAGATTGTGTTTCTTTGGTTCCCAGATCACTGACATTAGCAATGACTTTACCATTGGCAGGGTTAATAACTTCAAAAGTTGCTTTATTTTCCGCATCAACCCATTGACCGTTGATATAGGCCTGGTGACGCAGCAAAGTTGTATCCAGATGATCTGTCATAGTTTCCTCTCAATAAATAAAGGCGAATAAATTTAGTGTCCTCCAATTATATCCCTCATCTTGCAAGCCATAACTTTGTTGACCGCGATTTGAAACTTCAAGTTGCAACACGCTATGAAACCTGATTTCTCCCCGCGAAGCAGGGAGAAATCACATGCATCTTGAAGCTAGATTGGTATAGCATTGGAATGCTCTATTGCCGTTACTCTTTTGCTTTAAATAGGCTATGAACGTTATTGGATTTATAATTCAGCACCGGATCAAGTTCTTCCATGGTGAAAGAGAGGCCCAGATAACGCTGTGACATCAATTCACTAAAATGCGCCTTGATTAAGCCAAACAACATTTCTCCAACTTTTTGCCGATCTTCAAGGCTGCGTCCGGCACCAATTTTCAGTGTCATATGAACGAAGGCATAATCTTGCTTACCATCCGCCATTTGCCAGGTATCCAGCCAAATGGCACGGCTACGGATACCGCCCAGCGGAAAAATGCCCGTATCTGCCAGCGCCTGATTCACTTTGGTAAATAATTCCGGCAACCTGGCTTCTTCACGGATATTTTCAGTACACTCAGCGTAAAAATGTGGCACGGTCTTCTCCTGTCAGGCATCAGTTTTGTTTTGATTCACAATATAATCCGGCAGCGGGAAAACCGCGTTAACCTGTCCTGTCCCTGAACTGGCGAACAATTCCGTCAAAAATTCCACCTTGCCGTCATACTTGTCCCATCCAAGCAGCCCTAGCAGCATCACGGTATCATGCATATTGCCTTCTCCTCGACAATATTGCGCATATTCCGGTAACATTTTGCAAAATTCCTCGAACTTGCCTTCTTTCCAAAGCTGCACGACACGGCGATCCATCTGCTCATCGAACTCACGGGTATAGCTGTTCATGCCCTCTTCGGCACGTTGATCGTCAATGAAACTGTGTGACAGCGAACCGCTAGCCAGCACCGCAACCGTACCATCGTATTTCTCAATTGCCCGTAAAATCGCTGCTCCTAGTTTGCGGCTGTCTTCAAACGCATGGACAGTACAAAAGGCCGAAATTGAAATCACCTTGAAATGGCGGTCGCTGTTCATATAACGCATGGGGACCAGCGTGCCATATTCCAGTTTCAGGCTTGGGATCTCGTGTGACTGGGCACGAACACCCATCTGGCGTGCTTCTTGTGCAATCATCCGGCCTAGCTCGGGGTTGCCGTCATACTCATAGGTCATATCGCGGATAAAATGTGGCAATTCATTACTGGTATAGATGCCGGAGAAATGGTCGGAACAGTTAATATGGTAGGCGCTATTAACCAGCCAGTGCGTGTCGAAGACAACAATCGTATCCACACCCATTTCACGGCAGCGCCGGCTGATCTCTTTGTGTCCATCAATAGCGCCTTGGCGGCAACCGTGATGTTTGCCTGGCAATTCAGACAGGTACATAGAAGGGACATGTGTAATTTTCGCTGCTAACGCTAACTTTCCCATAAACCCTCACTTGGAATCAGGATGGCCGTTATTTAAACACCCCAACGAGGTATAGGGTGCTCTCCCATTGAGATACAGACGTTTTTCACTTCAGCAAACACTTCAAAACTGTATTCCCCGCCTTCACGCCCCACACCGGAAGCTTTTATGCCACCAAATGGCTGACGTAGATCGCGAACGTTTTGGGAATTAACGAACACCATGCCGGCCTCAATATGACGTGCCAGACGCAAAACTTTGCTGACATCCTGTGTCCAGATATAAGAAGCAAGGCCATATTCCACATCATTAGCCATGCGTAGCCCATCCTCTTCACTCTTGAATGGCAGCAGACAAGCGACAGGGCCGAAGATTTCTTCCTGTGCTACGCGCATGTGGTTATCCACATCTGCCAGGACAGTAGGACGTAAGAAGTGGCCATTTTTTAGATGGGCAGGTAAATCGGCAGGTTTATCGGGGCCTCCAGCCAGTAGGGTGGCGCCTTCTTCGATCCCTAACCGAATATAATTGGAGACTTTTTCCCAGTGCTGCTGGCTTATCAAGCTGCCAACTTGAGTTTGCGGATCTTGGGGATCACCGACACGTAACCGATTAGCGCGTTCAGCAAAGCGTTTGACGAATTCGGGGTAAATACTTTCTTGGATGAAAATGCGGGAACCTGCCGTACAACGTTCGCCATTAAGGGAGAAAATGGTAAACAGAGCGGCATCCAGTGCGCGTTCAATATCTGCATCCTCAAAAATGAGGACAGGGGATTTTCCGCCTAATTCCATAGAGTATTTTTTCAGTCCGGCATTTTGCATGATCAGGCGACCTGTTGCAGTTCCACCGGTGAAAGAGACTGCACGCACATCATGATGTTTTACCAGTGCATCGCCTGCGGTGTTACCGTAGCCCTGTACCACATTCAATACCCCAGCCGGAATGCCGGCTTCCAACGCCAATTCGCCTAAGCGGTTGGCTGTCAATGGGGAAAGTTCGGACATCTTCAAAACAGCCGTATTTCCCAGAGCCAGGCAAGGCGCAACCTTCCACGTCGCCGTCATAAAAGGCACATTCCATGGGGAAATCAATGCACAAACACCAACAGGCTGGATTAATGTGTAGTTGAGCATTGTGTCATCAACAGGATAAGTGCGCCCATTCATCTGCTGGCAAATTTCTGCGAAAAAATTGAAATTTTGCGAAGCCCGTGGGATCAAGACATTTTGTGTCTGATGGATGGGAAGGCCCGTATCCTTGGTTTCCAGCGCAGAAATACCGGGAACATTTTGGTCGATTAATTCACCCAAACGGCGCATCAAACGAGCGCGTTCTTTCATTGGAGTATTTGCCCATTTTGGGAACGCTTCTTTGGCTGCCGCAACGGCTTGGGCGATCTCTTCCTGCCCGCCTGATGCAACCTCAGCCAACACCTCGCCTGTTGCAGGATTAGTCGTTGTGAAATAGGTTTTGCTGCCGACATTCTTGCCGTTGATCCAATGGTTAATCATGGTCATGACAAACTCTCCTCATATTCTTGCTGGCTGACAATACGATTAACTAAGCGCCCAACACCTTCGACTTCTACGATGACTTCATCCCCAGGAACAACATTGGACAACCCTTTAGGTGTTCCGGTGGCGATCATGTCGCCTGGTTGCAATGTCATAAAATCGCTGAGATAGGTGATTAAGAAAGGAATATCGAAGATCAAATCGGCGGTTGTACCTTGTTGACGGAGTTCACCGTTCACCCATGTTTGCAATGTTAGATTATGCGGATCAGCGATCTGTTGTTTATCTATGATCCACGGACCGATTGGAGTAAGCGTATCGCGGCTTTTTACCCGTAGGTTAGGCCGATAGTAATTTTCCAGATAATCACGAATGGCGTAATCGTTACAAACGGTATAACCCGCAACGTAATTCATGGCCTCTTCTCTGGCAACTTTGTGAGCGGGTTTACCCATCACGACAACCAATTCTGCTTCGTAATGCATATATTCCACATTATCAGGACGGACAGAAACCTGGCGGTGCCCAGTTAAGCTATTGGCTGCTTTGATAAATACCAGGGGTTCTTCTGGGGGCTTAAATTCCAGCTCTGTTGCGTGATCGGCATAATTCAGTCCCAATGCGAACAGCGTTCCGCTGGCAGGGGGAAGCCAAATAACCTCTTCACCACTGACCATATTTCCATCTGGTAAGAAGACATTTTCTTGTTCGTCAACGGTGACATTGAGATCTTGTCCCTGATAATGAATTTTGGCGTATCTCATGCCTGACCTCCTGCCAATACAACCGTATTTTCTAAGTTAGGGAAGCCGTTGGCCTTGATTGTGACTTTATCGGTAGGATGAAGGGTAACGCGCTGGTGGGGCGTTCCCAATAGAATGGCATCACCCTTGTTTAGGGTGGCGAATTCGCACAATGCTGCCAATAATTCAGCTGCTGAACGAATAAGGTCTTGGGTAGACCAGCGATCAACTTCCTGGCCGTTGATTTCAGTGACAATATCGAGTGATGCTACCGAGTTGGCTTTGATCATTTGACCTATCGGACAAAAACCGTCCCGACATTTTGCTTTAATGGCAGGACGATAGAATGATGTTTCAGGCAGGCTAATTTCGTTTGCCAATGCGTAACCAGCAATATACTGTTCGGAATTCTGAACTGAAACTTTGCGTGCTGTTTTTCCAATAAATAGCGCTAGGGTTGCACCGCTCTGTACCGTTTCCCCGACAGGGTGAGGAATAACATCCCCTGAACTAATCACGGTATTACGGGGTTTGATAAACCAAATAGGTGTTTTGGGTGGTGTTTTATAAGGTTCTTTGTTAAATGCCTCATGCCAGAAATTGATCTGGCTGCTATGGTTGAGGGCAACGGCGAAGACAGTGCCTTTCATGAACAGCTCCTTGAAACCTGGATGACGTGTTGCAAGATCACTTATTAATATATTAATAAATCATGTGTGGGCAATCTTCAATATGTTAAATGCATTGTTAATTTTAATTGTGATCTATGTAACAACACTTTATTGTTGATCATTTTTACTACATAAAGATCAGCTTGTTATATTTTTAATCAAGGTCATTTGAGATTAAATTTAACTTTTATTTAACTTTTTGTGGGTGGGATGATTTTATTTATTTGTTAATATTGAAGTCTTTCCCCTTTGTGGATGATTTTGAGCGTGTTAGGCTTTTTGGTGTTCATGTTGTCTATAATAAATAGCATGGGCTTTAAACTTATAGAGAATGACTAGCGATTAACTAAAGAGTCACTTTTACTTATGCATGAATCCTTGACAATTGCATTGCTTCAAGCGAGAGAAACCGCTATGGGTTTTTTTCGACCTATTTTGAAGAGCTATAACTTAACTGAACAGCAATGGCGTATTATTCGTGTACTTGCGAGTAGCCGTTCTATTGATTTTCATGACTTAGCTTGTCTCACTTGTATCTTACGCCCAAGTCTGACAGGCATTTTGACACGTATGGAGCGTGATGGGCTTATCTTCCGCCTGAAGCCTATGAATGATCAGCGTAAGCTGTATGTTTCTTTGACTCCGGCTGGGCAAGAGCTTTATGAGCAAGCAAAAGGACAGATTGCTGAGGGATATAAGGCGATTGAGGACGCTTTTTCTCCAGAAAAATTGGCCCAACTTTTAGGGTTATTGGATGAATTTATTGCTATTGGGAACCTTTCTCAACAAGATTTGGATGAAGAATGCGAACTGTAGCTTGAAGGTTCATTAATGTGTGAATTAGTTAACTCACCAAAAAATCAAGTTTAATACCAGGTACAGTATAAAGGCCGCCGTAATGAATTGCACAAGAGTATTGATGCAGTATATTGCGGCGGCTTTTCTGTATCAGTCGAAACGTATAGCTCATAATTTAGCAGAAAGAGGGAGTCGGATTGCCCTCTTTTTGCTATACCCACTAAGCTGACAAGACAATTTTCAGTGCTTTTTCTTGAGCCGCATTACCAAATATTTCATAAGCGGTTTCTATTTCACTCAATGGATAATGATGAGTGACCAGCTTTTCAGGTGCAATTTTGCCGGATTGAACGCTTTTCAGCAGCATGGGAGTACTGCTTGTGTTTACCAGTCCAGTGGTAATGGTAATGTTTTTGATCCAGAGGCTTTCCAGATGCAGGTCAACAGATTTGCCGTGGACACCAACATTGGCAATGAATCCACCTGCTGCAATGATGTCTTGGCATATTTTGAAGGTCGCAGGGATACCCACACATTCAATAGCCACGTCTACACCAATGCCGTCAGTCAGTTTATTGATAGCTTCTACGACGTTTTGTCTTGCCGGGTTGATAACCGTATTAGCACCAAACTGCCGGGCGACGCTAAGGCGGTTATCATCAGTATCTATCATGATGATATGTGCCGGGGAGTAAAATTGTGATGCCAGTAACGCCGATAGCCCAACTGGCCCAGCACCAATTAAAGCGATAGTCTGGCCTGGTTGGACCTTGCCATTGATAACACCAATTTCAAGGCCAGTTGGCAGAATGTCGCTGAGCATTAATGCTGCTTCTTCATCGACGCCTTCTGGCAGGCGATGCAGGCTATTATCAGCATGGGGAATACGCACTTTTTCTGCCTGTGTACCATCAATTTTGTGTCCCAGGATCCAGCCACCATCTTTACAGTGCGCATAAAGCTGGCGTTTACAATAGTTGCAACTGCCGCAGACGGTGATACAGGAAATGATTACCTTATCACCGACTTTGATATTGCGTACCGATTCCCCAGTTGATTCAACGATCCCAATACCTTCATGGCCCAATATTCGGCCTTGCTCGACAGTAGGAACATCGCCCTTGAGGATATGCAGATCTGTACCACAGATGGTGGTTTTGACGATACGGACGATAGCATCTGTTGGTTCAATGAGTTGGGGTGGAGTCTTTTCTTCCCAGCGTTTTTTTCCGGCTCCATGATAAACAAGTGCTTTCATATAACCCCCTTCACAGGTAATGGTTGTGATTTATGGTGTTAAGAATGACAGTAATCCAGAGCACACGATTGACGTTATCTGTTGCCTAAAGTTTAGCAGATGTAAACATTTTCGATTTTCAGCGTGCTTCCCAGAGTCAGCCGTAAAGTAGAATTTGTTTATTTTTACTTAAATGCGATCTTCTGCAATCAGAGCAATGAGCACAAAATAATAGAACCAGAGGGATAATTCTCAAGTAAGATTGTCTTTCTAGACAGTGAATTATCAATAAATCGAACCGACAAAGTGACGGTTTCTCATCCAGCTTTAATAACTGATATAAGGAAAGCCAACATGAAGTTTAATGAAGTTAATGGATCGAGTGAGTTACAAGGTAAACGCGTGGTGGTAACAGGCGGAGGGCGCGATTTTGGACAAGCGGTCTCTGTTTGGCTGGCACGAGAAGGTGCACATGTTGATCTCTGTGCCCGCCAATTAACCCGTGCTGAAGCAACATGTGAGATTATTCGCCGTGAAGGTGGCATTGCCAGAGGTTATCAATGTGATATGAGTCATGCTCAATCCGTTAACGATTTTGCTACTCAGTTGCTGCAAGATAATCAACCCATCGATATTTTGATCTTAAGTGCGGCTCAATGGCTGGAAGGGTATTTGGGAGAAGGTGATAATGACACCGATATCGTCAATACGGTGAATTCAGGTATAACAGGTTCTATCCTGCTGACCAAAGCGCTATTGCCGAGCTTGCGCCAGTCACAAGGTGCCGATATTGTTGCTATGGTATCGGTTTGTGGTATTCCCCAATTTACCGAATCTGTCGCTCATCCGGCATTCTTTGCCGCCAAACATGCCATGAGTGGCTTTAGTCAGAACTTAGCTCATCATTTAAGCAAAGAAAATATTCGCGTGACCGGACTTTATCCGCCTGACTTTGAACTTAATGGCTTTGATGAAAGTCTGGATAACCAGAAAAAAATGGGGGAGAAATTGCTGAATGGCCGTTCAGTATGGGAAACCATCCGGTTTGTTGTCACTCAACCCCGTAGTTGCCACATTAAAGCTATTTATTTCCAAGGCCCGACTTTTAAGGATTTTGAATAAGTGGTAGTGAATAAACCGTAGTCATGTAGCGTTTGATGCTGTAATAATTTGGCGTGATCCGTAGGTTTGGTTAGCATAATGATCACGCCGTTGCTTTATCAGTTGTTAATTTTACTTGCTTCTTTCAGAAAATCGTAGTTTTTTGCTCCCAGAGATTCCAGCTCTCCATTTGGCAACCAGCGTACTTGCTCGCCAGTGCGATAGAGCCACTTATGCTTGGTATATTGAACAAACGGGTTGGCAATAAGCTGTTTTGCTGCCAATACTGATTGCTCCCAATATTTATTGTCCAATCCTGGCCCAGAGAGATAAAGCTCACCCTTTAACCCCATAGGCACCATTTGTAATCGTTCATTCAACACATAGGCTTGGATATCTGATATTTCAGCAGATTGTGATTGTCCAATTGCCTGTTGATAATGTTTCCGTACCAAATCAAACAATAGAGGATCGGGTTGTTTTGATCTACCGTATTCCAGTAATGTCTGTATCTGAGCAGGCGTTAGTAAAGGAAACTGTAATATTGGCGTTTCGGGATGAGACAAGGCATTAACCAACAATTGCTGGAATTGTTCACCTAACGCTTTGATTTGTTTTGCATGGAAAAGGTTAGGATGATAGCGGATGCGAAAAGCCCAATGACCTTCTTTCAGATGATATTCTAATATCCATTCTGTGACGGCTAAATCGTTATTGAAACGATTACCGTAATGGACCTCACATCCGTCTAATTCCAGATTGAGATCCTTAAAACTGGCCTGATTGATACCGACATTGAACTTATTGATAAGATCGGTGGGTACGGCTTGGAATATAGGCAAACTTGAAAAACGCAAATCAGGCTGAGCCTTCAATGATGCGCTATAGTTTAACGTAGCCTGATAGAGAGAATTAAAACTATCCATCTCACTAAAATGTAGGGAGAAAATAGTCGCATTGATTTGTGCACCGAGCGAAACGGATGCCCCGCCAGCGACTGCAATAGGATAAATAAGATGAACGTCACCAGTTCCAGTATACTGGGCCACTAATGTTGCCCATAACGTTTTAAATACGAGGAACGGTTTACAAGGGGATAAAGATTTTGTGAGACTATTCCAATCTTCCAATGGCAAGTTGAAACGAAATTCATTAGGTAATTCAGGCTCACCTATCGCTTGTTGAGGTAAATAGGGCAATGGATTACTGGTCGTTATTTTTGACAAATATTTGTTCCAGTATTGTTTGGGGTTATATTTGCCCAATAATTGTAAAAGTTGACGATCTTGTTCAAATTTCTCTGATGCTTGTTGCAGCGTCATGGGGGAATGGCGCAGAGGACGTTGGTTGTACAGATCAGCGATATTGTGAAAAAACTCTTCTATACCTTGTCCATCACAGATGATATGGTGCCGTACAATGAACAAGTGAAATTGCTGTTCTGTCTCTTTGATTAAACCAAAACGAACTACTGGCCCTTTTCTGAGGTCAAATGGGCGCAGAGCAAACTGATTCAATTGTTCTTCATTATTAGAAAGGTATGTAAACTCAATATCATCTGAGCCAAATATCCAATATAACTCATCATTTTCTTCTTCAATCCGATATTTGAATAAAGGATAAAGATTAATAAATTCTTGCAGAGTCCATTTTAATCTACTTTCATCTAAATTTCCCTTAATATTCTGTTCTATAACAATATTGTATTTAGGTGAGTGAGGTTCGAGAACCCATGATTTCCAAAAGAAATGAATAAATGGAGAAGCCAAAATCTTGTCCATGTGAATACTCCGCTATGATTATAAATTATATTCAATACAGACTGATAACTGTTTTTAAGCATATTTAGTCCGTATCATTTGTTAAATGAAAAGAACAGTGAATTAAATCTACTCCAATAATGAAATTAATCGTTATCGCAGGAAGTAATTTATTGATATTTAATATTACCGCTTTATGACATTATACATTTTCTTAATTTGATTCTTCTGTCTGGCAAAGAAGGGGATTTTTTTGTCAGTGCATTGATTTATAAAAAACTTATTCATTGATGCAATTTTGCCATTATTAAGTTATACGCATTAAACTTCAAGTTGCAGTTTACAACACTCTATGAAACCTGATTTCTCCCCGCGAAGCGGGGAGAAATCATATACATCTTGAAGTTAGATTGGTATATGTGTTTGAAAAGGATACCTATAGCTCGGAAACGATTAAAGACTATTTTAAGTAAATCAATATCCATAAAATATTAAGAACTAAAATTTTAGTGGCAGTTATTTAATGGCTGTGTTGATCATGGTAGGCGTGATCAATATGCTTTAATCTCATATGATCACGCTGACACTTATTTCCGGTTTTATGAAAACTGTGTTGTCTGCCCCCTTATTATCCCTGCCGATACGCCAGTGCTACCGTTAAAGATTGCACCAAACAGAAGGTGGCAGATTGAGAACGGAAGGCATCAACTTGGGCTTCCTTCACCACAAAGCAAATATCGCTAAAACTTGCGAGTGGGCTAATTTGGCTATCCGTGATGACAATTTGCTTCGCACCCGCCTGTGCCGCTTTTTCACTGACCATCACTGTTTCTTCGGCATACGGCGTAAAGCTGATAGATACCACGACATCTTGAGGGCCAATCATATTCATCTGCTCGTGGAACATCCCCCCTAAGCCATTGATAAGCAGGGGGCGGCATTCCAGATGGCTGAGGGCATAGGCAAAATATGAGGCAACACTGAAAGAGCGGCGCAGGCCGATAATGTGAATATTGTCGGCATTCGCCAGCAAACTCACTGCCTTATCCAAATCCTCTGCGGGAGTACGGGCTGCGAGTTGCTGCATGGCTTGAGCGTTGGAATGAGCAAACTCCTGTAAAATATGCTGAGGATCTTCTGGTATCTGATGATCGTTATCCAGCTCTTTAAACAGCCGTGCCCGATCGGTATAGCTGGCGGTCTCTTCCACCAAATTCAGGCGAAACAGTTGCTTCATTTCATTGAATCCACTGAAATTAAAGGCATTGGCGAAGCGGATCAAAGTGGAAGGTGGAACATTGGCTTCTTTGGCAATAACGGCAACAGTATCAAATGCGACACTATTCGTATTATCCAGTACATATTTTGCAACTTGTTGTAACCGTTTACTTAACTCACCATAACGGGATCGTACTTGTTCTTGAAGTTCATTCAGATTAGACGCAGCAGACATCAGTCCCCCATATGCAAAAATAGCGTGTTGATCACATTAATTGAAGAGCATTTCAAATTCAATTGAAAATGAAATATATATTTCATATATCTGTAGCATCGTGATTAAACGCTTATAGTTCAATCTTAATTAAATTTAGGTCATTGTATTTAGAGAGGCTCAGAATGGAACAGATTAAAAACTTTATTGGCGGGCAACTCGTTGATAGCCAAAGTGATCGCATTTCACTCATTTTCAATCCAGCCACGGGACAGGAGATTCGAAAAGTTGCCCTGAGTACAGTTCATGAGACTGAACATGCCATTGAATCTGCCCATCTGGCCTTTCAGGAATGGTCAAAAATACCCCCATTGAAACGTGCTCGGGTTTTGTTCAAATTCAAATCATTACTTGAAGAAAACCAAGATAGATTGGCAAAGCTGATTTCTGAAGAGCATGGAAAAATTTATTCCGATGCTGTGGGTGAATTAACTCGCGGTCTAGAAGTGGTCGAATTTGCTTGTGGTATCCCGCATCTGCAAAAAGGGGAGCACTCTGCCAATGTAGGAACGGGAGTTGACAGTCACTCCCTGATGCAACCTTTGGGTGTTTGTGCCGGTATCACGCCATTTAATTTTCCTGCCATGGTGCCAATGTGGATGTTTCCTGTCGCGTTGGCGACGGGAAATACCTTTGTCCTGAAACCCTCTGAAAAAGATCCATCTCTTTCAATTGAACTGGCGAAATTATTGCAACAAGCTGGTTTGCCGGATGGCGTGTTTAATGTTGTGCAAGGGGATAAAGAAGCTGTTGATGTGCTGCTGACCGATCCTCGCATTCAGGCTGTGAGTTTTGTCGGTTCAACTCCGATTGCAGAATATGTCTATACCACTGCATCAGCGTACGGGAAACGCTGTCAGGCATTAGGTGGTGCAAAGAACCATAGCGTCTTGATGCCAGATGCAGATATGGACATGGCTGCAAATGCCATCATGGGGGCGGCATTCGGTGCGGCAGGAGAGCGTTGTATGGCATTGTCTGTTGTCGTAGCGGTTGGGGATGAAGTTGCTGATACATTGGTAGAAAAACTCCGGCAACAAATAGCCCAAATGTCAGTTGGTCCTGGTATTAACCGAGAAATAGGCATTACCAATGGGAAAGAAAATGACATGGGGCCAGTGATTTCTCAGCAGCACAGGGAAAAAATTTGTGACTACATTTGCAGTGGAGTAGAGCAGGGAGCAAAATTGCTGGTTGATGGGCGAGAGTATCAGGTAGCAGGCCATGAAAATGGTTATTTCGTGGGACCGACGCTGTTTGATTATGTCACGCCAGAAATGAAAATCTATAAAGAAGAGATTTTCGGCCCTGTGCTTGCCATTGTCCGCGTACCGGATTATGACACTGCATTGAACTTGATTAACCAGCATGAATATGGCAATGGAGCGGCAATATTTACCTGTGATGGCGAAACGGCACGCCAATTCAGTGAAGACGTTCAAGCGGGTATGGTCGGCGTGAATGTTCCTATCCCAGTACCGATGGCATTTCATAGTTTCGGTGGCTGGAAGCGTTCCATTTTTGGGCCGTTGAATGTACATGGTAATGATGGAGTGCGCTTCTATACCCGTATGAAAACCGTCACCAGCCGTTGGCTCGCCAGTGTGCGTTTGGAACATCACGATAGCCATTTTGTGATGCCAACGATGGAGTAGCTATCCTATGAAGAACAGAGCAATAAACACGCAGAAAATGACAATGGCTCAAGCCTTGATCAAATTCCTTAACCAGCAATATATCAATGTTGATGGAGAAGAATACCCTTTTATTCGAGGTGTGCTCACGATATTTGGTCACGGTAATGTGGTAGGTTTAGGGCAGGCATTGGAACAGGAATCGGGACATCTTCGCGTTTATCAGGGCTGTAATGAACAGGGAATGGCACATATTGCGACGGGATTTGCCAAACAGAAAAAACGTCGGCAGATTTTTGCCGTAACCTCTTCTGTCGGGCCTGGGGCGGCCAATATGGTGACGGCTGCTGCAACGGCAACAGCGAACCGTATTCCATTACTATTATTGCCGGGAGATACCTTTGCTTGCCGCCAGCCTGATCCCGTTTTACAGCAGATTGAACAATATGGCGATGGCACCATTAGCACCAATGATTGCTTCCGTCCGGTATCCCGTTATTGGGATCGCATTTCGCGGCCAGAGCAATTGATGACAGCCATGTTGCACGCTATGCGAGTATTAACAGATCCGGCAGATACGGGTGCTGTCACGATCTGCCTTCCGCAAGATGTTCAGGGAGAAGTATGGGATTACCCAGATTACTTCTTCCAGAAACGGGTTCACCAGATTGAACGCCGTCCAGCTTCTCAGGTGCGTATTCAAGAGGCAATTACACTGATTCAGCGGAAGAGAAAGCCGCTGTTGATTTGTGGTGGTGGTGTACGTTACTCCGAAGCTCATGAAGCTTTCCGCCATTTTGCTGAAACCTTCCATATCCCATTTACTGAAACTCAGGCGGGAAAAAGTACGGTTGTGGCTGCCCATCCACTGAATTGCGGCGGCATTGGCACAACGGGTTGTTTGGCAGCGAACCAGCTTGCTAAGGAAGCCGATTTGATTATTGGTGTTGGCACCCGTTTTACCGATTTTACGACGGCCTCAAAATCACTGTTCCAACACCCGGAAGTGGAATTCCTTACCATCAATGTAGCAGAGTTTGACGCCTGCAAACTGGATGCCGTAGGTGTACTGGCAGATGCCAGAGAAGGACTCAATGCCATCACACAGGCACTGTCAAAAACAGAATGGCGTTCAGAGTGGCAACAAGAAATTGTTCAGGCGAAGGCAAATTGGCAACGGGAATTGAAACGATTATTTTTCATTCAATATCAGGCTGGATTTAAGCCGGAGATCGCGGGGCATTTGGATGAAAAATTGGAAGAGTACAGCGAAACGTTGCAAACCAATCTGACTCAAACCCGTGTGCTTGGCTTGATGGATCAGTATTTGGAACCCAACGCTATCATTGTGGGAGCTGCGGGTTCTCTGCCGGGAGATTTACAGCGTGTTTGGCAACCGAAAGTGCCTGATACTTATCACCTTGAATATGGCTATTCCTGTATGGGATATGAAATTGCTGCATCATTGGGGGCAAAACTCGCTTGTCCTGAACAGCCAGTTTACGCAATGGTCGGTGATGGTTCATATTTGATGTTAAACAGTGAATTACAAACGGCTATTCAGGAAAACATTAAGATCACCGTGCTACTGTTTGATAATGCGGGATTTGGTTGCATCAATAACTTACAAATGAGCCAAGGCATGGGAAGTTTTGCCACGGAAAATCGTTATCGTAATCAGCAAAATGGCAGGTTGGACGGCGCTTTGATACCGGTGGATTTTGCCAAGAATGCGGAAAGTTATGGTTGTAAAAGCTATCGGGTGCATGATGAACAACAACTGATCGCAGCATTGCAGGATGCGCAGAAGCAGCCATGTGCGACGCTAATCGATATTAAAGTACTGCCCAAAACCATGACACATGATTATGCATCATGGTGGAGAACAGGAACTGCGCAGCTTGCTGATAATCCAGAAATTGCTGCATCAGCGGAAAAAATCAGGGAATACGTGGAGAAAAAAGCGCGTCAGTATTAGCCGATAACGTAATGGCCTGTTTATTCAGGCCTTATATGTTATTGATTGTTTAAAGAGTTATAAGATTTTTACTTAGTCAGATATGGTATTTTTTCTATGAGTTAATAATATCCTTGAAATAGACCAAATGAATCTATTTTTTGACAAGATTAATTTTAATCTGAATTTCATTTTTTTTGGTTTTTTTGTTAAGTTTAAATCATCTTTTTCATAACTGAACTTGGAAATGTAATTGTTATCTAGGACAGCCACATAATATTATATTTTCTCCTCTAGCCTGGGGAATATAATTTCTTCTAACAAGGAAAATAAACTGTTCCATATGTCAACTTTATTATATTCGCCACTGAAAATAACAATAACAGATTCTAGATCAGGGATAATCAATAATATCTGTCCACCATTGCCAAATGCCGCGTACCAATCATATGTATGACCACTTACAGGGGATTTATATTGATCAATATACCAAAGATAGCCATAATGTTCTGTCCCTGTGAAAAATCGGGGGGTAATAGATTCTTTTATCCATATGGCAGGAACAATGTCATTTCCTGACCATCTGCCTTTATTTAATATCAACTGACCTATCTTCAATAAATCTCTCGCAGTTAGACGTAATCCAGAAGCCGCAGATGCGACGCCATCTATTCCTTTATGCCATTTAAAGTTCGTAATACCTAATTCCTTAAACAATACTTTATTGGCAAATTCAGGCAAAGTGCAATGCGTATATTTTTCTATTATGCGACCTAAGAGAGCAGTACTTCCCCCCGAGTAACACCATGTTTCACCAGCTCTACCTGTCACTGCTTTGGAAAAAATATATCCATATCTATCCTGTGCCAATTCCATACCTATTTCATCATTGCTGATATCATGATAAGAGCAATTTTCATTCCACTCTATGCCCATTGTCATAGTAAGCGCATGTTCTATATTAATATGATCGAAATTAGCATCTTTGCGATATTCGGGGAAGTGCTCAATTATCGAACTTCCTAAATGAGGAACCTGCTGATATTCCATAGCTATGCCATATAAAATAGAGACAATGCTTTTTGTCACTGATCTTATGTCATGTAAGGTATCTTTATTGAAATCTATTTTGCCAATATCTTCACCCCATACCTCGTCACGACCTGAGAAATATTCTTCTGTCAATAATGTTCCTCTTTGGTTAACTAATAACGCATGTATATGTTCAAAAATTTCATTATTTGCAGATAAACTCATTTTTTCTATTAATAAACCTTGCACACATAGCCTTAGAAAATATTTTTATGAAAAATGGCAATCTAACTTTTTTAATTTATTAAAAAATCATATTTACTAAAAAATACTATAATTTACTTAAAATGATAAAGTTTAGAAATAGATTATGAATGAAACTATTGGCAAGGCGCTCTTTGGTGAAAGTTATATGAGCCAGCTCTAAAAAATAAAATTTTCAAATAAAACAAAATTGAAATAAATATTTTATTTGATATGTTTTCATCCACACCAAAAAGCAGATACCAAGGTATCAAGGAGCATTCATGTTCAATATTGCATTATTTGGCGCTGGGCGAATTGGGCAGGTTCACGCTGTTAACATTGCTAACCATAAAGAAACTAACCTCTATTCTGTGATAGATCCACATCTGACAAGTGCTAAGACATTGGCACACCAATATCAGGCTAAAATACAGACCACTGAAGAAGCGATGTCAGATCCTGATGTTCATGGTGTCCTGATTGCATCAGCAACAGATACCCATGCCGATCTGATAGAACTGGCCGCCCGACACAATAAAATGATTTTCTGCGAGAAACCGGTTCACCTTGATCTTGAACGAGTTCATCAGTGTCTTGCGACGGTAAAAGAGTGTCAGGTTCCTCTGTTTGTCGGGTTTAATCGTCGCTACGATCCGCAATTTCGTCGGCTGAAAAACCTGTTTGATGCAGGAACGGTTGGTAAGGCAGAATCCTTACTTATTATCTCCCGTGATCCTTCCCCGCCACCCGCAGAATATGTTCGTGTGTCTGGTGGTATGTTCAGAGACATGACCATTCATGACTTAGATATGGCTCGTTTTATCATTGGTGAAGAGCCATGTGCTATTTATGCCCAGGGCAGCAATCTGGTTGACCCAGCGATCGGTACGGCGGGTGATATCGATACTGCGTTTATTGTCATGCAATTTCCATCGGGGGTAATGGCAACCATCACCAATAGCCGTCGTTCCGGTTATGGTTATGACCAACGGTTGGAACTGCATGGCGAAAAAGGGCTTCTGACTGCCGGAAATATAAAGGAAAACAGTGTGGAATTCTGGGGAGAAAACGGTTGTACCGCCGCGAAACCAGAACATTTCTTTTTGCAACGTTACCGTGACGCATACATCGCGGAATGGAGCCATTTTGTTGATGTCATGGCTGGCAGGGTAATGCCTGAGACAAATGGTATTGATGGAGAACGGGCTTTATATCTCGCAGACAAGGCACTCGAATCCTTGCAAGCCGGTAAGGAAATCAAACTATAACGATTATATTCAATAACAAACATTACTGGAACATTTATTTCATAAAAATCACATATCTGTTCCGGCAGCCATAACTTCGGCAGGCCGTTTTGTACCCAATAGATTTCTGAGGGCGGTGGCAAAGGAAATAATCCTCAGCGGAGGTAACTATATGGCTCTAAACGGTTAATCAGGGGGGAGGGTATATGTTAGCTTTTCTTTCTTTTATTGGCTTTACCTTATTGGTAGCCGGGTTTGCTTATTATAAAACGCACAACAAACACTTAAGTGATTCGACTGAAGGCTATTTTCTTGGCGGGCGTTCCTTGACAGGAATATATATCGGCAGCTCTATGTTGCTCATGAATCTGTCTACAGAACATTTGGTCGGTTTGAATGGGCTGGCGTTAAGGACTGGGTTTATTGTTATGGCCTGGGAAGTGATTGCGGCTTTAACTATTGTCCTATTTGCTATTTATTTCTTGCCGAAATATCTGAAATTAGGTATTTCAACCATCCCAGAATATCTTGAACGCCGGTTTGATAAAAACACGTTGTTAATTACATCAATCCTATTTTTGGCGATGTATGTGATCTCATTATTACCTATCGTTCTGTATACCGGAGCGATTGCTCTGGAAAGTCTGTTTCAGGTTTCCCGGGTTTTTCAGGTCGATAAAACCACGGCACTCTGGATCATGGTTTGGGGAGTGGGAGGATTGGGGGCAATTTACGCAATCTTTGGTGGGATCAAAGCGATTGCAGTGGCCGATACCATTAATGGCGTAGGCTTGATTGTGGGCGGCTTGATGGTAACGGTATTTGCCCTGTTGTATGTGGGAGATGGCAGTGTATGGAAAGGATTAACTGATGTCTATCAGACCCACCCAGAGAAGTTTAATTCCATCGGCAGTGAAGATTCACTTGTTCCATTCTCGACCCTGTTCACAGGACTACTGATTTCCAACATGTTCTTTTGGTGTACTAACCAATCCATTGTGCAGAAATCATTGGGCGCTAAGAATCTGGCGGAAGGGCAAAAAGGCGTAATGTTATGTGCTTTATTTAAGCTCATTATTCCTACCATTATTATTTTACCAGGGATAATTGCATTCCATATTTTTAATGGCCAAATAGACAACCCAGATAATGCCTATCCTGCATTAGTGCAATTGGTATTGCCTAAAGTGTTGGTTGGTTTCTTTGCTGCGGTAGTTGTGGGAGCTGTATTTTCGACATTCAGCGGTGGTCTCAACTCTTCCGTGACATTATTTACCGTCAATATTTACAAGCCACGAATTAACCCGAATGCCACTGAAACACAGGCTGTGACAGTCGGTAAATATTTAGGTATTGGTCTTGCACTGGCAACGATGCTCATTGCCCCATTTGTCGCTAACGCGCCTGATGGCTTGTTCTACCTGATTCAACAGCTACAAGGGATCTTCAATGCTCCGATCCTCAGTGTAGTTCTGGTTGGGCTGATGACAAAACGGGTTCCCCCGATTGCAGCAAAGCTGGGATTGTTGTTTGGTATGTCGGCTTACATCATTTGTCACTTTATCTTGAACTTCAATATTCATTTCTTCCATCTGGTTGGCATTCTGTTTGTCCTGAATATCATTTTCATGTTGACGATTGGGTATTTTTTCCCAGCTGAATCTTATCAGGAAGTGTATACAGAACAGGTGGATATTACCCCTTGGTCGATGGTTAAACCGGCAGGATGCTTAATTACACTGGCTGTTGTCTCCATGTATGTTTTCCTTGCTGAGAACGTGCCGGCTTATGTGATGGCGCTCTACTATCTCTTTGTCGCTAGTATATTGGGCTATGTTTTCTACCAGATAGGCAGGGTGTTATTTAAACGTCCGGTGGTGACGAGCACATCAGAAAAAACAGGGATATCAGAAAAATAAGAGCGCAATTAGCAGAAAAGTCCTTACTGGATCACGATGTCAAATTTATGTTCCCAATTTTATTTAAAATAAATGTTTCTTGTGGAATCAGAAGGAATTGCAATCAATCTCAGTTGGTTAGCTGGAGAACAAAGCTAAGAACCCAGATAGTGAAACCAAAGATTAAAAGCATAGAGGATCAATTGCATGAAAGAGATTCGTATCGGATTAATTGGCACAGGCTATATTGGCCGAACTCATACTATTGCTTATGCCCAGGCGCCTACAGTATTTCCGCTAAAGGGGCGATTGATACGTGAAATGGTTGCTGATGTGACGGCAAAGCAGGCTGGTGAACAGGCAAAAGTCCTTGGATTTAAGCGCTCGACAGGCGACTGGCATGAATTAGTTTCTGATCCGAGAATTGATGTTGTTGATATCTGCACGCCTAATTTTTTGCATAAAGAAATGGCGTTGGAAGCTATCAGGCACGGTAAGCATGTCTATTGTGAAAAACCATTGGCATTGAACTCTTATGATGCAAAACAGATGGTAGAAGCTGCCACTCAAGCAGGAGTTAAGACTCTGGTTGGCTTTAACTACATGAAAAACCCTACAGCACAGTTGGCGAAAGAGATTATTGCCAATGGTGAAATTGGTGAGATTGTGCATTTTTACGGTACTCATAATGAGGACTATATGGCTGATCCTCTTAGCCCAATCCACTGGCACTGTTTTAAAGCACATGCAGGATTGGGAGCCTTGGGAGATTTAGCAGCCCATATTATCAACATGGCGCACTATTTGGTGGGGAATATTGTGACTGTTTGTGGTGATCTGGAAACGGTAGTGAAAATGCGCCCTGAAAAAGCAGGCTCTTCTGTGATGCTCCCGGTTGAAAATGAAGATCAGGCACATGCAATGGTGCGTTTCGATACAGGAGCAATGGGAGTCATTGAAACATCCCGTATCGCGTGTGGCCGCAAAATGGGGTTGAGTTATGTAGTCACAGGCACTAAAGGCACACTGAGTTTTACGCAGGAAAGGATGGCAGAGTTGCAGCTTTATCGTCATGACGAGCCTGCAAATCGCCAGGGATTTAAAACTCTTCTAGTGGGGCCTGAGCATCCCGATTATGCTCCTTTCTGCAATGGTGCAGGGCATGGCATCGGCTTCAATGACCAAAAAACCGTGGAAATTCGAGACCTGATAGATGGTATCGCTTTGGGTAAAGACATATGGCCTGATTTTACTGAAGGCTGGAAAGTTTCACGCATTTTGGACGCTATCTTGTGCTCCCACCAAGAGAAATGCTGGGTTAATGTCACTGAAATTAACTAAAGTCTGGTTTCCGGTAGGCTCAAAGGGGTAACGAAAGCGAACAATATAAGGCGTTCAGCAAAATAGCGTATCCGGTAAGAGGTGAATCAATGGAACAGCATAGAAAGTTGGATGTGATCTGCATGGGACGTATTGCGGTTGATCTGTACGGTCAACAAATTGGTTCCCGTCTGGAAGACATGACAAGCTTTGCAAAATACTTAGGTGGCTCTTCGGGTAATGTCGCCTATGGAACAGCACGTCAAGGATTAAAATCCTCAATGCTGGCAAGGGTTGGTGATGAACACATGGGCCGCTTTTTGCGTGAAGAACTGGAGCGGGTGGGTTGTGATACCAGCCATTTGATCACCGACAAAGAGCGGTTAACGGCTTTGGTTTTACTCGGCATTAAAGATAACGAAACTTTTCCGCTGATCTTTTACCGTGATAATTGTGCTGATATGGCGATCTCCCGAGATGATTTCAACGAAGATTATATTGCATCTGCCCGTTGTCTGGCGATCACCGGAACTCACCTTTCCCATCCACAAACTCGTGATGCTGTTTTGACTGCTCTGACTTACGCCCGCTGCAATGGTGTCAGGACTGTTATTGATATCGATTATCGTCCGGTACTGTGGGGATTGACATCATTAGGTGACGGTGAAACTCGTTATATCGCTTCTGAACCAGTGACAGCACAATTGCAAGAAGTGCTTTCCCTGTTTGACTTGATTGTGGGAACCGAAGAGGAATTTCATATTGCGGGTGGCACTACGGATACTGTCGAAGCTTTGCGTCGAATACGGACATTAACGGCGGCAACATTGGTTTGTAAGCGTGGTGCATTAGGGTGTTCGGTATTTGCTGCCAATATTCCCGATACCTTAGACGAGGGGATCACTGTACGGGGCGTCAAGGTAGAAGTCTTGAACGTTTTGGGGGCTGGGGATGCCTTTATGTCTGGTTTATTGCGCGGCTACCTTAATAACGAAAGTTGGGAACAGGCTTGCACTTATGCCAATGCTTGTGGAGCGTTGGTTGTTTCCCGTCATGGGTGTGCGCCCGCTATGCCAGATAAGACGGAGTTAGATAACTATTTAAGGCGAGCAACAGAAGTACGATCCCCAGATTTAGATCCACATCTCAATCACCTGCATCGGGTTAGCAATCGTCATAAACAATGGGATGAATTATGTGTCATGGCATTTGATCATCGTATCCAGTTTGTCGAAATGGCGCGCGAGGTGAATGCTGGTCTTGAGCGAATTCCACAGTTGAAACAACTCCTGTTCCGTGCCAGTCAGGAAGTCAGCACAGAAGCTTATTTGGCAGGAAGAGCGGGGATATTATGTGACAGCAGTTTTGGTCAAGATGTACTGAATGCTGCAACAGGGAAAGGGTTATGGATTGGTCGTCCGATTGAACTGCCTGGCTCCCGACCACTTTGCCTCGAACATGGTGATATTGGTTCCCAGCTAGTTAGTTGGCCGCGGGAACATATTGTTAAATGTTTAGTGTTCTTTCATCCAGAAGATCGCCACCCACTGCGTCTGGAACAGGAAAAAACCGTACAAGAAGTTTATGCCGCCTGTTGTCAGTCTGGTCATGAATTGTTGCTGGAAGTGATTTTGCCAGTCGATATGCCCCATTCTGATGAGCTTTATCTACGGGCGCTCCAGCGTTTTTACAATCTTGGTATTAAACCGGACTGGTGGAAATTGCCACCGATGCAATCTGCAACCTGGGACCAAATCGCTGCATTAATTGGACAGCGTGATCCTTATTGTCATGGGGTTGTGATCCTTGGCCTTGATGCACCGGAAACGATCTTAAAAGCCAGTTTCAATGCAGCAGCGGGTAAATCTATCGTCAAAGGTTTTGCCGTTGGCAGAACGCTATTCGGTCAACCGTCACTGCAATGGTTGGCGGGAGAAATAGATGATGAAACGCTTATCCAGAAAATAAAAACTAATTATCACAACCTGATTGACTACTGGCGTCAGCGCGGATAGCTGAATAACAAAGCGAATAAAACAGCACTTTTTACAGGAGAATCTTCATGGTTGTTCAACTTGGCATCAACCCCTTGACATGGACCAATGATGACTTGCCATCCTTGGGGGAAGAAACACCGTTGGAAACTTGCCTGACAGAAGGGCGACAAGCAGGATTTGCAGGTTTCGAGCTGGGCAATAAATTCCCTCGTCAGGCACAGATTTTAGGCCCCATTTTGGCTGCTCATGATTTGAAGCTCGTGTCTGGCTGGTATTCCGCTGAACTTCTGACACGCAGTGTTGAAGAAGAGATTGTCGCAGTTCAGCCGCATTTGACCCTGTTGCGCGAACTAGGGGCTACAGTGATGGTATTTGCTGAAGTGACCCACTGCATTCATGGCAATCAGGAAAAGCCAGTGCATCTTCGACCACTGTTTCCGGCAGAGCGTTGGCAGGAATATGGTGAAAAACTGACAAAATTTGCCCGTTATACTCAATCACAAGGTGTACAGGTTGCGTATCACCACCATATGGGAACGGTGATTGAAAGTGCGGAAGATATCGATAACCTGATGGAAAATACAGGTGAAGAAGTGGGATTGTTATTGGATACAGGGCATCTGACCTTTGCGGGGGATGATCCATTAACAGTGGCAAAACGTTGGTGCAAACGTATTAATCATGTGCATTGCAAAGACATTCGGCCTGACGTGTTAAAAGATGTCAAAAATCGTAAAACCAGTTTCCTTGATGCGGTATTAAGTGGTGTTTTTACCGTACCAGGAGATGGTTGCGTCGATTATCCAGCCATTTTTGCTATTTTGAAAGCAAATAGCTATCACGGCTGGTTAGTGGTTGAAGCAGAACAAGATCCTGCTGTTGCCCATCCATTGACTTATGCCACGATGGGATATCGCAATTTGCATAAATTTGCCAAAGCAGCGGGATTGATTTAAACGCGGAGATTGGGAGGAGGTTAAATGTCTAAACTACTGTCAAAATACCACGCACCAAATCAGGGCAAACGAACGCAGCATATTACGCCGGAAACAGCAGACTGGGGATATGTTCATTTTGCGGTTTATGAATTGAATGTAGGGGAAATCATCACCTTACCCGCTTCAGGAAATGAGACGTGTTTGGTACTGGTGGCAGGAAAAGCCACGGTAGTGACACCTCAGCAACGGTTTGAAAAAATTGGGGAGCGCATGGATCCATTTGAGCGCAAAAAGCCTTATGCCGTCTATGTGGCACCTAATGAAATGATGGAAATCGTTGCCGAGACTCAACTGGAACTGGCGGTATGTCAGGCGAAAGGAAAAGGCAGTTATCCCACCCGCTTAATCGCCCCACAAGATATTGGGGCTGAACAGCGTGGCAATGGTAATAATCGACGCTATGTCCATAATATCCTGCCAGATGATCAACCGGCGGATAGTCTGCTGGTTGTTGAAGTCTATACCGATGAAGGATGCACCAGTTCTTATCCTAGCCACAAGCACGATACTGACAACGAGCCGCAAGAAACTTACTTGGAAGAGACATACTACCATCGCCTGAATCCCCCCCAGGGTTTCTGTGTCCAGCGAGTCTATACCGACGACCGCTCGTTGGATGAAACAATGGCGGTTTATAACAAGGATGTGGTGATGGTGCCAAAAGGGTATCATCCTGTGGCTACCATCGCGGGTTATGACAGTTACTACCTCAATGTTATGGCTGGTCCGACACGCAAGTGGTTATTTACTTGGGAAAAAGATCATCAATGGGTTAATGGCAAAGAATATGCGGAGAAACATGCCAGCCGTTAGGTATTGCTCCCATTTAGGGGAGCAATATCATAGAGTGATTTGCTAAACGCGTTTACAAACTGACTTAAATAGCCCATAGGTTAAGCTCGCTAGCAATAATGAATTAATTGCTGGAACACCCCATTCTGCCACCAGGCCAATTACGCTGCCGATAACACTGGCAATAATGGCAGCCCAGCCGATAGTTGGTGTTTCATGCGGAAGTGTGCCTTGCTCTCGGCTCTCATCTAATATCTTGCGATGGGAACGCAGAATATAGTAATCAACCAACATAATCCCAATAATGGGTGGAAAAACAACACCCAACACAGTCAGGAAATCCACAAACCGTTCCAGGATACCCAGAATAGAAAGTAGCGTTCCAAGTATTCCAATAATTACGGTCGTTGGGGGATAACGGAGTTTTTTGCCAGTAATACCCTCTACGGCATTGATAATACCTAATGATGAAGAATACAGATTTAAATCGTTGACCCTCAATGTGGAGAAAACGACAACTAAAAGACCTGCTCCTCCTGCCACTTGTGACATAATAGTGACCACATCTGACGTATTCAGAGCCTTTGCGATAAGGATCGCCAGGCCATTAATCACAAATTCTCCTGCAATAATGGTCAGCAAGGTGATCCCAAAAACATGCTTGCCTGATTTGGTGTAGCGAGTCAAATCAGGCGTCATTAAACTTGCAACAATTGCGCCACCCACGACGATCGTAATACCTGCACTAATGGTTAAGGTATCACCAGAATAAGGTAAGTTAATAATTTCATGTAGCTGCTGAGTGGTGTTACCGGACAGTACTATAGTGGAGATATAAGCAACCAACAAAATGAACAGAGGAACAGCGATTCTGGCGGTAAAACGCAATGCCTTAAAGCCAAAAGCGACCAGTGTTGTCAATAAAGTGCCGGAGAAAGCTGCTGACCAGCCAAACCCAAGTTTATCGCCGGAGGCAAAATTAAGGGAGTGGGCGAAAATTGCGTTTTGGATACCAAACCAGCCTAATAAGCTGATTGCAATCACTAGGCCTATTAATACAGATCCTATGCGACCAAAACCACACCACCGAGCCAATAGACTGCCGGATAAGCCTTCACGCATTCCCGCGAAACCGAGCCCAAATGTGACAATGCCAAAGATCAAGCTGCCGACGAAAATAGCAATAAAAGCATCGATTAAAGCCATAGAGTTGCCCAACACAGCTCCAAGCATAAATTGGTCCAATGCCGTCAACATGCCCATATGCACAATAGCCACGCTTAACAATGACACACGTTGTGTTTGTGGTACTCGGCTCAATGGATAATTTTCAATTTTGACCATGATATTTCGTGATTCCTCTGGAGTTTAGATAAAGAGAATACCTTTCTCAATTAGGCGTTCGGGGATGTAGTTATCCAGATGTAAATGCCTACAAAATTCCTCAAATTGTTGGAGAGAATGGACATTGGCTTTTTGGTAAATGTTATATATCCTGTTTTCTATGGTTTTGTTACTCACATTGTATATTTTGGCCATTTCCTTATTTGAAAATCGGTGAAGCATAAAAAAAATGATATCCATCTCGGCTCTGGTAAACAGTTTGGTATCAATTTCTGTAGTCAAAACGCTGGGTTTATGTTGATTGATATATTGTAAAGGGGACAATGTATTTAGAGGCTTAGCATTCCATACGATCCAAATACATTTTTTGTCGCTGTTGTATACTGGATACTTTTCACTAATGTATGGTGTTAAACTGTCCCGACCATACCAATAATGTGTTTCTATAACAGAAACTTTATCTTGGGATTCTTCGGTCATTTTATCATGATTTGTTAGATCTTCGGCCAATTCAGCCCAGTCAGCCGGAAACTCATTATCAAACTTTCCCTCTATATCAAAATTTATGGGGGTATTAGTGTAGAAATATGCAGCTTTGTTCATGTAGATATGGCGGGAGTTCAAATCTTTAATTCCCCAAGGTTCGCTCAGATGTTCCATCATGGCGATTAATCCCTTTAGATAGGAGTTGTTATTGTTGTAGGGAAACTTCATTTTTTATCTCATATGATTGGACACACTGAATTTTTTCGCGAGATAAAAGCGAGTGTACTTGTGGGCGTATTCTCCAAGCTCTCCATAGACTTTGTATCCTAACTTTTCATAAAAACCTCTGGCTTGAAAGCTAAAAGTATCAACATAAGCCATATGGCAGTGTCTTTTTAATGCTTCTTCTTCAGCTTGTAACATAAGTTGTCTTCCAAAGCCTTTTTTACGGTGTTTCTCATCCACCCAAAGATATTGAATTTCAAGACCTCCCCACCAGGTTTTAGCAACGAGGCCGGCAATAATTTGGTTATTATCATCAGTGATAGTGAGAAATAGTGGTCGGATATCAACATCACTATATTGTTGGTTATGTGCCCAGAGATTTTGAATGACATATGCTTCATCTAGGGAATTTGGAGTGTCAGTAATATGTATTTTCATTTTGAAAGATACCTTTCCATTGTAATAATTTTGGATATAATTGTTTGTAAATGAAACTAAAATTCCCCTAAAGCAATCGCTATCATCTTTTTAATTTAATTTCAAGAGTGTTTTTCACCCATTTAATTTACGATAAAAATGATTATCTTTAATTAGGGTGATGGAGACAGAAAATGCGAAATTCACCGTTCCGTAGTAACTGTCTGCCATCCTTATTTATTATAAAAATGTAGCGTCCGATTAGGGCATCACCAGGGAAATTCATTTATATTTTCAAGTTTGCTGTTGCTATTTAACAGAAAAACATTCATCTGTCATCTAATTGGTATTCCTCTTAATACCATATTAAATATGATAGGAATATCTATTCTGGATGGCGAATTTTCTGAACTAGTAGCCAGTCTCTTAATCGAAGAGATCTGATTAAGAGACTGGAACTATCGTCAAGCTAACGTAGCAAAACTTTACGCCAGAGGCAGGTAAATATCAGTGATAGCTTCGGCTTCAGTCACTGTTGGGAACAACTTTACTCGTTCAAAAAATAGTGGGAAATCCCGAACTTCCTGATTATGCTCTGATAACCAATTTCTATATAAGTAATTGACTATGGGGGTGATTCCCTCATCTGAACCCGTGTATCTAACATAAGCATATTTTCCTGATGGAATGGTTTTTAATGCAATTATTTCGTTCTTAACCTCAAACTTTGGCGAGATCTCTACACACAAATCAAACTGATACTCTTGTGGTTCAACGTTTGCAGGATCTGCATAAACAAAATTAAAAGTTCGGTGACGCTCTGGGGATAATTTATTGCTTATTCTCCACGCCTTGAACTCTCTAATTGTATTACCAATATTTGAGGGTGGGCCTTTGTGTTCCATTACTGCCACGGTGGTTTCTGGAAAATTGACGATTTTTACTTCAACAGGAGATAATTTCTCACTCATCATTTTAGTCCTAATATTATTTATGATTTGGTAGTGGCTATGCCAGACAGACCAATCAGGTTTTTTTCTGAATTCAATAGGACTTTGACCAACCGAACTTTTGAACGCCCTGGAGAATGCTTCAGGACTTTCATATCCACATGCAAGAGCAATATCTATGACTGAATTATCGTTATACGCTAATTCATAAATAGCTCTTTTCAATCGAATTTGCCTGATATATGCAGCAACACCAATACCGTAAGTTGCGGAAAACAATCTGTGAAAGTGATATTTAGAACAAGCTGCAATGTTACTCAAACTTTCTCCATCCATATGTGTATCGATATGTTCATCAATGTAATGAAGAAGGGCATCCAATCGTTGTTTAATCATCGTCATATATCCAACCTATCTGGTACAAGGCGATGTTATTTAGTTTCCTGTAGCAGAACATGATGATTATTGCTGAGTTATACCAATCCAACTTCAAGATGCGTGTAATTTCTCCCCGCGAAGCGGGGAGAAATCAGGTTTCATATCGTGTTGTCAATTGCAACTTATATAGATACAAAACAGGCAGAAATAAAAAACAATCCAATAACAAATATTGCTATTTTAATTTAAGTAATTGATTTTAAGGGTTATTATTTTTCTGGATTGATGTTGGTAATAATTATAGTATTTGTAATTATCATTATTTGTGATCATACCTTTTAGTTATTTTAACTATGAAAAAATTTTTCCACAGCCATACAGATATCCTTAGTTAATGTGGATTAACCATCCTATTAATATGCTTTTTTCCAATAACATGAGAATGGAATCACATGATGGGTACTACGATTGATAAGGACAATATATCTACCGATACGTTGTCTTCTGCCCTTAACTGTTGCCGATTATTGTTGCAGTTGATTAAAGGCGAAGCTCAAGAAACGCCTTCTTTGTCCTCTGATAGCAAGCTGAAATTTGCAGTAAAAGAATACGGTAAAGTACATAATGTTGATATGGCATTATGCCGTTTAAAATTCCATAAGCTAACACCAAAACAGTTACCTTTGGCTTTTCGGGACAAACAGGGAGGGTTTGTTGTATTAGTACGCCTCTCTCCTAATCAGGCGCTGATCCAGTCTCCTTATTCTGCTTCACCTGAAGTGCTTCCTATTGATGAACTTGAAGCCAGGTGGAGTTGTGAAGTGATCCAGTTGCGGGAGGGTTGCCACAGGTTCGATGTTTCCTGGTTTATTCCTGCCTTTATTCATCACCGTCACCTCCTTGGTGAGGTGCTGATTTTCTCCCTGATGTTGCAACTACTCGCGCTTGTGGCTCCTTTGCTTTTCCAGGTAGTGATGGATAAGGTGTTGGTACACAGGGCATTGTCCACCCTGGATGTGCTGGTGATCGTGCTAATAGTGGTAGGGGTGTTCGAAGTGATACTTCGAGGATTACGTGAATACCTGTTTGCGCATACCGCTAACCGTATCGATATTACCTTGGGCGTTAAACTCTTCCGGCATTTGCTGGGTTTGCCCCTGCTCTACTTCAAACACCGTCAGGTAGGCTCTATTATCACTCGGGTGCAAGAGCTTGATAGTATTCGTGACTTTTTGACTGGCTCTATGCTGACCTTATGTGTAGATGTTGCCTTCACTTTTGTTTTCTTTGGAGTCATGGCCTGGCTGTCATGGCCTCTGACTTGCGTGGTACTGGCGTTATTGCCTCTCTATTTCTTGCTGGCCTGGTTGAGTTCAAAACCGCTGCAACAACGGATTGAACAGCAGTTCCAGACTGCGGCCTGCAATACTTCTTTTTTGAACGAATCCGTTAGCGGTGTCGAAACCATCAAGAGCCTGGCGGTGGAACCCAATATGCAGCGGCGTTGGGAGTCTCAAACCGCAAATATGGTTGAAGCCAGTTTCCGTACCCAAGTTCTTAATAGCTTCGTCAGCCACGGGGTGATGTTGCTACAGAAGGTAACGAGTGTCGGGATTATCTGGTTAGGAGCGAACAAGGTTATTGCTCTGGAGCTTACCATTGGTCAGCTAATCGCGTTCAATATGATGGTGTCACACATCAGCCAACCTATCGCTAAGATGATCGACCTGTGGCAGCAATTTGTCCTGACCAGAGTCGCTGTTGACAAACTTGGCGACATGCTCAATCTGCCTGTTGAGCAGGCGCAAGGGGATATTTATCCCCAGACGCCGCTTAACGGTGATTTACAGCTGCGTAATGTGGTGTTCCGTTATCAACCCGATCAAGAGCCTGTACTGAAAGGGGTCAATCTGCATATCAAGGCCGGCGAGTCTTTGGGAATAGTTGGTCCTTCCGGCTCAGGGAAAAGCACTCTGGCCCGTCTGCTACAAAGACTTTATGCTCCAGATGGAGGAGAGATCTTGATCGATGGTATTCCTCTGCATCAACTCAATCCTACCTGCCTGCGTAGCCAGATCGGAGTCGTATTGCAGGAGAATTACCTGTTTAACCGCAGTGTGCGCCATAACATTGCACTCAAGGAGCCTACTGCTTCGCTGGAGGAGGTGATAGCTGCTGCCAAATTAGCAGGTGCTCATGATTTTGTCCTCCAGTTGCCTCTGGGTTATG
This sequence comes from Xenorhabdus thailandensis, assembly GCF_037996785.1. Taxonomy (NCBI): domain Bacteria; kingdom Pseudomonadati; phylum Pseudomonadota; class Gammaproteobacteria; order Enterobacterales; family Morganellaceae; genus Xenorhabdus; species Xenorhabdus thailandensis. Next base: position 165,317 of record NZ_JBBMXF010000004.1, read on the forward strand.
ACACTGTGCTGGCTGAAGCAGGTAGTTCTCTGTCTGGAGGGCAGCGCCAACGCATTGCTATCGCTCGGGCGCTGATGGCTAATCCCAAGATTTTGATTTTTGACGAGGCGACAAGCGCCCTTGATGATGAGTCTCAAGCCTTAATCCAGGCTAACATGGCTGAGATTTCCCAGGGACGTACCGTTATCACCATTGCTCACCGCCTGTCTACGGTGCGTGATTGTGACCGCATCATCACGGTAGAACAGGGCCAGATCACTGAATCGGGCAGCCATCACCAGTTGCTGGCTAAGGGCGGTTGCTACGCCAGACTGTGGCAGTTGCAACAGGAACTGAGGCAGGAGGTGGTGTGATGTCGTTCAAGCATCTGAAAACCGCACTTTTGGCCTGGCGTCAGGAACGTTATGCACCCAAGGCACCAAAGCGTACCCGTGACGAATACGAGTTTCAGCCTGGCTATCTGGAGATCATTGAACGTCCTCCAGCACCTTGGGCAAGGCTCACTGCGGGGGCACTGACTCTGTTATTACTAATCGCTTTGATCTGGTCAATTGTTGGTCGGCTAGATATCCATGCCAATGCTGTGGGGAAATTACTTGTATCCAGCAATTCTAAGGTAATTCAGCCCCTTGAGACTGGTGAAATTGCAGAGATATTCGTTCGCGATGGCCAGAGAGTAAAAGCGGGAGATGTACTTATCAAACTCAACACCCTAGGCGTTGAAGCTGAGTTGAAGGAGTTGCAGGAGCAGCTTAACTTCAAACAGTTGGAACAGGCGAGATTGCAGGCCCTGTTGACCGATGCTCCTATCGAAAATTTCGTGGTTCCGCAAAGTACGCCACCAGCACAGACCATGCAAGCGAGAGAGCATTTGGCGAGTATCTGGAAAGAAGTGGTTGCCAATCTAAACAGTCTGGATGGCGAAATGAAGGTTAATCAGGCGAACCAGTACGCTTGTCGTGCCGATATCTCCGCATTGGCGGATCTTGCAGCCAATATCAAGGTACGTCTTGAAGCGCACCGGATCCTAGCTGCCAAAAATCTGCTATCAAAAGTTGAGCTACTGGGGCAAGAGAAAGAAAGGCTGGAGGTAGAACGTTCTCTTTCCCAACAACATGCCGAATTGGTTGTCCTTGAGGAGCAATATCAAGGATTGCAGGAAAGCCGAGAGCGCTACCTGGCGAAGATCAACCGCGAATATTATGACCAGTTGAATGAAGCACAGACCGCAATCGCTGTCATGGCGCAGCAGTTAATTAAAACTCGCGAAAAGTTGCGGTTGTATACCCTGCGGGCACCCGTTGATGGGGTGGTGCAGCAATTGGCGATCCACACGTTGGGGGGCGTCGTGCAATCGGCTCAACAACTGATGGTGATCGTCCCTGATGATACTCTGTTTGAAGCCGAAGTGATGGTCTTGAACAAGGATGTGGGATTTGTGCACGCAGGTCAGTCGGTAGAAATTAAGGTCGATGCTTTCCCGTATACCCGTTATGGCACCGTACGGGGCAAGGTGGCTCATATCTCTAAGGATGCAGTTAAGGATGAGCAGCTGGGGCTGGTATTCCCTGCTCGGGTTCGAATGGAGCGAACCTCTATTGCAGTGGATGAGAGTGAAGTCCCATTACAAGCAGGTATGAGTGTTACCGCCGAAATCCGTACCGGGGATAGACGGGTAATCGACTACCTGATCAGTCCGTTGCAACAGTACCAGTCCGAAGCATTGAAGGAACGCTAATGCCAGCTATCGAATCTACCCTATTAGAGCCATCTGGCGGAGACGAGTCTACCGTCGTAGATAGTGGTCTTTTGGCTCTGGCCTACGCCGCCCGCCATTTCAATGTGGCGGTGGAGCCGAAGTTATTGCGTCACCGTCTCGGACACACTCAAGGGCGCACGGACTACCAAGATCTTTGCCGTTGTGCCCTGTGGATCGGTTTAAAGGCTCGCTATATCACTACAGAGATGAGTCGTCTCGAACATCTTCCCCTCCCTGTCTTATTGGATACAGAACAGGGGTGGTTAGTACTGGAAAGGGTTGAAGGCGAGTTTGTTGTCTTGTATCAGCCAAACTTGGGTAAAGAGAAGCACTATCCCCGGACTTTTCTCGCCGGCCATTGGCAAGGCAGGGTTGTGTTACTGGCGGAGGCGGCCGAGCAACCGAAACGACAGAAATTTGGTTTTGGCTGGTTTATACCTTCCATTTGTAAGCATGCCGCCCAGTTCAGAAACGTGCTCTTCGTGTCTTTGATGCTACAGTTGATTGCCTTAGTCACCCCTATGTTGTTCGAGAATGTGATCGATAGGGTGCTGGTCAGCCGCAGTCTGTCAAGTTTACAGGTGCTCGGATTTGCCATGCTTATTTTGGCCGTGTGCGAGCCTGTTTATAGTTTTCTCCGCTCCTGGCTGTTCGCTAACCTTGCCAGTAAAGTCAACGCTGAGCTTTCCAGTCGTCTCTATCAGCACTTAATTGCCCTGCCAATGGACTATTTCCGGCAGCGTCAGACGGGAGAAATCATCGCCAGAGTGCGTGAAATGAGCCAGATACAGCAGTTTCTTACCGGTTCAGCACTGACGATGGTACTGGATTTGGCCTTTGTCGGCTTGTTTGTGGCGGTGATGTTCTTCTATGCCCCTGAACTAACATGGCTGGTACTCGGCTCTCTGGTGCTCTATTTCCTGTTCTGGATGATCGTTGGACCTGTGCTGCGTGCCAGGGTGTTGCGGGAATATGAGTTAAGGGCTGACAACACTGCTTTCCTGATCGAATCAGTGACCGGCATTGAAACGATTAAGACCAGTGCGACTGAGGCGGGTTTCGCGCGTCGTTGGGAGCGCCAGCTATCTGCGTTTGTTCATTCCTCGTTTCGCGCCAAAGTGGTAGGACTCCTCGCCGGACAGGGGATAGGGTTGATCCAGAAACTGACCTCCGCCCTGCTACTGTGGTGGGGAGCTATTATGGTGATGGAGGGAAAACTCAGTCTGGGGGAGCTGGTGGCCTTTAATATGCTATCGGAGCACGTTACCCAACCGATCCTGCGTTTAGCCCAGGTCTGGCAGGACTTTCAACACACGTTAATCTCATTGAACCGGCTTGGTGACATCCTCGATGAAGAGGGAGAAAACGGTAGCGGAGGTCTGGCTTCAATCCCCAAGTTGCAAGGTGGGGTGAGCTTCAAAGGTGTGCGTTTTCGCTATAGCGAGGAAGGTCAGGAAGTATTACGTAACCTCAATATCGAAATTAGACCTGGTGAATTTGTGGGTATTACAGGGCCATCAGGTTCGGGCAAATCCACCCTGACGCGGTTGTTACAACGCCTTTATATCCCCCAACACGGGCAAGTATTAGTGGATGGGATCGACCTGGCGATTGCAGATCCGGTGGAGCTGCGTCGCAACATGAGTGTCGTACCACAAGAGAGTTTACTGTTTTCAGGCTCGGTGGCAGAAAACATCCGCCAATGTCGGCCGCAAGCCAGTGATATTGAAGTGATTCAGGTAGCGACTTTGGCTGGGGCAGACGAATTTATTCGCCACCTGCCACAGGGATACAGCACTCAGGTGGGTGAGAAGGGCGTGCTCCTGTCTGGTGGACAGCGTCAGCGTATTGCTCTGGTCAGAGCCTTGCTGACTAATCCAGGTATTCTGCTGCTGGATGAGGCCACGAGTGCCTTGGATTATGAATCGGAAGCGGCGGTGATAGCCAACTTGCAGCACATTGCTCAAGGTCGCACTGTGATCAGTGTTGCTCATCGCCTCAATACCTTGCGCCATGCTGATCGAATTTTGGTACTCGATCAGGGGCAAGTCGTTGAGCAGGGCAGCCATGAGCAATTGCTTGCCATGGGCGGACTCTATGCCCGGCTGTGGGCCTTGCAGATGAAAGAAAAAGTAACCCCGTAAAGAGCATCAGTAGGATTTTTTTATAAGGAGAAGTGTTCATGCCCAATAACAGCTACCCGTCACTGCTTGCGCCCGCTCAGGCGGTATCCCGCCAGGGCAGTGTTGATATCCAGCAGTTTGCTATCAATCCTGAATTATTTGCAAAATCCAACACTATCAGTGCCGAGACTCTGGTTAGAGCAGGGCGACTTCCGACAGAGGGAAACGCCAAATTAGTGAAAGTTAAGTCAGGCTTATACGAGATTGAATATGCTGATCGAAGCCCGAATGAGATAGCCGGTAGTGATGCTAACAGCGTGCCAGCCTATTTCCTTGGCTATAACGGTGCAAATCAGGCTAATGCGTTGCCGGCCTATGTAGATATTCCTAAGCATCCCATTCCGGGAAGTTTTCTGTTCACGGGATCGTTGTCGGGATGTTCACTGGTGGTGACCGACCTTGATGCTGATACTTACCGAGTCTATCACGACGGACGGGTCAACAGTTCGCTGCTCTATGATAACGTGGTCATGGCAGTGGATTTTAAGGATTATCAGGTAGCAAACACCGCTGAAGGTCTCGCTGCGGCCTACATGCAATATGTTGAGGGTAAATGGCAATTGGTGTTCCAACGTCAGGAGTATCAGCGAGAAGGTCAGAATATTTGGCCGACATTGCGTCGTGGTGAGGAACCCATATTAATTCAGGAAGTTGACAGTCAAGCGATTGAGCGTAGCAAGGCTCAATTCGCCACTTATCGTGAGAAGATCCATCAAAAACTGAAAAAGGCTGCTGAGCAGTTTGGTGTGTCAGTTGAAGGGATCTCGGATGGTGTATATGAACAAGGGGAATTTTCTCCTCATCATCCGGCAATTACTGGGTGGCTTAAGTTGCGTGACCAGGTTCAGGCTGCGATTGGAGCAGAAACCCAGCCGTTGGTGGATACCCGCAGTACACTCTATGAAAAGCGAAGAAAAACCAGAGACAGTTCTGAGATTTCTCGGATTGATGAAAAGATAAGGTATATCAATATCACGTTGGATCACTACAAGGAGAAATACGATTCAGTTTTGCGCGAAGTGTTTTCTGTGGAACAAAGCTGGTTGTGGCAGCAGATCAAGTCCAAAAATGGTACAGATGCAGTAGTGCGGATTGATGATACCGCTATTCAAGGTGGGCAGGAACACGATTATAACGTGGGTGAGCGCTATGCTATTGTCGAAGCTTATCAGCGAAGTGGGCCGAGAAGCACTGAATTTTCTGATGGATTACAGAACTTTCAGGATATCACTATTCCAGGTTTTAATGATGGAATGTCAATCCTGGAGATGAAAAAACTGTTTCTTGACAGCCCGCTTACCCCTAAACAACGAGGAGCTTTGAGCGGTCGTATTACCGAAGTTAGTCGGGCTGAATATATCGACAAGGTATTGAAACAGACAGCGGTGTTCAGTGAAGACTTTCAGCGGGCCGGTAGCAGCTTCAGTCGTCTGATACCACAAGATTTCTATCTGTCGCTGGTTGGGGACGCATCTGGTGGCCGCTGTTATCCCCTGGTCAGGGCTATGGCGGTAGCACTCGCCAATGGTGGTGAAACAAGTATCAATAGTTTGGTGGAAAAACTCTTCTTTGCCGCCGCTTCCCCCCAGGCGGGCAGTTCCACACTGCTAAAAAATAGTCTGGCAAGACTGCACTCTAATGTTGAGGCTAGTCAGGCGTCAAAAGTGCTGGAAGAAAAGGTTACCTTGTCTAAGGTGGTTTCTTTGTTGCAGGAAGCGACCGGAACTTCGACGTTCGCTCTCAATACCCAAAACCATGCCATGATGGTGGGGAGCACTGTCGGCGCTAAAGGGCGTCGTTACTATTTCTATGATCCAAATTTCGGGATATTTGCATTCGATAATTCAGCTAATTTTTTACGTGCGATGGAAAAACATTTAGTGAAGCGTGGCCTGGCTGTTCACTATAGTGCGTTTGGTAGCCAGTCTGCACCTACCTTCAATCTGGTGGAGATTGATCCCGCCAAAATGGCAAGTGTCCCCGTAGGCAATGGCTTAGATGTTGCCGATTTAACCCGCCCAGACGAACTTGCCACTGTGATAGAACAACGACAGTGGGTCAAGCAAGCAGTCAATGCTCAAGTGAAAATTGCCGAGGATGCTCAGTTACGCACCTCATTGGCTACTCTTGATACCGAACAGTGGGGAGCAAAATTTGATAAGGCCATTACAGCGCTGGCTCAGGAACATAAGCTTGATCATCGTTGGATGCCAGTAATTGGCAGCATTAAGGAACAAGAGAAAGGCCGTTATAGTGTCCAATTCATCAATCGCGATCAGCTTGAGGAGACGCTTTTGGTGAGCAGTAACGATGCCACTGTTTTCGAATTCCGCCGCTTTGTCGATGAACATATACTCACTTTGGGTAAACATTTTGATCTTGAACGCGGCAAGTTACAGTTTAATGGCGTTGGTGGTGAGGTAGCTCCGGTTGATGGATTGAATGCTGGATTTGCAGTACAGACGCTAATTCAATGGTTTGCCGACAAAAATCGCAATGATGCGACCCATGATAATGTTTCGCCTGATCTGGCCACTGCACTCAAAATCCACAGTTACCTTAACTACGCCCAGATGATTCACGCTGGTGTGAACGATGCCACCAACGTTATCGAGTTGGTGCGCACGGCATTACGTGGTGAAGTGGTGGTTGCTGAAACCTCGCTCAATCAGTTTTCTTCAACTCTGGCTCATACCGCTAATGAAGGTATAGGCGTGCTTCTTGGTGGAGCTTTGGTTGGGTTGGATGCCTATGAACTCGCCCATGCCGAAACGGATACACAAAAGGCGGTGTTCGGAACCCAGCTCGCATTCGATTCGGCCAGCTTTATTACAGGTACTGCCGGGGTGGGTGCGGGGCTGCTTGGTGCCTCAACGGCCTCCGCTGTATTGGGTGGCGCAGGAGTGCTCCTTGGTGGGCTTGCCGTGGGCTTTACCGCGCTGGCGCAAGCGTTTGGTGCCGTTGCTGACGATGTTAAAGAGGTGGGTCGTTACTTCGATATGCTCGACAAGGCTTACAAGGGCAATGGCTATCGGTATGACAGCGAAAATAAGGTGTTGATACCATTAGCTGGGGCGGTGATTAAGACGTTGGATCTACGCAATAATCAGATTGGCTTTGACAGTCAGTACATTTATCGCACCCATTCAGGCCCTACTGGTTCAGGAGAAATCAATTATTTCTTCTGGGTCGGCGACTTTCCCAAGATGGTTCATGACCGCAGCCAGGCGATCGAGATACGTAGCGGGATCGGCTACAAGGATGCCTCTCATAAACTCGATCACAGTGACAGTAGCGTATTAATCCTGCCGGGGACACCCAAATCCTTTATCAGGTACGAATATATGCAACTTCCTGGTGCAACTACGCGTCATGACACGGGTTTCGATGTCATTCGCAGACTCGAAAAGGATAAACGCTTTGATTATGATTTTTACATTTTCCCGGGTGAGGCGACGATCCGCAGGATCCATCAGGAATATGTAGCAACCCCGATCGAAGTGGTACTCGATCAACGCAACAGGAAACTGATCGTGCCGGAGCTTCCTAAAGAACTGCACGGCTATCTGCATTACGAAATCAAGGGGGCAGGAGGTGAGTACCTGATCGGGTTGAATGAAGGCACCAGCGTGAAGCTCATAAGTGACGTCGTGGCTGGCAGTAACCCTGTACCGTCGCGCTGGATCATCGATAGCAGCCAACTCGCCAGTAATACTATTAGCGTCTCGAAGAGCCGATTGGTAATTGGTGGTGTTGTGGTCGAACTCGATCCCGCTCAGAACGGCCAGATATTGGTAGTCAACGGCAAAAATGAAGTGAGCGAAGTCGATTTTTCCAATTTGACAACACAGGTGATAAGCGAAGATGCGAGCAAGTGGCAAGTGCCCGGCCAGCAAATTGAGCAACACTTAAATGACCTGGCCAAGGCACATCAGTTGCACGGGCAGTATGTGGTAGTGGAGAACTACAATCACAACGGGCATGATGTTGGCCGGGCTTTCTATGATGTCTCCAACAAACGAATGCTGTTCACCGATACGACTCACGAACAAGCTAAACATGCCCAATTGGGTGCAGTAATGGACGACCATGCTTATTTCTACGATGCCGATAACGCGGTAGCGTGGCGGGTAGACATTGCCACTGGACAAGTTAACGCACAGTTTGAGCCATGGTTCAACCAAAATGCAGGCAAGATTAGTCGGTTATGGCAAGAAGGTGATGCAGTCTACCTGGCGCGCCGTTATCAGTTGAAGGAGAGAGAAGCTGAGTTGAGCTACCGGATCACCGGTGACCGCATGGAGTTAGTTAGTGCGGTGGGTGATGATGAGTTACTCCAGCTTTCGGCAAACAGAGATCGGCACGGTGATGCACTTAAGACTGTACTGCGAGGTTACGAGAGCAATAGCACGCAACGTGAGACTTCGGTGTATACACTGGGTGCGCGGCTTATCCAACCGACCAGTGCCGAGCTGGTCACTCTATTCGGTACGGATGCGGCCGGTGTGGCACATCGTTACTGGATACGTAGCGATGGAACACTGATTAAACCGAATCTGGCACCCCCGAAGGAACAGACCTCACACTTTAACGAGGACGAACAGATCCGCAGTGCCTGGCAGCTCCCGGCTGACCTTGTGCTAGCGGGAAGCATTTCCCGTCTCGCTGGTACGGAAGTGTTCTTCTTCTACAGTAAAGAGCAGAATGCTTTGTTCCGTCAGGAAGGCCCAGGTCAGGCTGTTCTTGACGCTAATCAACCCACTGCCTTGCGTATCAACACACCGCCGTTAGCCAATGTAGTCAACCTGAATGGTAGCCTGCTTGCCATCACTGAGGATGGGCGCGTAGCGCAACTTGATGCATTGGGGCAGCTTAACTACGAAGCAGTTAACGAGCATTGGCTCAAGGGGCGTACCCACTGGTGGCAGGATCTGGCGAGTGTCACAAATGTGGGAACCACTCTGGCGGTATTTGGCGTCAAGGGCAGCGATGGCAAAAGCGTGTTGCCCGTGTGGTATCACAATGGACAAGTGGTCGTGGCTTCAGCAACACTACAGGATAAGCCGCTGCAATTCCTGGGATTCGAAGCTGATGGCACCTCTGCGCGGCTCTTTGCACCTGAAAGTGGTAAATTATATCGCCAACCCGCTATGACCACGAATGCATTGGCTACTGCCTTTGGTTCTGATCTTGTACTTAATGCTTCGGTACAACTTCCCGTTGCCAGTGAATTGACACCTGATTTGTCTCTTAAGGCGGCACAACAGGTTGATACGGGAATACGTCTGATCACAGCCAAGGGTGAGATCCTGGTACGAGCTAATACGGGTGAATTGCGGTTAGTTGGCGTTGATAAAGATTGGCACCAGAACAATGCGGCTAATTTATCACAGGCACTCACTGAACTTGCTATCCAATGGCACGCCAAGGGGGTACTGACCTTGCAAAATAACAATATGCAAGACTGGTTTGATATTGGCAGCGGTCAGGTCTTTTCAGGTAATGGCATTCCCGTTTCAGGCAATCTGCGCTTTCTGGGAATCAATGCCAAAAATAAGGCGGCATATGTGTATAACCAGGTGACGCAGGAGTTATACCAGAGCGATAGCAGTGGGGTAAAAATACTCAATAAATCCATTGGAATGGAGCGGATCCAGTCATCCTTATTACTTCAAGGAGGCGAAGCCAGTGATAATCTAATGCTGCCGATCATCGATGGTGTCGATAGTCTGGTGCTGTATGGTGGAGCCAATCACGATACCTATCGATTCAGTAAAGAGATGTGGACTCACTACCGTACAGTGATCATCGACAATAACGATCCGAGACAGTCTTTAGATCGTCTGATCTTACCGATAGCCAATCTGAAAAGTGTTCTTGTGAACCGACATGATGATGACTTGATGTTGACCGACTCTGGCACAGGAACAGCATTGGTGGTACGTCAGGTATTTGGTAATCAGGCCAAATCTCATCAACATTTGCATATTAATTTGGAGGGAACTTCGTCGGCGATTAATGTGGCCCATCTAGTCGAGAACATGAGTAAGCAAGGAGATATGTTGATGGAGCTATCCTGGGCCAGCAGGCAACCCAATATTGCCGCTCATGCCGTCACTACTGTTTCAGCGATAGAAAGCCCGAGTCTGGTGAAGTTGAGCGAAGCTATGGCTTCATTCCCTGATATGGGAGGGGCTTACGAGCATTTACGGCAAAATATACAACCGGCTAAGGCCGAACAACCGCTTTTGTTGCCTAACTCCAACTCTGTCATAGGATAAGAACGAGAAATAACAGGAGAGGTATTTAGCCTCTCCTGTCTTCTATCAGTGTCTTTAGCTGATCACATCAGAACAATTGATCAGCGTTGCATATCGATCATTTAAAGCAGCCATCGCCGCTTTATGTACGGAATCTGCATCAATCACTTCCTCTACTGGCGGATAAGCCGCCCTGTTAGAGGAATATTTTCATAATTACTTCTGAAAGGATTTATATCTAAACCTCCACGTCTTGTATAGCGTGCAAATACAGTTAATTTCTCAGGTTTGCAGTAACGCATAATGTCGCTATAGATACGCTCTACACATTGTTCATGAAATTCGTTGTGTGTTCTGAATGATATGAGGTAACGTAGCAATTTCTCATGATCAATCTGTACTCCCTCATACCGAATAATAACGCTTCCCCAATCAGGTTGGTTTGTTACCAGGCAATTAGATTTTAAGAGATTTGAATACAGTGTTTCATAGACAACATCATTTTCCGCTGAAGTGGCATCTGCCAGTATTGTAGCATCAAAGTCATAACTTCTTATTTCTATATCCAAATCATCAAGTGATTGACCAGAGAGTGGGCTGATTTCATGATAGTATCCATCAAAGTGGGGATAGAGTTTAACTTCTACAGGTTGGCCGGCTGTCAGAGACAGATCTTTTTTCATGGCGCGAACTACGTCATCCGTTGTTTCAAACTGAGTCTGATTGAAGCTATTGAGATAAAGTTTGAATGATTTTGATTCAATCAATCCTGAACTGGTCGCCGGAATGATAAATTCACCGATTGCGACTACCGGTTTCCCTTTTCCATTTAGCCATGAAAGCTCCCAGGCTGTCCAAAGATCAAACCCCTGGAATGGCAGTGAATCAGAATCGATGCCGATATCATTTCGGCCGAGTGATCGTGGGAGAGTTTCAAGTAACTCTGGAGAATAACTTTGTATATAATCTGTTTTCGTTCCAAGTAGTGTCAGTGATTCTTTAATATTCATTGTTGTTTCTCTGCTATGCATTTATATATTTTCTGAACAATGCTCGGACACCATAAATAGGTCCGACTCCTACAATAGCGTAAGCCATTTTGACAATAAACTGAGAAAAAATGATTGATTTAATCGTATCGGAATCAAGCGTATTATAAAATGCAAGTGTGCAAAATATAATACTGTCCAGAGCGGAAGCGACTGTTGTACTGGTAATAATACGAATAAAAAGATAACGAGAATTGGTGAGTTCTTTTATTTTACATAATAACCATGAATTAACATTCTCAGAAACAATATAAGCAATTGAGGATGCAACGAGGACAGCAGCTATGCTGTGTACAATTTCAGTATACGCTCCTTCTAATTCCCATTCTTTAAGACCTGGAAGGGCTGCGGTTAATATGAGACAGAGGACGAATAGGATATTGGCAATAAATGAAAAAAGGATCGCTTTTCTGGCCAGACGAAGACCATAGAATTCATTTAATATATCAACTAAGATAAATGTGAAAGGGTAAAAGAATATTGCTGATGGTATGATCATATTAATATAGGGAATGCTTATCGGCTTTATTCCTGTAATTGTGCAAAAAATATAGATAGCGGCAAGAGATAGGGCAATGACCAAATAGGCAAACCAGGAACGTTCGTGTCTATCGGTGAGATCATAGGCCGTTACAGTATCAGCATCACCATAAATACGACGGTAAATCTCTCTGAGTTCGTTCCTATTGAGATCTTCTGAAATCTGACTGCTTTCTAATTCCCGCAGAGGTATGCTAATACTCTTTCCTGTAGACAGAATCATTATGTTCGCTCTAATTGAATCAGAAGAACGGCTGAAACCTAGAAGTTTATATTTTTGATTATCTGACACCACTAATACTCCTTTTCTTACGAAATGCGTTCTTCAATTATCGTTCCAATTAATTTTTCGTTTATTGTTTGATCTTTTTTTTTGTAATCAGATAAATTATGGAGATAAAATCCTCTTTTAGGTTCGTATATTAATGATGGCTGATTTTTGACAGGTGTTGCATATCGCTTAATAATTAATGTATCACCGGGGAAAAATATTTTATCAATTTCAGATTCAACCGTTAGCCCTATCAGGTTTGCTCCTTCTTCGAAAACCCATGTTACCGGATATTTCATAATAAGTTGGCCAATACGGGCATCCATGCTGGATAACACCTCTGATTGAGGGATAAGCGGGATAGCAGAGGGGTTTTTGTTACCCTCAACGGAAAGCATATTGTCTATTCGATCTAATTCTTCCAGATTACAATGCTCAATAACATCACATCTGACACCGAAAAAATTTGCAATTCGAGTGATAGTTGAGTGCTGGACTCTGTTGATTTTACCATCAAGAATTTTATAGAGCGTTGTTCTTGTAACACCAGAACGCATAGCAAGTGAGGATTTATTCTCACCATTTTTTCTCATCATATACTCAATATTATTAATAATATTATATTTTCTTTTTATTCCTGATGTTTTCATCTCGTAACATGATATGTTTTGTCGAATTTTTCCTCCAAACAATACCCGATTAATCCGTTTGTTGCCACAATATTTTTCAATCTGTCGTCATATTAGTATAATTAGTAAATGTAATTTTTTAATTAAAAAACAGTAAGATACAAAAATGTATACAAATTAATGTTATTTTTGATTACTTTTATGTTGACCTTATTTCATTATGAGTGCTTAATTGGTTATAGTGTTACCAAATACGTAAATGCATTAGTTATATTAAACAATAATAACAATAACAATAATTTCTATATGAAATATTTTTTTAAGCCACACCAGGGTTATTCTTCAAAAAAGGGAGAAGTTCTATATAACTTTTCAAAATGGTAGGCATATCAAAGAAACTTAGTCCCATTTTTGCGAATTTGGATTTTCCAGAAACAAAAAAGCAAAAAGGAGGGCTGAGTTATGGTTATCCTACCACCCATTCCCCGTAATGAACGACACCTGATGAAAAAATGGCGCAAAAAACGCACGATAAGAAGTATGCCATCCGTATTCTATCCATTCTCATGCTTTATCGAGGTCAGCCAGTTTTCCACGTTGCCGAAGCACGTTGTGTTGCTCAGTCTTCTGTATGGCGTTGGATAATGTCTTACTGGTAATAAGTAGAGCCTATGGATGGTTAGGGTTGCAAATAAATAAAAAAGCGCCACAGGGAGTATAGTGGTACCAAATATAACAAATGTACCAGGTGAAATTGAACCTCAAGTCATTAATTATCTGATAGCTATCAACATTGATAATAAATACATGATGAAATTATTCGAAAAATATCTATGGAATTCTTACTATAAATGGAATTACGAAATAGAAATAAATTAGCTTTTTCCTCACCGTGTTAGTGGTTTTTTATTTAAAAATAAAATGATTAAAGTTAGTTATAATGATAAATTATCTATCATTTGATATGCATTCTTTTGTGATCGAATAATAGATTCATTTCCTAGTGCTAGTCCTTCGGAGAAAATAAACTCAATGTTTTTAATTCCAATGAAATTAAGAATCATATTTATATATGGATCTAAAAAATCTGATGAAGTATCTTTATAAATCCCACCGCGTGTTGTTAATATTATGGATTTTTTATCTTTTATTAATCCTTGAGAACCTGATTCAGTATAGCAAAACATAATTCCAGCACGAATGACGAAGTCAAAATAATTTTTCAACTGGGTTGTAATATGAAAATTATACATAGGTGCAGCAATAACAATTAAATTATGTTCTTTTAGTTCTGCCATCAACTAGTTAGATAGATTTAATGCATTTTCTTGTCGTTCTGTTAATTTAATATCACTTTTACATAATACATTCAATAATTAATTATCAAGAATTGGAGCTTGGTTTTTAGCTAGATTCCTAATGGTAATTTCGATTTATGAATTTTTATCCAACCACTTCTCGATGAAATGACCTACCATTTTATTACTATTGGAATATTTATCTAAAATACTGGATTTAAGTATAAGAACCTTTTTCAATTTTATTTCCTTATATTGATTTTGGATTGTAATCCATTTAAATATATTAGATAACAGTCAATTAAATTTTATCAGTGTTTGTGGTGAAATATTGAACCATAAAAATCCCTAAAAAGATAAATATTATTCCGAAGGTTTTGCCTAACTTTATTTCTTTAATAGGTAATCCCATCAAACCAAAATGATCAATCAATACAGATATTATGATTTGGCCTGCTATAACACAAATAATAAAATTAGTTGCTCCTAGTTTCGGTACTAATAGAAGAGCAGCAGTGATATATATAATTCCAGCAATACCACCAACCCAAGACCATATTGGCAAATTTACTACCTGAGATATTTGGGGAGGTGGTACTCGCATAGTTAACAAAATTGGAATAACGGCTATCAAACTAACTAAAAGTGATACTAAAGTTCCCCATAGAGGATGCCCCAAACCACGACCTAACGCAGCGTTAGCACTAGCTTGCAATGGTACTACTGCACCGGCAAAAATTGCACTAAATGCAAAAATAATGCTTGATATTGAAATAGATGACATCTTTGATATTACCTCAAATTAATATTAAAACATAAATATTATGTTTAACTAATAATTAGTTAACCAAAAAGTATCAATAATACTCATTCAGTTAGAAAATGCACTTTTATTTCCTTGTGCTTTACCGAGGTAAAATATATGTTTCTCCCAATCTGAATGAAAATATCGACATTCTCTAATGGGAAGAAACATATTAACTACACAATGATTATCGAACATTCATGAAATAAATTGAAATTATTTTTTTGATACATAGTTATTCAAATAATGAATACTATTGACACAGTGACAATTACTGATGACTCCAGACTACTTCAATCAGGATACGGAAAGAAAACGTAAACGAATATCAGTGTCAATTTGAACGAGATCAACTAATTTGAGAGATTGCGGAAGATCTAGAGATTCTGTAGAGATACCAGCCATCATTGGTCTAGCTTGTTCTCCAAGTAATCTTGGTGATATATAAACAAGTAGCTCATCAATTAGCCCTTTCTTTAGCAGAGAACCCGTCAAGGTTGGGCCCGCTTCGACAAGAACATCGTTTAGTCCTCGCTTGCCTAAGTACTCTAATGTTTTTTTGAGATTAATTTTATCATTACATGTATCAATACTCATTTTATCAATATGGGGAGGAAATTTTATCTCTGCTGCTGCTGGGTGATGAATAATGAGCGTGCGAGCTGTTTCATCAAGCACGTTAGCTTTGAGAGGTATGCGAAGTTGGCTATCCAAGACAATGCGAAGGGGTGATAGACCAATCTCATGAGGGATACGTGCTGTCAACTGGGGATCATCGGCCAATATAGTCCCGACATCTGTCAGTATTGCACAACTACTTAATCTCCACTGTTGAACATCTTCTCTTGATTTTTCAGATGTAATCCATTTTGAGCGACCATCAGCTAATGCTGTTCTACCATCTAAGCTCATTCCAATTTTAGCTCTTACCCAAGGGCGTCCTCTACGGACTTTTGATAGAAAACCGCAGTTAAGTTCTTCTGCTTCTTTTTGTAGAAGACCAACTTCTACATTAATGCCTGCTTTACGTAAGTATTCAATTCCTTTTCCGTTAACTTGTGGATAGGGATCTTCACATGCAATAACAACACGATTAACACCAGCATTGATGAGAGCATTACAACAAGGAGGTGTTTTACCATGATGTGCACATGGTTCCAAAGTCACATAAGCGGTTGAGCCATAAGCAAGTGAACCAGCTTGATGAAGTGCGTTGATTTCGGCATGTGCTGTTCCTGCTCGGACATGCCAACCTTCTCCAACGATGGTATTTTCTCGAACTATAACACAGCCGACTTTTGGATTAGGGCGAGCGGTATAACAACCTTTTTCTGCTAATTCCAATGCACGACGCATAAATAATTCATCATAAAAGGGACTAAACATACTTCATTATTCTCTTGTTATAAGAAAGTTCTGCGTGATATATAAATCACGCAGACATTTTTATTAGTTAGACTCTAATTTCAATTGAATACAGATTTCCATCATAAGAACTAGCGATAAACTTTTGTTCTTTTGGTGAGTAAGTAATACAAGAAATACCACTTGTTGTCGGTTTACTTTTTGAAATCCATTCACGCTTCCGTAAGTCAAATAGAGCTACAGTTCCACCATAACTTCCAGTTGCAATAATTTGTTGGTCATCAGAAGTTGATATGCATTTTACTGAATGATGATGCGGTGTTTGGTAGGTTTCGATTTTATCTGATTGCCATATCTTAAGTTTTAGATCTCGCCCCACACTAGCAAACCCCCCATTAATAGCTGAACAGTCATTTGAAATGCGATCATGGGCTTTTTCGATATAAGAATGCAATTCAAAATTATCAATGCGATGGAATGCTACCGCTGCTGTTGCACACACACTGAATAAGTATTTATCGTTAGCAGATACCCCTTTGATTGCATTGTCATGTAAATGTATCTCCTCCAAAAATTGGAATGAACCACGTTCATCAATACCAAAAATTAGAGCTTCACCGGTGTAAGTACCTATAGCTGCATGCTGATGCCCATTACGGGTAAAAGTAGTCCCGCAGTTAAGTGGAGAACGATGTTGGTAAATCAATTCCCCACTAATCGCATCAAAGAGCTGTCCCATTTGACCACCTGTAAGTAATTTTTGACCACACGGCAGAAGAAAATTACAGAGGCTACCAATGGCACTACTGGGTTTACCATTAATAAATAAAGTACCGGCATCACCGATTGAATAGATAATATTGTCGGATATTGCTACCGAATTAAGACTAATAGATTGTTCAATACCATCAATATCCCAAGTGTTTACGCGATGATTCCAAACCGCATATGTCGAACCAAAAGTGACAAAAGCAACACGTTCTTCACCAAGAAAAGCACAACTTCTAGGCCATATCAAGCTAGGCAAAGAACTTTCAGCAATCCTTTTAAGTTCTCCATCAATAAATTTCCATAAAACGACTGAGCGATCATAACTGAGGCTAATTAAATGTTGTGTTTGTTCATTCCAGACAATCCGTTTAATACCTGCTAAGTGGGCTTGTATGCTATGTTTGTTGGTATTATCGATAACAATCAATTTGCCATTATCATCACCTGCAAAGATTATTCCGCCATGAGTTAAAGCAATTGTGTCGGTTTCCACACCATTAAGGTCAATACATTCAATCTCAATACCTTTAATAGTATCCCAGCGGCGGATGGTTCCATCATCACTGCTTGAGATTAAGGTAGTACCATCTGTGCTCCAGCTAACAGAAATAACATCAGCGTTGTGTCCTTGTAAAACATGTTGACATTGGCCATTATCTACCCTGAATATTCGAATGCTTTTATCTCGTGAGCAGGTAGCAACAAGATCACCAGCTGGATTAAAAGCGGCCATTTCTACGTCATCTTCATGACCTAATAATGCTGCCTTTAACCGCATAGTCGGTACCTCCCAAATTCGAGCGCTATAATCACTACTTGCACTCACTAACCAACGACCATCAGGGCTGAACGAACACTGGTTAGCTAAATGGTCGTGGTAAACACGATGCAATGCTTGTTTATTTTGGGCATCCCAGAGGATAACTTGATTATCGTAACCGGCAGTAGCCAAATAACGTTCTTGAAAAGAAGCAATACTACTTATTGGTGAGAAGTGTTTCATTGTTGTTATAACCTTATTTAGGCAGATAATTTTAGTTTAATAGAGTGGTTTTTTTTATTGGCCTTAGCCATAAGGTAGTGTTGATTATGTTTGGTTATATAAATACCAGTAGGAATGACTTCGTCTACCTGTATACCATCCTTCTGCAATGACATGACTTTTTCTGGATTATTCGTTATTAATTTACAATGTGTTATACCAAGTGCATGCAACATACTTGCTGCAATAGAAAAATCTCGTCCATCTTCAGGAAAATTAAGTTGTGTATTAGCTTCGAAAGTGTCTAACCCTTTATCTTGTAGGCGATAAGCATCCAGTTTAGAGTACAGACCAATACCACGTCCTTCCTGACGTAAGTATAGTAATACACCACCTTCTTTACTCATTCTCTGTAGTGCTTCCTGCAATTGAGCACCACAGTCACAACGATGTGAACCGAAAATATCTCCGGTTAAACATTCTGAGTGGATTCGGACAAGAGGAGATTTATTTTTATATTCTCCCATAACTATTGCGATATGTTCATTTGGTGAGGTAAAACCATCAAATGAGATAAAAGAAGCAATGTGTCCTTCTGGAAGGATAGGAATATCGACAGAGTTTTTTACATGGCATGTAATCATATTTTATATTTCTTTCTTGTTGTTTAATTTGGTTATTTTTAAAGGCTTTCGGCTAAACGAAAACCCATAACATAAATATTTCTGGGGAATTTTCCATGACGGCGTGTATTTCTGGCAAGATCTCGAAAACGAGAATAACTTCCGCCTCGTGCTACCCGATGCTTACTTTGGGCATTAACTAAATCGTCTTGTACGGTAATCCCTCCGGGATAAGCTTCGTAGTCCTCAGAAACATACTCTTCGACATTACCTGCCATATCTAAACAACCGAAAGGTGAAGCACCACAAGAAAACATACCTACTGGTGTTGTAGTAAATATTCCACTTTCTGCTGTATTGGCATGGTCTGGTAGAAATACATTTCCCCAAGGAAATTGCAGATTATTAGGACCTGCTGCCGCATATTCCCATTCAGCTTCATGAGGTAATCGGAAATTTCTTCCTGTTTTTTCTGTTAGCCATAGACAGTAGCAATCAGCATCTTCAGCGGTAATACCATTAACCGGATGATTAGCAAGTTCAAAAGGATATCGCCCTAAAAACCAAGTATCTGGTAAACGGTTCTCCCCGCTATCTTGTAAAAAAGTCATATATTCAAAATGAGTAACAGGGTATTTGCCAATCCTATAAGAATTTAAATGTACGCGATGGCGAGGAATTTCTTTAATTATCCAATCACGATCTAAATTTAAATCAGATAGAGCAGCCATAGTAGAATCTAATTCTTCAGGAGATAATCCTATATTAATATCCCCTTCCGGAATTTCTACCATTTCCGGTATAAATGGATTTAACCTTGGATCTCCTACATATGAAAGTAATTGTCCTGCTGTGTACCTAAATTCTAATGGAAAGTCTGTACTTTCAATAACGTTTAACCAATGATTTACATTTTCTTCTGATAATTTTTTGAACTCATCAAAACTTAATTTTAAATTTCTTGTTGGGAGATAATTTTCTTGTAATCCCAATAATTCTCTATCACTTAAAGATGGGGATGCTTTTTCTAAGTAAGATGGTGAATGAAAATGTTTCATATCAATTAATCTTAAATTTATAATTGTCACATTGGACGATAAAAAATATTAAATTTAGTATTCGCAAATAAGACCTGTTTGCAGGCAATTATTTTGAAAAATATTCCAGAATCCTTCTGGAAAAGATTTTATATCACTCTCTAAAAGTAATGGTTTTCTCCACTCAAAATTTTTAAACCCAGCTTTTTTCAGTGCACATTGATAATGTTCACGGCTCCATCGATAAAATGTAAGAGGGCTAGGTGGATTAGTAACAAATTCGGCAGAATGGCGAAAACCTCCGTTCCAGCTTTCTTCGCTAAGAATATTGACACCATAAATATCAAAATTTCCCATTCTTAATTGGAAATCAGGATCAACAGTGTAAGCAATTAATTTGCCAGATGGTTTTATATTATCTGCGATAACACGGAACATTGCTTCGAGATCATCTAATGACTCAGCATTATTGAATAACCAGGCAGCAACAACAATATCGAATTTACCTAATGATTCCATAGTACAAACATTACTAACATGAAATTCGATATCATCACCATACTGATTTGATTTTTCTCTTGCGAGTTCTATCATTTTTTCTGAAATATCTACACCAACGACTTTGGATGCACCACGATGCAATAATTCTCGACCGTAATATCCATACCCACAAGCTAAATCTAGAACAGATTTTCCATTTATATCACCAATCATATCGAATATTGTTCTGATTTCTATTTTACGTTGAGCAACGGTATCTGTAAATTCTTCGAAAGATTCGCCAATAGAGTCATAGATTACTTTTTTTTTCATTATTTACTCCTAAAATAAGATATTTTTTTAAAAATATTTAAATTAAATTAATTACACTAATAAATTATGTTCATTCTAGCTAAGAAAAAATGCGCCGGTGATATGATAGTTTTTATGAAATAAATTTCAAATTAGTTTATTAAATACTCTTACTTAATAAATATAATTAATATCTATGATGCTTTTGCTATATTCCATATACAGGACGAGAATGTGAACGTTTTATAAGCAAATCGGTATAAAAATAATACATAACTAGATTGAATTTAGATCAATTCATTATATCCAATTATGATACTGATTTTTAAACTATTGCATAAATTTTATACGTTTATTAATTCATAAGTAAAACAATAAATTACGAATGCGATGTGGAATGTCGGATTATAGAATAACGTGCTGCCATCTCATAATTGAAATGGCACAAAATATAGTATTAAAAATATTACTGATTATTATTCAAGAAACGCATAATAATTTTCCTCAACCAACAATGAGCTGCATCTGTTTCCTGTCTTTTATGCCAAACCATTTTAAAATCAAAAGGAGGAATATCAAAAGGAGGAGAAAATATCTGTAAATTATGGTTGTTTTCCATACTAAGCAAACTACGTCGAGCAACTGTAAGAATTAAATCAGTACCAGAAATAATATCGTTAGCTATTCCCCAATGAGGTAGCTGCACAGTAATTTTTCTATGTAAACCTTCTTTTAATAAAATGCGATCAATATCATCTTCTGCGCCTGCTCGCATAGCAACAGAAACATGGGGACGTGTTAACCAAGAGTTTTGGTCTAAATATCCATTTTCTGGAATCGTTGAAGAATCAGCTAGACAAGAAAAGTTTTCGACAAACAACGCATGTGCACGCAAATCCTCGGGTATTTTTTGAGGAAATACACCAAGTGCAAGGTCGATTTCATTATCAATAACATCAATAAGCATTGACTCTCGGCTGGCTTGGCTTATAGATAATTTTGCATTTGGAGCGATAGTACGAAATGTTCGAACTAAAGTGGGCAATAGAACGCGAGCACCATAATCTGACATAGATAAACGGAACGTTCTTTTTGTTTGAGTAGGATCGAATACTTGAGGCTCAATGAGTGTATTGATTTGTCCCAAAACCTCACGAAGTGGTATTAGTAATTCTTGTGCTCGAGCAGTGAGTTCAAGCCTTCCAAAACGACGAACAAGTAAAGGGTCATCAAACATATTACGCAAGTTTGCAAGTGCGTGGCTTATTGCTGGTTGACTTTTATGCAACCTATTTGCTGTACGGGTAATATGTTTTTCTAGTAATAATACTTGCAAAGTGACTAAAAGGTTAAGGTCAATCTTTCTTAAATTATTCATGAATTTTATAATGTAATTTGTTTTTTTAATAAATTACATGAAATTTCATTCTTTTGTGATTTTTCTTAAAAGTAACTGGTATATAGATCACAAAAATTAATGTCACTATACGGATTAAACTTCAAATTGCAATTTACAACACGATATGAAACCTGATTTCTCCCCGCGAAGCGGGGGAGAAATCACATGCATCTTGAAATTAGATTGGTATATACTAACTGCGGGGTACTTAGATCTGATTTTTGGTCATTCTCCCAATAATTAGATGTCATGATAAACTTCACACTTTTTATGATTGCTGAGATATGGCTAAAGTTGATGTGGTTCGTTTTTACTTTCACAAAACAGAGGATGTTAAAGGGCATGGCAAAGAAAGCAATGGTCATCCCCCGCTATCACTGCTATGCCTGCCGCGAAACTCTCCAACTCAATTATACCTATCAAGCCTATCATTCTGGAATGAAAGAACGAATTGTTGATATAGCTATGAATAATAAATTTATACTCGTGATACTTCAAATTTAATATTTTCTTTTACACTTCTGTAGTGCTAACCAGCAAGTTTTGAACCGAGTTATTTGTAACTTAAAATTAATTAGATATCACGTTATTTAACGAATTAAAACGCTCATTGACCATTCAGTAATCATTAACTAAAATCAGTGGGTTTACTCTTTCATGTGTAAGAATAAAAACAGAATTAGTATATTTTGCAATCGCCAGTTGGTAAAAAAAATTTCCGTAATTAATCATAACAATTTTATTATCGGGTATATTGTGAGAGAACGTTAACCCTCTTGCCTAAAAAAATTGAGATGAATAAAAGAATGAAAAAACATCAATCCAATTATGGAAAAAAGAAACTTTATCGCCGGGTCAATACGACAGCCCATTTCGTTTTTCATCATGGCGGTGAATATCGATGGGAGCGAGCCAGACAAAAATTAATCAGGGAGGATATACCCTACTTTCTGTCTATGAAAGGTAAGCAAAGACGCGGCTTAGATTACACGCCACTTTTTATGTTTTTATTGAGTAAAGTCGGTGAAAAATGGGATGGGGTTCACAGTGAAGCTGTCCAGCGACTGGACAGTCCAGAACCTTTATTTTGGATAGTGGCGTTATATGAGCATGAACAAAAAGATTATATCCGCTGTGGTGAATCCAGTTATTACAACGGTCTGTTCGTCGATGAATTAGGTTTTTTAAGGAAGGTGAACCCAAATCTGTCAGCCAATGATATTCCTGTCCTGTGTCAGTGCTGTACGCATACGTTTAACGGGGTTCCTATTCACCGCTGATTCAGGTAATTTTCCCCATGGGGAAAAAAAGAGTTAAGTGCAGTATTTAAAACGCTTTTTCTGCATGTTACCCCTTTCAGCATTAATGAAAAGGGTAATAATTCGTGGTGCAAAAAATCCAATCCCGTCGGTTCAGCAGGGCGAAATCTTCGATTATCGGCCTGTTAAGCTTGTCGCCCAGTTTTTCTGATCAGGCTCTGCCAGAAGAGTAAACCCAAGACCCGCAGGTACAAAAACTGGCCGAAATCACCACCCAATGGGGGTAACTTATTCAATCGCAGTTACCCAGCGAAGCGGTAAAAAATAATGCGAGTACTTAACATTGAATTTATCTGGTCGCTGGCTATCACCAGTGTATGGCAACTGGTGATCGACGAAGGCCATATTCACCCCAACCCGCTGCTTTTCCCCTATATGACCAATGTCGTGAAAATGTGGCGTAAATTGGGTTCCTGGCTGTAAAACCTCGTTGACTACCCGGATACCGCTGAAAAAATGTTGCATATGGCCGAATGGTGGTTATGCCTGACCATGCCGTCGGATGAAGTCGAACAAATCGCCGGCTTTAAGAAACTGACGGAAGAATAAAAAGCTGTGTTGCTCTCCGCCAGTAAATTACTCCACTGTTATACCGAAGGAGTGGTGCTGGCGAAAAAAATCGAAGCGTTGTTTCGGGTGGTGCCCCCCAGCCTGTATCTGACGCTGGGTATGACGGAAAAAGAAGAAAAGATCGAACGGCGGGTGTTAATGCGCGAGCATCAGTGCAGTGAACTGGAAGTGGCGGTTTTGTGGCAAGGAGAATGAATGAGGTGAGAGGGTTGAAGACTGGCTTCTTTGGAACATCATACTATAAGCGAAACTAAATGATAATTCATATCATTGAGAACTGGTAATAAAGACGGGAGATCCCAGTGCTATGGCTGGGATGGGATCGTTTTATTGCTATTCTTCGTACTTGAAGTCTATATTGATTTTCATTTTTTCAAGATCAACAGTGACTAGGCATCCATACCATACAGGTTGACCATTGGTCAGATTATTTTCTGCGTAGTATTTACGCAGCATAATTAAATTTTCGATAACATCATCATATGTTTTTGGAGATGGGGGTAAAAACCATTTTTTACTTCCGTCTTCATCAATATAGTCATATAAAAACTTAGCATGATCATTTTCAGGAGATAATTCTACATCCAGTAAAATTTTCTGTGCATTATCAGGCGCAGATTCATACAATATACGACCAATTTCTGAATAAAGTTCATCATCACTCACCATTATTTACCTCCTGGTGTATTCTCAAATCTTTCTCTTATCGGCTTTTCATTGCCTATCTGATAGGTTACCGAAAAACGGTCTGGTCTAACACCATTATCTTTGTAAGAAATATCTATTAACCCGGTGGAAAAATACATCTGTTATGCATATTTAATAAACCGTGATTTGAAATACTCTGGTCGACGTTGTAATTTTCACATACAAGAACGTGTTCTTTTTTTATCTCTTCGGCACTGCGCATGGCCGGGCCGTTATGTATCATCCCTTTGATATTACAATTCGTCTGGATTCAGTTCCGGCGAATAAGCGGGAAGATAAAAGACTTCCAGGCAATGCTTCACTGACGCTTGTTCCAGCCAGTCTTTAACTTTTTGGGCATGATGAACCCGCAGATTATCCAGAATTTAAAAGGTCTTACCCTCGCTGGACGCGAGCAGTGCCCGCATAAATTTCAGCAAGGTGTCTGCCGTCAGCGGGGTTTCATACAGCATAAAGCGAACTGTTCCCTGATGAGAGAGGGCGGATATCATGTTCAGGCTATGGCGTTTAACGGGGATGGGCTGAGTTGGTGTTTTGCCTTTTGGCGCATAGCTCCGGCCATGTTGCTCTGTATTTCGGATACCGGTTTCATCGCCCCAAAAAATGTGTGCCTTTTCCTTTTTAGTCCGTTCCTGAATGCGAGGGTATTCCTCCTTCAGCCACATTTGCACTCGAACCGGGTCTTGTTCCCATGCCTTTTTCAACGGTTTTTGCGGGGTAAATCCCCAGCGTTTCAGATAATCGCCCAGCGTGCGAACGGGAATATCGAGGCGCCAGAACAGCTTGATCAAAGCCCCCAACCGCACGGCATGTCCAAAGGGAAAAGCCCAGGTGATAGTGCTCCGGCATATGATCTCGGATGACCTCAATGACTTTCTGTTGCTGAATGGCATTCAGGCGCCCCACTTTATTTTTGGGGCCGCGTTTTTTGGCGACAATGGCAGCATGGCCTTCAACCAGATAACGTTTGTACAAGCGCCCGGCAGTATCGGGATGAAGACTCAGTAGTTGACCGATTTCGCGAAAGGTTTTCTTTTCCAAACGAAGCCGGATAACTTACTGTCTGAGGAGTTCTTGTTGCTCAATCGTGAGCTTGCGTGCATCTATTTTCATTGACACAGTATATCAGATATAAATAGCCGCCTGGTTAATACCAACTTCACATATAACAAAGGCATTTAATGCTATTCCGATGACGCAATTAGAGCAAGATGGTTTACCTAGGGGTGAAAATAATCGACGAGCTTTACCTTTTACTGGTAATGATGAACAAGGAAAGAAAATTGTTACTCAGTTATATGAGGAGTTCGATTTTGAGCAGTTTGATGTTAGTTCGCTATCTAGCTTGAAGTTTGAAAGAAGACTCCCAGCATACTGCGTACACATGAATAAAACGACGTTATAGAAAACTATTAAAAATACAATGTGTTAACATCTAGCCAGATAATCATTGTTTGTTAATCTCACGACAGTTTGGTACAAAAATGATTCAGCCATGTCTGGCTGAATCGAAATGGATTTGCCCCTATATTGACATACACCTTTTATTACTTACCCCATTACTGGTTCGACGCAACAGGTATTCCCGTGGCGAACGGTATCCCAGTGTGCTGTGCGGATGCTGCTCATTAGTCATGGCTGAACTCAGCGCCAGATTCATTGCGGTGGTCTGGCTGGCTGTCCGTTTCTGGCAAACCGACTACCAGGTTAAGTGTTAGCCACTACAACTGAATTTGTTGTGTGCGTAGGTGTTATTTTGCTCAGCAGTAATCTTTATCCTCAAACAGGCTACGATAATTTTACAGTGTATAATGCAGGCTTGCCGCAGTGCAGGGTGCTAGAGCCTCTTAAATCTTTCACTGAAAAGAAGGACTTCCTGCACTGAATTATTGGTAAAAGGTATTCCGCTCAGCATGTTACAATGGCGGGTGGCGTTGTGCTAACCCGACCTGGAAGACCAAAGGCCGCACTGTACCGATCCCCTCGTCCCTTTGGGGAGAGACAGGGTGAGGGGAGAAAGAATGGAACAATATTTTGAGACAGTATAATGCCCTCTATTACTCAGGATCAGTTACGGGGATTGGGTATTTCAGCTCTATCTCCGGTGCATCAGCCAATTGCCTGCCTGATCTAACCATTAAATACCCAGCGATTTCTTCAGCTGTCAGCTCGATATGAAACATATCAGGGTCCTGGAACCACTCGTCTGGCCAAAAGATAAGATCTGATGGATTGCCATCGAAATTTTTTTCAAGGAGTGCAAGAGCAAAATTTTGTTCTGATTCTTTCCCTTCCGCGTTATACAAACAATTGATCGTTTGAACAAGCTCTTCCCAGGTAAAATCTTTATAGAATTTTTCTTGGTTGAAAGCCATTCGAGTAAATTCCTTAGCGCTGGTCCAGGAAGAGTAGTCCCTAAAATCTGAAAACTTACAGGGGCATACAACCTGACTGTTCCATTCCGAAATCATCGTTTTTAATGTGTCGTCTTCTTCACTTATACCTTCATCAATTCTTGAAAGAATATCCTCAGCTTTTTCTGCCAGCTCTTTTATCTTTTTATGGCTAACTTTAGTGGGTCTCATGCGTTCCGGAAGAGGCATTTCTGGGCTCCTTGTAAAAAATTATTAATAAAATAAATAAATTAAAAACCAGATTACTTCAAATCCATTATTGCTTCCATGTAAGTTATGGGACTAATCGATTATTTTTATTGGTATTTGCGATAAACAATGCATTCTGTTTTATAAATATGGTTTCAAGTTGACTTTATTAAAAAGCAACCTGAATTGCTACGGGGAGTTCAGACACTTTTGAGTTGAAGCTATTCACTATGTTTTTTCTAAGTATCAATACCGCTGGCTTGCTCCCTGTCACCGTGGTGTAAATGACTATATCTGGCACAAAGCCGACTGTTTGATTAGGTCTCGATCAAATCATCAATAGTGTCAGATCGAGTTTTAGTAGGTACAACTAACTCGTTTTTATCCAGAAGTGAGTTAGAGCAAGTTACCTGATTTGGTCACACCATAAAATTGGAACGGGTAGATTGCATCCGAATCAATGCAAATAATACCATCACGCTTCTGACATTATTTCTTTGTCTCGGAAAATGAATGACGCATTAACCTTATTATTTCGATTGATTAGCGTAGAAAAGTTTATTGATGATCCAGTCGCTTGTCAGGATCACCTTCGGGTAGCGACACCCACACTCCCGTCTCCTGACCCGCCAGTATACCGACTGGTTTGGGATGGCGAATTGGTCTGAGACGCCCGATATCGGTGTGTGCTGGGATAAGCTGAACACTTACCTGGGATCGGCGCAGTTTTACGACGCGCAATACGGTATGGAATGGCTGTTGGGTCACCATGTCCGCTGGGAGAGCTAGCCGACGCTTTATCTGGTCAACGAGGAAAAGCAGGATATGAACCTGCCCGTGCCGGCCATCGCTGTTGGGCAATAACGCGTTGTTTACCCCATCATTAGCTACAAGCGGCATAAATTCCCTTTTCACTTTGGCGTCTTTCAGGGCGCTTTTAGTGGAGCAATACCATACGGAATGACGCTCGGCATAATCTATCCAGTCGTTATGTCATACGTCGTTTTTTGCGTAGGTAGAAATCTTTCAGGAACGTCACGGAAACACATTGTTCTGCGTGCAAAATAAAGATCTTTCCTCGGCAATGCTGAACGCAGCAAAAGGCGTCAGGCACCTGCCTTATTTCAAATTCCCCTCTTTGCCTGCTGAAGGAGAAATGGAAAGTATCGGTTTTCCCCTCGTGTACAGTCTGGAAACGCTCTCATAGCAGGGAGAAACCCGTGTCATTGCATTGACAAGTCGTATCATGTCGCCAGAGGTAGTAATGAAAGCTTGAGTGTCTGCGTAAGATGGCAGAATAATTGACTTCTATCCTATTTATGCTACGAAGTATATGAGGATAATGAAATACATAACAAATTCATTTCATCGCATCTGAAATGAAAAGTCATGTCAACTAGTTGTAGACGTTCATAAAATGAATACCTCACAAGCTCATTGTGATCATGGGAAAAGGTAAAATGATTTCCATCAAAAAAATCATGGTACTTTCCTTCACCCTGACTACTGGATGTTCTATATGGCTCAGACAGGCCTGGGCAGGGGGGCGAATAGGCGATATGGCCGGTATGATGAGTCAGGGCGTTGGGCAGGTCAGGCAGTCTGCCGGCATGTTCGGGCAGATGGCGATGCAGAAGCTGTTGTCGAAGGGGAAATAGCGCGCCCCGTTTTTTTGCCATCCAGCGAAGTGCGCTATCCCGTCAGAATACTCTGAAAACACATTATTTGTTATTTTTTCTAATTATATTCACCTCACTTTTGCTTTTTAAGCGGGCAAAATGCAGACGAATATGCTTAATAGTATACGCATTGTGTTAAATAGATTCGAATTAATTGCCGTTTTGTTGCATAATTTCAGTTGATAAGTCTAAATATTTGTCTTTGTAAGTGTTCATTAATGGGTCTGATTGAAAATAAAACAATTTCACCCATAATACCCGCTCACGTATTTCTCCCAAAATCATTCAATAATAATTAAGTCTTTGACGAGTTTAATGATGGCAACGGTAACACGCAGCAACCTGCTCGCCGGGTTGGCCGGGTGGGCAGTATTGGCTTCTCTGCCTGTGCAGGCAGATGACCAATCCTTTATTCATCAAAAACAGCAGCAACAGGCATTGGAACAGCGTCTGGAGGCCAGGGCACCGACGGTGCGGCTTTCGGCTGAAACGGTATCCACGTCTGCCTTGAAATTTCCCACCGAATCGCCCTGTTTTGTGATCCACCACGTGACGCTGTCCGGTCAGAAAGCGTTGCCGCACTGGGTGCCATTGCAACGGCTGGCAGATCAGGCCAACGGACATTGTTTGGGTGCACAGGGGATTAGCATCTTGATGAGCAATATGCAAAACCGATTGATTTCCCACGGCTGGGTGACCACCCGCATTCTGGCACCGGAGCAGGACTTAAGCCAGGGCGAACTGAAACTCCATATTGTCGCCGGCAAAATCCGGCGGGTGCGCTATACCGATGAATCGGATACATACGCGACGCTGTATACCGCGATGCCGACCCATGATGGTCATTTATTAGATCTGCGTGATATCGAACAAGGCCTGGAGAATCTCCAGCGCATCCCCAATGTCCAGGCCTCCATGGAGCTGGTGCCGGGTGAGCAGCCGGGGGAAAGTGATCTCGTGATTAAACGCCAGCAGTCGCGTTTCTGGCATGTCGGGGCCTGGGTGGATAACAGTGGCACCAAAACCACCGGACGCACGCAGGGCGGGCTGATGTTTGCGCTGGATAACCCGACGTCGCTCAGTGACCTGTTTTATTGGTGTAATAATCGATAGCCCTATCATAATCATCTACAACAATAGCGACGTAACCCATACATCTTTTCTGTGTTCTCATGGTATTCCTATTATTTTACGACTCAAAAAATTACAACATTCGGGTGCCTAATTTTACGTTTTTTTCTGGCTGGATAAGGACGGTTCCTTGTTCGTCACAAACTGCGGCTAAAACCAAAACTTCAGATTTAAACCCCGCCACGCGCCTTGGGGGAAAATTCACTACTGCCAGTATCTGCTTACCGATTAATTGTTCTGCTGTGTAGTTTTGGCATATCTGGGCAGAGCTTTGTTTCTCGCCGATGTCACTGCCAAAATCGATATAAAGTTTATAAGCGGGTTTGATAGCTTTTTCGTTTTTTTCTGCTTTGATAATTTTGCCAATGCGAATGTCGAGTGACATGAAAGCGTCAATTGTAGCGGGTGTCAGAGTTGTATTTTCCATAGGGTTTAATTCATTGTTTAAATTATGTTATTCATAATAAGGAAAATGTGAAGATATGTATAGATTTCAGCGAACACCCCCCGCAATGAGTTTAACCTGGTGAGTTTTTGGGTAGTGCTCAGAAATCTTCTTTTGATGCAGCCACCAGCGTAGGTAATTGACGTCATGGCGATGTGAGTCGAACAACAGGCCGACGACACTGCCACTATGGGCAACGTTTAGGCCATAGATACCCGTTTGCTCGACCAAATCCCGTAGTTGATCAAAACAGGGTTTCGGTAGTATCGATTGGCTGGCGATGGCGCTTAACGTGCAAGCCTCCCCAAGGCGGTCATAGTCATGACGTTGGTTCGCGGTATGAAATTGCCACCAGGCATGTTGGAATAAAAGGGCGTTATCCCGCCATTGTGCGTGATGATCCTGTTGGTGATATTCTTCTGTCAAAATGGTTTGTGGGCTTTCCAACAGCAAAATATCGATATCAGGTTGCCAATCGAAGGGAATTTGGGTCTGGGCGGTGAGATGGTCAAACAAGGTCAATCGTTTGAATATTGTACTGTCAGTAGGCTCCAGTTTGACACAAAGTTGTGCTAGCTCCGTGCTTTCCAGTGACTTACCCAATAATCTGGCGGTGGCTTGGGCGGTAGCAGCAATATCCGCTGTGCTACTGGCCATGCCTTTGGCGATTGGAATTGTCGATTGATATTCAATACGCAAGCCAGCAGTCAATTCTGGTGGTTCCTGCCAGTAATTCAGCAGTAAATTTACCATTTGGCGCATACGTGGCCGTTCATGTGGTATAGGAATGCCTTCACTCACGGAAACACAACTGAACCAATTGATTGGGCAGGAGATTAACTTTTCTCCCCCAAACAGCCATCCTTGTAGCAGTTCTCCGCAGGAAGCGGGACAAGAGGCTTCAGCCATAGGCAAAAACCTGTTGCATTGCTGCAATTAGGCGCTGATTTTCCCACTCACTGCGCACGGCTATGCGATAGTAACGTTCGTCTAACCCGACATAATTTTTACAATGGCGAATTAACAACCGATATTTAAGTAAAGCATACCATAAATCAACATTGGGTTTATGACAACGGAAGAACAGAAAATTAGCCGATGGCGGCCAGACAGTCAGTTCTGGGAAAGTTAAAAGCTGGTTCCATAGATAATGTTGCTGTGATGTTAGCCATTGATGTGTTGCAGCAATATAGTCATGTTCATCAAACAAAATTTCTCCCACCCGCGCAGCAAAGGCATTCATTGACCACGGTTCACGCCGGTTTTTCATCTCTGTAATCCCTGCAATATTTCCGCTAATTAAATAGCCCAAACGTAATCCAGGAATGGCAAAGAATTTGGTCATTGAACGTAATACATAAAGATGCTTAGTGACTGTCACTTGCGGAATCAACCCTCGATTCTCAGGGAGAAAATCAATAAAGGATTCATCGACAATCAATGCAATCCCTTGTCGTTCACAATATTCCACTAGCGATTGCATAAACGGATTGTCCGGCATTAATCCGGTAGGATTATTGGGTGTGGCGATAAAAACGCAATCGGGTTGAATTGTGGAAAGCGTATTAAGCAGGCGTAAATCAGGTTGAAATCCGGCTTCCTCTTTTAATGGATAGTCGATAATTTCTGTGCCAATTTGCTGCAAAGCTCGTCGATATTCAGCAAATCCTGGGATAAGGAGCAAGGCGCGCTTAGGATTGAGATAACGGGTGACAGCATAGATCAGTTCTGTTGCACCATTGCCTGCGATTACTGAGTTGTAATCGCATTGATGGGCTTTTGCTATCGCCTGATGCAAGTGGCGATATTCCACATCTGGGTACTTTTCGATGTCGGCAAGACTGTTTTTGATCAACACCTTAACCTGTTCTGGCGCACCTAATGGATTGATATTGGCACTGAAATCAATCAGCTCATTGGCTGGAAGGCCATATTGTTGGGCAATGCCGATGATATTGCCGCCATGTTCACTCATGGATTGCTCCGTAAGTGGGGAGGAAGGAAAGCCTTGTTCCTAAATTGACGACATCACCAACCACAATCAATGCGGGTGCATGTAAGTTCTTCTCTTCCGCTTTTGCAACCAGGGTTTCCAGTGTGCCTATCACGCTCTCTTGTGTGGGATGGCTGGCATACATGATCACCGCAGCAGGTGTTGTGGGGGATTTACCATATAGCATCAATTGTTGGCAGATCTCCATCAGGCGGGTCATCCCCATTAGAATAACCAATGTGCCTTCCAATTGGGCGAGTATCTGCCAATTCTGTTGTTCATTTCCTTGAGAAGTGTGTCCAGTCACAACGTGGAAACTCGATGCATAATTGCGGTGGGTAATGGGAATACCGGCATAGGTTAATCCACCAATTGAGGAACTGATCCCCGGAATGACTTCAAATTTGATGCCATGTTGTGCCAGTACTTCCGCTTCTTCCCCTCCACGGCCGAAAACATAAGGATCGCCGCCTTTTAAGCGCACAACCCGTTTTCCCGCCTGCGCATGTCTGACCAGAATTTGATTAATCTCGTCTTGTGGGATGGGATGGTAATCATGTTCTTTCCCAACATTAATAATTTCACAGTGGTCGGATACCTGGGCAATAAGTTCAGGATTGACGAGACGGTCATGAACAATGACATCCGCAGATTGAATACAGCGTAATCCTTTGACTGTAATTAAACCTGCATCACCAGGGCCTGCTCCCACTAACCATACATTGCCTTTATTCATTGAATTACCTCTATGGAATTAAAATATAAATCATCAAAGAGAAAAATATATTTTCATCAGGATAGTGAGGCTCTGTTTTTTGTTTTTATAAAAGTTTGTTTATTCTGCCTTATATTTTTTTATTTATTGCTTTATGGATGATTTCTTCTTGTTCTTATGAGCAGTGTTATGTCGATTTCAGTTTTTTATAATTATTACTTTAATGCGGTGTAAGTGAATTTGATTTATATCAATATTCGTATTATTAAGTTTTAATTATTTTAAAGTCGAATTTTTGTCTGTTGTTAACATTTTTCTATATGAATATTTATTTATATCACCAATGAATTTATTTTTAATTAATTCAATGTGTTGCCATTGTGTTTTGATTGCTGGGCTTGCGGTTGTGTATTAGTTTTTATTGTATTAAAAATAAAAATTGTTTTTAAGGATTTATAATCATGAACAAGATCACAAAAATAATAGAGGGTGTTTTTATAAAAATGAAAAATGTGTATTTTTAAAATAAATTTATTTCTTTGTTTTATTTTTATGTGCAATTGATATTGTGACAACTCTTTTTGTTAAGTTGCTTATTTGTTACGAGATAAAAGGTGGCATTATTCATGGAATATTAATTGTTTTGTCGAAAACGAACTAAACGACGTTTATTTGATAAATATCAATGAATGAGAATCTGCGTTGCAGATTTAAAACTAATACCGATTTTAACACCAATACAGGATTTAAATGTTTTGGGGTAAGCATATGCAACAGAAACATGCTTTTGTCATTGCAGGTACAGGCAGCGGGTGTGGTAAAACCACCGTTGCTCTCGGCATCATGCGAGCCTTGATGAACCGTTCACTGCGGGTACAGCCGTTTAAAATTGGGCCTGATTATCTGGATGGTGGCTGGCATCATGCTGTGACGGGCGTTGCTTCACGTAATCTTGATGCTTTCATGCTACCCGAACTCATCCTGAATGGTTTGTTTAACCAAGTTATGGCTGAACAAGATATTGCCGTAATTGAAGGGGTGATGGGGTTATATGATGGCTATGGTACTGATCCCAATTATTGCAGTAGTGCGGCAATGGCAAAGCAACTTGGCTGTCCAGTGGTTTTATTGGTGGACGGGAAGGCGGTTTCCACCTCAATAGCCGCTACAGTGATGGGATTTCAGCAATTTGATCCAGCGGTCAATATTGTGGGCGTGCTGATCAATCGCGTCAATCGCGATAGCCATTTTCAGTTATTAAAGCAGGCAATTGAGGGCTATTGCTGTATTCCTGTTTTGGGGCGGTTGCCGGTGATGCCAGAGGTTACCCTTCCTTCCCGCCATCTCGGTCTGATCTCTGCGCAAGAGCAAGTCAGTCAACGCGAAGAATGCTGGATTCGCCTGGCTCAGCAGATCGAAGCCTCAGTGGATTTAGATAAGTTGCTGACATTAACCCAGCTATCTTCCTTGCCAAAAGGCAATATTGATTCCCTTGTTGATCCTGTGATGGGGCAAGGCTTAACGCTGGCTCTGGCAGAAGATGAGGCATTCTACTTCTATTATCCTGATAACCTGTTGTTGTTGGAAAAAGCGGGTGTGACTATCAAACGGTTTAGTCCCCTGCATGATCATCGGTTACCTGAATGCCAGATGATCTATTTGGGGGGCGGATACCCTGAGATTTATGCTCAGGCCCTGTCTTGCAATCACGCCATGCATACGGCATTACGTCAGGCGCAGCAAAAAGGCATTCCCATTTATGCGGAATGCGGCGGTTTGATGTATCTCGGCGATACCCTGATTGATGCAGATGGTGTTCGGCATGGCATGGTAGGGTTGATTGCCGGTGAAAGCCAGATGGGAGATCACCTGAAACGCTTTGGTTACTGTGAAGCCATGGCGCTGTGTGATACGCCTTTAGTGGCGAAAGGGGAAACATTACGCGGGCATGAATTCCATTATTCGGATTTTATCACGGCCCAATCACCCGTTTTTCAGTGTATTAAATGGAGTGATCCAAAAGAAACCTTAAAAACAGTGCAGAAAAGCTGGCTGGGAGGCTATCAGAATGGCAATACCCTGGCGAGCTATCTGCATATTCATTTTGCTCAACGCCCCCATTTGCTCCGGCGTTGGCTGATGATGGCACGGAGGCTGTTATGACCGTCTTATTGTGGTTTGCGGCTTTTATTCTGGATATGAAATTGGGTGATCCTCCCCATTGGCCCCATCCAGTACGCTGGATGGGGCAACTTACCAACCAAATTGAGCAACTTATTCGCCGGATTTGCCAAACTGAAACCGACTTGAAATGGGGCGGTGTACTGTTATGGCTGGTGGTTGTAGGGAGTGTCTGGCTGGCGAGCTATTGGGTTTTGCAATTGGCCTATGGCGTGACGTTCTGGCTGGGATGTTTGGTTGAAGTTTGGCTGATTTATACCGTGTTGGCCGGGCGTGGCTTAGGCGATGCGGCAAACGCTGTTTATCAGGCATTGCGTCAGGGAGATTTAGCGGCCAGCCGTCAACAGCTTGGCAAAATTGTCGGTCGAGACACTGGCCAATTGCAAACACCACAAATCAGCCGTGCCGCGATTGAAACCGTGGCAGAAAACAGCGTGGATGGCGTGATTGCTCCATTGTTCTTCTTAATGCTTGGTGGTGTTCCACTTGCCATGGCTTATAAGGCAATCAATACCCTTGATTCAATGGTGGGCTATAAAACACCCCACTATCGGGCATTGGGGATGTTTTCGGCACGTATGGATGATGTGGCGAATTGGCTGCCTGCCCGTTTGGGCTGGCTTCTGCTGGCAATGGCCGCGAAATGGCAGGGATTGAATTTTAGGCAGGCGTTACGCATTGGCTGGCGTGATCGTTACCAACACAGTAGCCCCAATAGTGGCTGGCCGGAAGCAACTGTAGCAGGGGCATTGGGTATCCGTCTTGGCGGGTCGAATGTCTACTTTAATCAGCTTGTCGAAAAGCCGTGGATTGGTGATGCAAGGTGTGAAGTCACGCCTAATGATATCCCACAGTCTGTTCAGATGATGGTGGTGGCATCCGTGATAGCACTCCTGCTGTTTGCGCTGCTGCATAGTCTGGTCAGTGTAATGGTGTAAGGAGGGAACAGCATGAATGATTACATCCGTCAACCCCAACAGATCGAAAGTAATAGCTTTGCCATTATCAGCCAGATTATTTTCGAATCGTGGCCTGATTATCGTTTTGTGGATGCGGATCAAGAAGCGGTGATCAAACGGGTGATCCATACCACGGCTGATTTTGACTGGCTTGATATTCTCTATTTTTCCCCTGATGTTTTGCGCCATATTCGCGACGGTATCTTGCGTGGTTGTACGTTATATACCGATACGACAATGGCGCTATCAGGCATCAATAAAACGCGTCTGGCTCAGTATGGCAGCGAATGCCGTTGTTATGTCAGTGATCCCCGTGCCATACAAATGGCAAAAGCCCAGCAAATCACACGTTCAATGGCAGCAGTCGATCTGGCCTTACAAGAAGCGGGGGAGAAGATTTTTGTCTTCGGCAACGCCCCGACTGCGCTGTTTCGTTTGATGGAACATCAAGTTGCCCCGATTGCTGTCGTTGGTGTGCCAGTTGGGTTTGTCGGCGCAGAAGAGTCAAAAAATGTCCTGATCAATAGCGGGTTAAATTGCATTGCAGCAAAAGGGCGTAAGGGGGCAGTAATATTGCTGCCGCCATTATCAACGCCATTCTGTATCGGATGCCGGAGGTCAGGCATGAATGAAATCAGTGATACGCAGGCCAATGACCTCGGAATGGTTTGGCATCGGGGCAAGCAGTATCGCAAGGGCTACACCACGGGATCTTGTGCCACAGCCGCTGCCCGGGTTGCTGCATTGATGATCTTGCGCCAGCAGATTATTCACCAGGTTTCGATTGTCACGCCTTCTGGTGTCACCTTGGCTTTGAATGTCGAACAACCCTTGATTGAGGGACAGCAGGCGGTTGCCGCTATCCGTAAAGATGGTGGCGATGATGTGGATGCAACCCACGGTATGTTGATTTTTGCCCGTGTTTCCCTGAATGACAGCGGTGTGATCACACTGGATGGCGGTGAAGGCATTGGCAGGGTAACGCGAGTGGGGGTGGGTTTGCCGATAGGCTGGGCAGCCATTAATAAAACCCCTCGCCATACCATCGAAGAAGCGGTACGGGAGGTCATCGGTCCGCACCGTGGGGCAGATATCGTCATCTTTGCTCCAGAAGGCGAGGAACGGGCGAAGAAAACCTATAACGACAGATTGGGAATTAAGGGGGGAATTTCGGTTATTGGCACGACAGGTATTGTGACACCGATGTCGGAAGAGAGCTGGAAACGTTCTCTGGCACTGGAATTAGAAGCCAAACGAGCCGCTGGGTTGGATCACATTATTTTTGTACCGGGAAATCACGGTGAGCGTTTTGTCAGTCAGCAGTTGGGTATTGATGCGAATTATGTCGTCACAATGAGTAATTTTGTCGGTTATATGTTGCAGGAAGCTGTGCGACTGGAGTTCCGCCATATCGTTCTGGTAGGACATGTCGGCAAGTTGGTGAAAATCGCTGCCGGTATTTTTCATACCCACAGCCATATTGCTGATGGTCGCATGGAAACTCTGATTGCCAATCTGGCCTTGATAGGAGCACCTTTCGAACTGATTCAGGCCGTGGATCAATGTGATACCACCGAAGCGGCCATTGAGTTGATTGCAGAACGGGGCTGGCAGGCTGTATACCAACAGATTGCCCGGAAAATCTGCGGGCGTATTGACCAAATGCTACGTTTCGCCAGTGGTAAGCCGCAGTGTGATGCCATTCTCTTCTCTTTTGATAACCAGATCTTAGGCTGCAACCGGCCTGTGGATTCGATAGTGAAGGATTTTATGGAGGATTGCCGATGATCACCGTTGTTGGTATTGGCCCCGGCGCCACTGCAAACCAAACACTGGCGGCGTTGGACGCTATCAGACAGGCGGAAGTATTGGTCGGAGGAAAACGCCATCTTGCCGAATTTCCTCATTTCAACGGGGAAACCCGCCGTTTGGATGCTGATGTAGATGGATTGATGCAATGGCTTGAACAGAATCAGCATCGGCAAATTATTGTGCTGGCATCGGGTGATCCTCTCTTTTATGGCATTGGCAAACGGATCACTGAGCATTTTTTTGGACAAAATATCCGCATTATCTCTGGCATCAGTTCAATCCAATATTTATGCGCCCAAATTTTGCTGGATATGAACGACATTTATCTCACCAGCAGCCACGGGCGCAAACCGGATTTTGATTGGCTCCTGCAACACGAAAAAATCGCCATGGTAACGGATGACGCCATTGGCCCTTACCAGATTGCGCAAGAAATTCTGGCACGCGGGCAGCAGCGGCGCATGGTGATTGGTAAAAATTTATCCCATGAACATGAACAAATTATTTGTTTGCAGGCGGAACAGGTTGTGCAACGCGGCGACATTGATTATGGCCTGAATGCAGTGGTGATTTTAAATGGTGAACCTGAATGAAAGATGAACTGTTTTTGCGCGGTCATCGCATCCCCATGACCAAAGAAGCCGTTAGGGCGCTGGCATTGGAACGATTGGAACTGGAAAAAGCCCACCGTTTTATCGATGTTGGTGCAGGTACAGGTAGCGTCAGTATTGAAGCGGCCTTGCGCTATCCTGCATTGGATATCCTTGCCATCGAACGCAAGGAAGAGGCCCTGTTATTGCTTGCTGAAAATATTCGGCATTTTGGCTGCCATCGGGTTCGTATCCAGTCTGGTATTGCCCCTATTCCATTGGACAACACCGTGGATGCTATTTTCATTGGCGGAACGGGAGGGTATCTGACAGAAATCATTGATTGGGCATTATTGCACCTGAACTCAGGTGGACGTTTAGTCATGACTTTTATCCTGCTGGAAAACTTCACGCAAGCATTATCGCACCTGAAATCTTGTCGGGTGATAGCGCTTGATGGGCGTGAAATTCAGGTGGGAGAACTGACGGCACTAGGGCAAGGACATTATTTCAAACCCAACAATCCCACTTATTTACTGTCCTGCCAGAAAGAGTCTGAGCAAAAGGAGGGGGATGATGCCTGAATATATTAATTCTGAACCGATAGATAACGTCAGTTTTGATCCTGAAAAAGTCTGGTTTGTTGGTGCGGGGCCAGGGGATAAGAGCTTGATTACCCTGAAAGGCTATCAATTATTACGTCAGGCGCACGTGGTGATTTATGCCGGCTCGTTGGTTAATCGGGAGTTACTGGATTATTGCCGTGCAGATGCCGAATGCCATGACAGCGCGAGATTGACGTTAGCGGAAATCACGGCATTGATGGTAAATGGCGTGAAAGCGGGCAAATTGGTGGTTCGCCTGCAAACGGGGGATTTATCGCTGTTTGGCTCCATACGTGAACAGGCCGAAGAACTGGCAAATCATGCTATTGGTTTTGTTTCTGTGCCCGGAGTGAGTTCGTTTCTTGGGGCTGCTGCACAGTTGGGCGTGGAGTACACCGTGCCCGAAATCGCGCAAAGTTTGATTATCACTCGTATGGAAGGCAGAACGCCAATGCCGCCACGGGAAACGTTGGAAGCCTTCGCTGCTCACCAAACTTCAATGGCGATCTTCCTTTCGGTACAAAACATAACAGAGGTTGTGGCTCGGTTGATTCAGGGAGGATATGGACAGGAAACCCCGGTTGCGGTGGTTTACAAGGCAACCTGGCCGGATTGCCAGATAGTGCGGGGAACATTGGCGACGATTGTTGAACAGGTACGCAGCGCCGGCATCCGTAAAACGGCCTTGATCTTGGTAGGGGCTTTTCTTGGCGAAGAGTATCACTACTCGAAATTGTACGATGCGAGGTTCAGCCATGAATACCGTAGCGCCTAACTTAATCTTATCTAAGACTGAGTTACCTAAAATAATGTCACCTAACAAAGAATATGCCTTGTTTTGCCTGACAGAAGGGGGAATGGCATTGGCTCGTCGTTTGCGAACCCACTTAGCGGTGGATTGTTTCACTTCCCCGGAATTGGTGGCAAGTGACGTTATAGATGGTGGTAACGGGTTCAAGGCATTTGAAGGCGGTTTTGCCAATACGGTACGCAAGGTATTCACCCAATATGGTGCGTTGATCATGGTTGGCGCGACGGGGATTGCCATTCGGATTATCGCGCCTCTGCTCAAGGACAAAATGACTGATCCAGCGGTCGTCGTATTGGATGAAAAAGGGCAGTTTGCTATCAGTTTATTATCGGGACATATGGGAGGCGCGAATAAACTGGCACAACAGATTGCAGATATTCTCGATGGTCAGGCGGTGATCACCACTGCCACCGATGTTAACCAAGTTGCCGCATTGGATCTGTTATCGCAAGAAATTGATGGAACAATGGAGAATTTCCGGACGAATGTCAAAACCGTTAACCAAATGCTGGTTAATGGCAAGCGGGTAGGAATATGGTGGCACCCGAACTTGAGTGATGAAAAAGATCACTATGACACACGTGGGTTTATTCCCGTTGACTCTCTGGAAGAACGGCCTGAGCTGGATGCTCTGGTATACATCAGCTATGAACGGACAAATCTGGCACTGGCAATCCCGACTTTTAAATTAATCCCCTGCCGTATTGTTGCAGGCATTGGTTGCCGGCGGGGTGTGGAAGCGGAGCGGCTCGCCGAATTATTAGATCGCCATCTGGCGGAACATAACCTTGAATCTTTGGCGTTAAAAGCCGTCGGCAGTGTTGAACTGAAAAAAAATGAACCGGCGTTAATTCAATTGGCACAAGAGCGCCAAATTCCATACCAAATCTTCTCTGTTAATCAGCTTGCTCAGTGTGAACAGACATTTCCGGTTTCTGAATTTGTCCGAAAAACGGTGGGCATAGGCTGTGTCTCCCAACCTGTGGCCTGGCTAATGAGTCAGGGGCATCTGGTTGGCCATACCCTGCGTGAGCAGGGCGTCACCATCACATTAGGAGTATTGCATCTATGTTAACAGTCATTGGAATTGGTCCCGGCAGTGAAGCCATGATGACGCAGGAGGCGATTGCGGCATTGAAAGCGGCTGACATCGTGGTGGGTTACAAAACCTATACCCATCTGGTGAAACCACTGGTCGGTGATAAAGAAGTTATCAAAACTGGCATGTGCAAAGAGATTGAACGTTGCCAGACAGCCATTGAGTTGGCTGAGCAAGGTAAAAATGTGGCGGTAGTTTGTAGTGGTGATGCGGGTATTTATGGCATGGCAGGCTTGATTTTGGAATTGGTCAGCCAGCAAAAGCGCAATGTAGACGTTCGGTTGGTGGCGGGAGTGACGGCAAGTACGGCTTGCGCTGCCTTGCTTGGTGCACCATTGATGCATGATTTTTGTCATATCAGCCTAAGTGATCTGCTCACCCCGTGGGAGGTCATTGAAAAGCGGGTTCAGGCTGCGGCAGAAGCCGATTTTGTGGTCTGTTTCTATAATCCGCGCAGTCGCGGACGGGAAGAGCATTTGGCACGGGCATTTTCCTTGATGGCGCCGTGGAAATCACCAGAAACGCCCGTTGGTGTGGTGAAAGCGGCAGGGCGCAAACAGGAAGATAAATGGCTGACGACTTTTGGCTCAATGGATTTTTCCCGTGTTGATATGCGCAGTCTGGTAATAGTGGGTAACCAGTCAACGTATATACGTGATGGCCTGATGATCACGCCGAGAGGATACAAGCTATGAGACAACCATTGATTCACATTTTTGGCGGTACGAGCGATGCCCGCCAGATTTGTGTGATGATGGATGTTGCCGGAATAGATTATGGCTTATCAGTGGCAACGCCGACGGGGGCACAGCAGGCGATGGGGGTTCGCGGTGAAATTGTTACCGGCAGGATGGAAGCCGAAGAGATGGCCGAATATTTGCGAAAGCGAGGGACGAAAATGGTCATTGATGCGTCCCATCCTTATGCTGAACGGCTGAGCCAAAACATTGTCGATGCTTGCCAAACGCTAGGCATCCCTCTTATTCGTTATATTCGTCCCAGCGATATTGATGCTATTGAACATCCCCTTATCTATAAAGTGGCAACTATTAAGCAAGCGTGTGAAATAGCAACCAGTTTGGCAACCCGTATTTTGCTGACAACCGGCAGTAAGCAATTGGCCGATTACGTGACGCACCTGCCAGGAAAAACCGTACTGGCCCGTGTATTGCCCACCGCAGAAGTTTTGGCGCTGTGTGAATCTTGTGGTTTGTCAGTTGATCAGATTTTTGCCCTGAAAGGCCCATTCAGTGCCGATTTCAATCGGGCATTTTACCAATTTTGTCAGGCAGAGGTTGTAATTACCAAAGAGTCTGGTGAGCAAGGAGGATTCAGGGAAAAAGTGGAGCCTTGCCTTTCCCTTGGGTTGCCCTGCATTGTGCTCTGTCGCCCAGGGCAGAAATTTGCCGGAGAAGGGATCACGCAGGCCAATGGATTGGAAGAGATGGCACAGTTATTGGCGAATTTTGGTACGTAAATAAACCAATAAGGAAAAGCGAAATGAAAAAAGCATTATTGGTGATAAGTTTCGGAACCAGTTATCCCGAAACGCTGAAAAACAATATTGAAGCCTGTGAGCAGCAATTAGCCTCAGTGTTTCCAGATAGGGAACTATTTCGGGCCTTTACCTCTGGCATGATCATTCGCAAATTGCGTCAGCGCGATGGCATTCACATTGATACTCCCCACGATGCACTGACCAGATTGCATCACGCAGGTTATCACGATGTTGCTGTTCAATGCCTGCAT
Organism: Xenorhabdus thailandensis; assembly: GCF_037996785.1. Lineage (NCBI taxonomy): Bacteria > Pseudomonadati > Pseudomonadota > Gammaproteobacteria > Enterobacterales > Morganellaceae > Xenorhabdus > Xenorhabdus thailandensis. The sequence goes on from NZ_JBBMXF010000004.1 coordinate 208,049, forward strand.
ATCATTAATGGCGATGAATATGAAAAAGTGCGGCGTGAGGTTGAGAAATTTCGCCCTCGTTTTAAGCGGTTGGTGCTGGGTACGCCTCTGCTTAGCCACTTTGATGACTATCTGCAATTGATGCGGGCACTGCGCCACCAGCTTCCGCGGTTGGCAGAGAATGAATGTGTCGTTTTTATGGGACACGGTACAACCCACCCGGCTTTTTCTGCCTACGCCTGTTTAGATCACCTGATGAGCCACTCCCATTTTCCGGCACGGGTAGGCGCGGTCGAAAGTTACCCCGAACTTCCTCTGATCATCAAAGGATTAAAAGAGCAAAAAATCCGCAAGGCTTATTTGATGCCATTGATGCTGGTGGCAGGCGATCATGCCACTAATGATATGGCTTCCAATGAAGACGACTCCTGGAAATCACAGTTGGAGGATGCGGGAATTGTTGCGATCCCCTGGTTACAGGGATTGGGAGAAAACCCAATGATTCGGCAGATGTTCGTCGATCACCTTGCCTATGCGCTTAATGATCAGGAGAAAGCCTTATGAACGAAACAGCAACAGCAGGAAAACTGTATGTTATGGGTGTTGGCCCAGGAGCCAGTGATCTGGTGACTGTACGGGCTGCGCGTATTCTTTCTGAGCTTGATGTGATCTATACCCCGACGGGAAAAAAAGGCACCAAAAGTCTCGCCCACTCCATCATTGAAGAATACCTTTCGCCGAACACTCACGTTTGCACTTATCACTTTTTAATGAAAGCCGACATGTCAGCAAAACAAGCAGTGTGGGATGAAGTGGCGCAAAATTTGAAAGAGGAAGTCGCGAATGGCAGGAAAGTCGGTTTTATCACTTTGGGCGATCCCATGCTGTTTAGTACATGGGTATTTCTTTTGCAGCGGTTGGTGCCGAAACAGATGACTTCTCCCTCATGGCTGGAAATTGTGCCAGGGATCACCTCATTTTCCGCTATTGCTGCCGCCAGTGCGATGCCACTGGCGATGGAGGATCAGACATTGGCTGTGATTGCCTGTACCGCTTCTGAAGCTGTCTTAGAGCAAGCATTACTCAATTACGATTGCATTGTCCTGATGAAAGTCTACTCGCGTTTTCCCCAGATCAGTGACCTGCTGCAACGTCATAATCTGTTAGAACATGCGTTGATGATGGCTGATGCGACTTTGCCGACTGAGCAATGTTGGCATAATCTCGCCACACTGTCCTTCAGCGAAAAAGAGAGGATGCAGGAATTATCATATTTTTCAACGATTTTGGTTAATAAAAACGGGCAGTTATCAAGGTAAGTAGTGAGGGTGGGTTAAAATACAGGAGAAAATAGAATGACATTATCGCTGATGGTTCAGGGAACGGCATCTGATGCAGGCAAAAGTGTGCTGGTAGCGGGATTTTGTCGGATATTTGCCCAAGATGGCTATCGCTGCACTCCCTTTAAATCACAGAATATGGCGCTTAATTCTGGGGTTACCGCAGACGGTAAAGAGATGGGACGAGCGCAGATATTTCAGGCGGAAGCAGCAGGGATTGCGCCGGATGTACGGATGAATCCTGTATTGTTAAAACCCACCAGCGATCGCAAGGCCCAGGTGGTTTTTATGGGGAAAGTGATGTGCAGCATGAATGCGGTGGAATATCACGAATATAAGCCGCAATTGCTCCAGCAGATTTTGATGGCATATAACGGGTTAGCGGCAGAAACGGATATCATGGTGTTAGAAGGGGCGGGCAGTCCGGCTGAGATCAATTTGCGTGATCGCGATATTGTTAATATGGGGATGGCTGAATTAGTGGATGCTCCAGTCATTTTGGTAGCAGATATTGATCGGGGTGGTGTATTTGCATCCATCTACGGCACATTAGCCTTGCTTAAACCTGCGGAAAAAGCGCGTATCAAGGGGGTGATCATCAATAAATTTCGCGGTGATATCGCCTTGTTGCAATCAGGCATCGATCAGATCGAAGCCTTGACACAAGTACCGATATTGGGGGTGTTGCCGTGGTTGGAGCTTGATCTGGAAGATGAAGACAGTGTCGCGTTACAGGTAGGTAAATATGATCGACAGCAACAAAAAACAGAAGACTGTCTGGATATTGCTGTCATCCAATACCCTCATATTGCCAATTTCACCGATTTCAATGCGCTGGCTGCTCAACCGGATGTGTTTTTGCATTATGTCTCCGAACCTTCTGAACTTCAGGAAGCCGACCTTATTATTCTTCCTGGCAGCAAGAATACATTGGCAGATTTGGCATGGTTGAAAAGCCAGGGTTTTGAGCAGGCAATTATCATAGCCCGTCAGAAAAATGTGCCGATTATCGGGATCTGCGGTGGTTATCAAATGTTAGGTAAGCAGATTGTGGATGGCGTGGAATCCGGCTTAACTCAAATGGCCGGATTAGGTTTATTGGATACACAAACCCACTTTGCCAATGAAAAACAGACCGCGCAGGTTGAGGGAGTAGTTATGCCTGCATTGTCGGGTATGCTGAAACTATGCAGCGAACAACCCATTGCGGGCTATGAAATCCATATGGGAACCACTCGGCTTGGCCAGCAGGCAACACCTTTTGCTCAAATACATTGGCGCAATAGTGGGGAAAAAAATGGATTTGAGGGTGCAGTTGCTCAAGATGGGTTGGTAATGGGCAGTTATCTGCATGGCCTGTTTGATCAAAACACGTTTACCCGCCCACTATTAAATCAATTGCGTATCAGAAAAGGCGACGTTCCACTGGAAAATGGAGCGTTTAATTACTTCCAGCACAAAGAAAAACAATTCAATAGATTGGCTGCCAGTATGCGTGAGCATCTGGATATCGCGCGGATTTATCAATTAATGCATGAACACACCTCTGGCGGAGTGATGCCATGATTTTGGTGACTGGCGGTGCTCGCAGTGGCAAGAGTAGCTATGCTGAACGCTTGCTCACTAAACAGTGCGAGCAAGTGTTATATATCGCGACGGCACAGGTCACAGATGAAGAGATGGCGGCGCGTATTAAGCGACATAAACAGGAACGTCCAGCACATTGGCGAACCTGGGAAGGTCATCAAAATTTAGGCTCTGTTATCCGCCAGCACCGCCAACCCCAAGAGGGCGTTATACTAGAGTGTGTTACCACACTAATTGCTAACTTGTTGTTTGACTTATCGGGTGGTGTATCACCTGATGAACTTGATTTCACCTCATTAGAGGTGATTATCCATCATCAGATTGATGACCTGATTGATGCTAGCTTGATGTGTCCGATGCCAGTATATTTGGTGACCAACGAGTTGGGGATGGGCATTACACCTGAAAATCGATTGGCACGCCATTTTGTCGATATTGCTGGACGTGCCAACCAAAAGTTGGCTCAAGCGGCTAAAGAAGTCTGGCTGATAGTTTCGGGCATTGGAGTCAAGATCAAATGAAACTGCATCTTTTTTGGGCCACACTACAGTTTATGACACGGCTTCCGATCCCCAAAAAGTGGGCGACAGGTGTCGATTTTCGTCAATATTGGCGTGGTGTGCCTTATTTTCCGTTGATTGGGTTCATTGTTGGTGGTCTGGCTGGGCTGGTATCACTTTCGATCAGCCAGTCGGGTGGGGGAATGTATATTGGTGCGATGGGTTATGTGTTGGCTTTGGTGTTATTGACGGGAGGCTTACATGTAGATGGACTGGCAGACACATGTGATGGGCTTTTTTCCTCCCGCCAGCGTAAAGAAATGCTGGAAATTATGCGCGATAGCCGACTTGGAACGTATGGTGGTGTTGGGTTAATTTTCTGTCTTGCCCTCAAAACATTCGCTGTTGTTGAATTATCTTATCATCCTCCCTTTTATTTACTTGCCTTGTTGACCTGTGCATCGATTGTCGGACGAACAGCCGTGGTGCTTTTAATGTATGCGCAACGTGACGCCCGTGAAGGCGAGGGAATGGGAAGCAGTTACGTTGGCCAAATTAGCTTCTCTGCAACTACGCTGACTTTGTTGGCTGGTATTGTATTGGTGATGGTGCTGGGGAATTGGCAAACTTTGTCGGCAATGATGGTGTCATTACTTGTGGTTTACGGGCTGGCTCTCTATTTCAATTATCGTCTTGGTGGACAAACGGGCGATACGCTGGGAGCTTCCATTGAGGTAGGGGAAGTTGTTTTTTTGCTGGCAATGATTTGGCAATAACGACCTATCAATGCTGTGTGGTCTTTTGCCTTCCAGCAAGGAGCCATCACCATGCGGAATTTACCACTTTGTACGTATTCAACGATTCGACAGAATGTCGGTTGGATGGATAAACATGACACTACAATCATTGATTGATGCGATCCAACCCTTGGATCGGGGAAATATGGAAAAAGCGGCACAGCACATTGACAGCCTAGTCAAGCCATTGGGAAGTTTGGGGCGTCTTGAAACGTTGGCGATACAATTATCGGGTATGCCAGGTATTGTTGGCCTACAAAATCTGCAAAAAGAGATTATCGTCATGTGTGCTGATCATGGTGTATATGACGAAGGTGTGGCTATTTCACCTAAAAACGTTACGGCCATACAGGCACGCAATATGTTGAAAGGATTAACAGGTGTTTGTGTGCTGGCGAAAAACAGTGGAACACATGTTTTGCCGGTGGATATTGGCATAGATTGTGATCCTATCGAACATATGTTGTCCCTTAAAATCGCACGGGGCTGCGGTAATATTGCCAAGGGGGCTGCGATGGATTATGGACACGCTGAAATGTTGTTGCTGGCAAGCGCACAATTGGTGCAACAGCGTATTGCAGCAGGAATAACGGTATTTGGTATTGGTGAGCTGGGAATTGCCAATACGACTGCGGCAGCCGCGGTTATCAGTGTCCTGACAGGCAATGATCCCTGTGATGTGGTTGGGTTAGGCGCTAACTTTCCTTCTGAGCGGCTGGCGTATAAACAATCCATTGTGCGGCAGGCTATTGCCATCAATCAGCCAGATCACAATAACGCCATTGATGTGTTGGCAAAAGTGGGAGGATTTGAACTTGTCGGCATGGCTGGTGTGATTCTGGGGGCAGCGGCTTCTGGTGTACCTGTGGTACTTGATGGTTTTTTGTCCTACGCATCAGCATTAGCCGCATGTCAACTATCTCCCATCGCACGGGAGTATTGCATCCCTTCCCATCTGTCGGCAGAAAAAGGTGCGGTATTGGCGCTACGATATTTGAATTTGCAACCCTACTTGCATTTAGATTTACGCCTTGGTGAGGGGAGTGGTGCGGCCATGGCGATGTCGCTGATTGATGCAGCCTGCTCGATGTATTGCCATATGGGGAAATTGGCAAGCAGTGGGATCAATTTACCGGCGTTAGAAAGGCCGCACGTAATAGCGCCGTAAATTAAGCCCAAGGGATTAATTTATCGTTATTCTCTTTATGCTGGCTATATTAGTCTTTGACACGTTTCCTCAATTGATCTTTTACCACTTTGCCATTGGCATTTCGCGGTAAAGTTAAAAAAGTATATCCTTTAGGGCGTTTATAGCGTGCTATTACCGTACAAATATAATCGTCTAATTCTTGCTCCGTGATTGTTGTATTTTCATCGAGTTCAATAAAAGCATGGGGGACTTCTCCCCAAAAGGGATCGGGTTTTGCCACAACAGCAACCGCTAATACACTTGGGTAACTGGATAAGGCATTTTCCAGTTCAAGGCTGGAAATATTCTCACCACCGGAAATAATGATATCTTTTTTCCTATCGATGATTTTGATATAGCCATCAGGATCGACGACGGCTAAATCACCCGTATAAAACCATTGGTTAGTGACCTCCGGTGTAACATGGCGTACAGGATCATAAGCTGCTACGATATTACCGCGGATTGCGATCTCACCGATGGTTTTGCCATCAAAAGGCACTGCTAAGTTATTTTCGTCAATAACGCTCACCTGACCTTGCAAATTAGAGACAATTCCCTGACGCATCCGTTTTAAGACTTTTTCTGATTTTGGCAGTGATTGCCATTCATGCTTGTTTTCACAAACAACCACAGGGCCATAAGTTTCGGTTAATCCATAAACATGCGTTGCATTGATACCGACTTCGTCCAGCAATGAAAACATCATTTCTGTCGGTGGGGCACCAGCAATCAGGCCATAAACACGACCATTAAAATGCTTTTTATGCTTTTGCGTTATCTTGCCTAAAGAGTAGTGAATAATCGGGGCACCACAATAATGGGTAACGTGATGTTCCTGGATCAGTTGCATTGCTTCTTCTGCATCAAATTTTCTGATACAGATGTGTGTGCCCGCCCGTGCCGCAACTGTCCAGGGGAAACACCAACCATTACAGTGAAACATGGGAAGAGTCCATAAAAAGATGGGACGTTTAGGCATGTCCCAATCCAGGATATTGGAAATAGCATTTAAAAATGCCCCACGGTGAGAATACACAACCAGTTTTGGTTGCCCGCTGGTGCCCGAAGTGCAATTGATACTAATAGTGGCTTGTTCGTCAATTTGGATAAATGAGAGTGACTTTGATGAGTGTTCGGTTACCAGTGATTCGTAAGCGATAAATTCATGGCCGGCAGGGGATATAGGAATCGCTAAATTATTTTCACCAACAATAATTATCTTAATTGGATTATTGAAAGAGACATTATTTAATAGCGAAAGATAGTTTTTGTCGATAAATAATATCTTGGGATGCAATTTTTCAAAAACAAAATTTAATGTGGCTGCATCTGTTCGGGTGCTCAAGGCATTAAGAATACCGCCGGATAAAGGAACAGCAAAATGTAACTCAAGCAATTCATGGATATTGGGTAAAATAGCCGAGACTACGCTCCCTTTATCTACTCCCAATTGTTGGAGAGAGATAGCAATCCTTTCACAGCGATTGGCATATTGGTGCCAGGTCCAACGTTGTTTGCCATCAATAATGGCAATATCACTACCATTGCTTAATACAGCCCTTTTAAGAAATAAAATCGGTGATAATGCTGTACCGGTATATTCATGTAAGAATGAATTATTGAGAATCATACTTTTCACCCCATCTCATTATCGTTAATAAAATGTTACGTACTTTAAAAGTAATCTCTGGCAGAAGAATAAGCAATATCGGAAAAATTTAAGGAGGGGGTTTTATTTCAATTTTTCATGTAAATAATGCGGCCTTATTTTATGTTTTTTAATATGCAGCTTTCATTAATTAAACCTGATAAAGTTACGGTTTAAAAATAAATTGAATAATTCTATTTTATACCAATCTAACTTCAAGGTGCGTGTGATATCTCCCCGCTTCGCGGGGAAATATCAGGTTTAATATAATGTTGTCAATTGTAATGCGTATATACGCGTTACCTTTCAATTTACTCATTATAAGACAACATAACTCATTGTTTCTCCCCGCGAAGCGGGGAGAAACAATGTGCATCTTGAAGTGAAATAGGTATAGATAATAAAAAAACGCTCACTACTAAATATAAAAGGAAAAGCTATGTTCGATTTAGCGGGAAAAATTGCTTTCATTTCAGGCGGCACCAAAGGTATTGGCACGGGCATTGCCAAGGTATTGAAGCAAGCGGGAGCTGTTACTATTATTTCCGGCACTGATGAGCTGAGAGGAAAAGCTATTGCCAAAGCGCTGGAGGTGGATTTCATTCCCCTTGATGTGACTGATCAAGCAGCATGTAAAAACGTGATTTCCCAGATTGTTGAAAAGTACGGTAGGCTCGATATTCTTTGTTCCAATGCAGGTATTTTTCCACAGCATTATCTGAAAGATATGACTGCGGCGGATTGGGATTTAGTGCACACGGTCAACCTTAAAGGGACATTTTTCCTGGTACAGGCGGCATTGAATGTCATGGAAAAGCAGCGTTACGGGCGCGTTGTTATCACGTCATCAATAACGGGAGAAATAACAGGCATTCAGGGTTACAGCCACTATGGTGCCAGTAAGGCGGGGCAACTCGGGTTTATGCGCAGTGCCGCGTTGGAATACGCGGGACAAGGCATCACTATTAATGCGGTTATGCCAGGCATGATCATGACGGAAGGTTTAAAGTCATTTGGTGATGAGTTCCTCAGTTATGCGAAAGAGATCACGCCAATGCGGGCTTTGGGTTCGCCAGAAGATATTGGCTATGCTGCCTGTTTCCTGGCTTCCGATGAAGCGAAATATATTACCGGACAAACGATAGTCGTTGATGGTGGGCAAGTTTTACCAGAAGTACCGGAGGCTTGATCCTTTTACAAAGATTGTCGTAAGCCAGTAGAAGAAGGTAAAATGTCTACCCAGTAAACACAAGGAAGGGGATTTGTTCTCTTCCTGATTTTTTATTGTCTGAATCAGGTAAGAAATATTATGTCACTGAATTATGAGCGTAAACCTCTTCCATTGCCAAATGGGAACAAGAAAGTGCTGCTGCACTCATGTTGTGCACCATGTTCTGGGGAAGTGATGGAAGCAATGTTGGCTTCAGGGATTGATTTCACAATATTTTTCTATAACCCGAATATTCATCCCCTGAAAGAATACGAGTTGCGCAAAGATGAAAATATCCGTTTTGCGCAGGAGATGGGTATTCCTTTTATCGACGCCGATTACGATCGTGATAATTGGTTTGAACGCGCGAAAGGAATGGAAAATGAACCTGAACGCGGTATTCGTTGTACAATGTGTTTCGATATGCGTTTCGAACGAACAGCGCTTTATGCCCACGAACATGGTTTTCCAGTGATTACCAGCTCACTCGGGATTTCACGCTGGAAAAATATGCAGCAAATCAATGAATGTGGAGTTCGTGCCGCTTCCCGTTACCCTGACTTAATGTATTGGGAATATAATTGGCGCAAAGGGGGCGGATCTGCCCGTATGATAGAAATCAGTAAACGAGAAGAGTTCTATCAGCAGGAATATTGTGGCTGTATTTACTCGTTGCGGGATACTAATCGTCATCGCCTGGCTATCGGCCGTGAAAGAATTAAATTAGGTACGGTCTTTTATAGTGCGGATAGCAAGAAAAAAGAATAAAAAAGCCTGCGCGGAAGCAGGCCAAAGATACGGCAAATATAAAAATCCCTGGTGGTGACTTAGAGCTTAGTCGGATTAGCCCTAAACAGTAATGAGTCACCATGACTATATGTGATATGAGATACCGCCGTCCAATGGATTGCACAGATCAATTAGAGGAGATTGATCGATAAAAACGATCATAATCTCTTCGCCTAGTTGGGATTGCGGCTTTTCAGTTTGATCTAAACAAGTTTATATCAAACTGGAAGGCCTTGATTTATGGAATATCACACTAACGATTCGTTATTAAATGAATCGCTAATCTTTGCCGTATCTGGAGCGATTAGGTGTACAACCAAAACGTCGGCGATAGCTTTGAGTGAAATAGGACTGACTGGAAAAACCCGATTCCAGTGAAATATCGGCGATACTCATTTCGCTATTGAGTAATAATTGATGTGCATAAAGAATGCGTTGTTCACTAATCCAGGCCTTGGGGGAAGTGCCATAGACACTGTTAAAAAGCTCCTTAAAAGAAGTTAACCCCATACCAAATTCACGTGCGAAGTCATTTAATTTCCATTCTTTGAGATAGTGAGCTTTCATAAATGTTTGCAGGCGTTCTACCTGACGGTTGCTTAATTTCCGTAGAATAGACATGAGTAGTGTCCCCTGCTTACCCAAGGAAAGCAGTAACAATAACTCTTCAACTCTCAGTTGAACCAAAGCTGGAGGGGAATCATGCGTCAGTAAGTTCGTCAGCCCGCGAATACTTTCCGTTAACAAGGGGGATTGGTTAAAAGGAATCAACCTAGAAGCAGGAAACTCCTGTCGCCCTAACTGACTTAATAATGATCCGAAACGTTGTAAAAAACTACGTAAAAACTCCATGTGTAACGGTAACCATAATAGTTGGCAACTTTCTGTATTGGTTTTAGCTGCATAACTTCCGGGGTGGGTAAAAAGGATTTCATTTGCTTTAATGTGATAAGTGTTTATACAATCTTTCCATACCATTTCGCCATCAAGTAAAATATATAGCCCTCTTTGTTTATGTTCCAGGATATTGAAATCTGGCATAGTTAATTGGATCGTGCAAATATTCTTTTGATTTAAGCCCGTCGTCCTTTTCATCTAATACTCCTAATTTTCCGTATCGTGAGTAATCATTTTTTGATGAGTGCATGAAGTATTTTTTTATTATTAAATATCTACTGTCATTATATAACTAAATGAATTTTTGTGTTAGATTTAAATGTGATTTTTTTGTGGTCAAAAATAATTTTTCGATTTTTTACCTTGTTTTTATTAATGCTTTTGTGGTTTTTTTAAGGTTTTGTTAATGTAGATAATTAATCGATAGATGATTTTAAAAACGTAATCTGATTCATTATTCAAATAGACATTGATATTGAAATAAAAATTAATATTTAAAAAATATAAATTATTGTTGATCTATTTAGTTTGAAAATGGAATGTTAACCCATTTAGTTATAATTGCATATTTATATATTAAGTAAATATAAACCAAATAGCTATTGAGTATAGCGTGTTTTTATGAACTCAAATATGATGCATCATTATTAATACTTTTTATGTGTTGTTGATAAGTTGTGAATTTATACGCATTAAACTTCAAGTTGCCATTTACGACACTATATGAAACTTGATATCCCTCCAGCGAAGCTGGGAGATATCACACGCATCTTGAAGTTAGATTGGTATATATGGTTTATATATATGAAATAAGAAATTAAATTTATATTTATGGATTGTTATTATTTAATAAATGTGAAAAAATTATAGAAAATCAGAGGATTAAACTAAAATAGAAGTTTTATCCGTGTAATAACGCTATAAATCCCTCTGTTATAGCTTCGTAGATTGTTTTTTATACTTATACAATGGTAGGATGTTCTTCCACAGCCTGTTTCTGTTACCTGCTAAGGCATATGTATAGATATATTTTGCTGATGAAATATAAGAAAAAACCACAAAAACGAGAACAATATGACAATGTATCGTTTTTCAGATAATGCTTTTTTATGCAGTGTATGGCTCCTTTGGGGAATTGCATTGGGACTATATCTGTATGGTGCGCATTTTAGTTGCACTATGACAGCAATTTTATCTTTTTTAGCCTTAGTGTTTTACTTTATGAAAATGAAATTGAGAATAAACGCTATGTTTGGAAAAAAAACAACCGAGGCAGCAACTGCCAGTTCTGCGACACCTGCTATGGGCATCAAGCCTGAAGAGAAAAAATTACCTGAAGCCGAGATCCGCCCTAATACCATTATTGCAAAAGACACTGTTTTCAAAGGGGATGTCGAAATGGAAGGAGATATCCAGATCTGGGGTAAAGTGGTTGGCAATATTCGTGTAAAAGGTGGTGCCATTCGGATTATGCATGCCGGCAAAGTAGAAGGTGAGCTGAATGCACCCGAAATTATCATTGATGGTCATGTTGAAGGCACGTGCTGTGCGGAAACATTAGATATTCTTGAACATGGCGAGTTACGGGGCATTAGCCGTTGCGGCAGTATGTCAATTCGACGCGACGGGTTGTTTTTTGGTCAATCTGAACAGGTTGATAATAAGAAAAAACCAGAAATGGAACGAGTGATTTCCATTAGAGAAAATCAAGGTGACAAGCCAAAAGCGAAAAATAACGCTTGATAATCAAGGAGGCGTTGTGGTTGTCGAATTGGAAACAGAAAGATTGCGGCTCCGTGCCTGGAAAGCCGAGGACAGAGAACCCTTCTTTCGCTTAAGTAGCAACCCCGACGTAATGGAATTTTTTCCTGACATACTGACTAAAGCGCAGAGCAATATTTTTATTGATAATTGTATCCACAAGTTTGAAACGCAGGGTGGTTGGGGATTATGGGCGGTTGAATTAAAACAGAATGGTGAATTTATCGGCTCTGTAGGACTGAATGTCCCGAACATCAAATTTCCATTCTCACCTTTTGTTGAAATCGGCTGGCGTCTGGACAAGCCATTTTGGGGAAAAGGCTATACGTGTGAAGCCGCCCGCAGAATTTTTGACTTTGCATTTACAGAAATCGGATTGGAGGAAGTTGTTGCTTTTACGACAGTTTCTAATTATCGCTCGGAAAATGTCATGAAAAAATTGGGTATGGTTAGGGATGAAAAAACATTTCTTCACCCTGGGTTAGAAGAAAACCATCCATTAAGGGAGCATGTTCTGTATCGGTTTCAGCGTTCAGATTTTGTATGAAAATGGTTGAATGCCATCAAGGTTATCCTCATGACTATAACCTTGATGGCAACTGTTTTATGTCAGATTATTTATTGTCTGGATATGACCAGAGCGACGCGGCCAATAAATTTGATATCGCTGATTGCACAATCAAAAGTAACGTTGCTATCGCTGACCCGAATCTTGCTGATTGGGATTTTGACAATCTTTTTGATACTGTGCATACCTTCAATATCCACCAGCCATAAACCATCTTGAATATTGCCTTCTTGCGTATCTAGCAGATACCATGAGGCACCATCATCAACAACCAGTGGATTTTTGAGTTCCTTGGAAATCAACTCGCTGTCCAAGATCACAGGGCTAATTTCATTGAGTTTACCGCCCGATAATTTTACACGAGAGATGGATGGGGCAATGATATTTTCCAACCGTTCCGCTTTTTTGCCGCTTTCTCCATCTGGGAACATTTCTCCTTGACCCGTGCTCAGCCACAGCAGTGAAGCGCCAGTTTCGAGATTGCACTGGATGATCCAATCCGCAGGGAAACTATCACGAAGGTAGCGGTTTGCCATCGTGCTTTTGGAAACGCCCAAATGGTCACTTAGGGCCTGACGTGATTTAAATCCATATGCGCGGACAAGACGTTCAATAGCAGGTCTTCCCCCACTATCGGTCCCCATTTTTATCTCAATATTGGTATTTTTCATTGATAGTACAGATAAGAGCTATTGATATCCCGCCTAATTTCTCGATACAAGATCTTCGGTGAGCCCAGATTGGTTAAGATGAAAACCATTGAGAGATATTGCATCATGAACGCCCAAATTTCAATCTTTATGCCTATATCGAAGTATTTCGGAAATGCCATTGAGGATAGATTGAGAGTTTGAAATGAAGAGAATGTTGGAAATAGCGGGGAATTTTGAGGAAAGTCTTGTAGAAAAATATTGATGGAAAATATGGCGAATATACGGTGTCCTCTCCATGATAATGAATTCAACATCTTACCTAAGAGGAAAAACAAACGATTAATCATACGTACATTTTTCAAGTACTCTGATTTGGAAAATGAAAAATGGAGTTGTTTATGGCAACGCGAATCTTGCTCAGATATTGCTCATCACAATGGTGTAGTTGTCAAATTTTGAGTTCGAGTTAGGTCAATAAGTGTACGAATGAACAGGGTAAGTAGAAAGATAAAGTATTCGATAAATCATAGAATTATCATAGTAGAAAAATAAATTAAATTAGTAAATGTTTCTGTTAAAACAACAGATAATAGTTATTAACTATCAAATTTAATTATTAAAACAGTTAAAAATTACTTCAAATTTAGATTTATTGCATGTACTGTATGTATATACAGTTTCTTATGTGGAGGCAGGTAGATCAGTGGAATCTCTTATAGAATCATTGGTAGCGCAACGTATCAATTTCATTGCTAGAATGGCAACAAGTTGCGAATGTAATCATGCGGAAGACAAAGAGCTGGCACTGGTTTGGATAGCAGAGCTATCTGCACCTTATGAAAAAAGGTTTAACAGTTACCAGGGTAAACAGGAAAACAATCTGTTAGGTAATGAAGAGAACGGTAATAAAACGTTAAGGAATTATGAGCACATAGAAGAATAGATTTGGAGGAGAAAAAAATGCGAATAGAAATACTTTTCGATAAACGAACTAATATTTCTGAGCCAGTCATATCTTCATTAGAAAGTGAACTAAAAAAAAGAATATTACCACACTATCCTGATACAAATTTTAGAATTGGAATTAGCAGCAGCACCTCCGTAAGAGTGACAGGGACTAAAAAAAGCAGTGAACACGATCACATGATGGAACTCATTCAAGAGGTTTGGGAGGATGATAGTTGGTTATCTGATTAGCACTGATAAGGATCAACTCCGTCCTACGAAGAGAAATTCATTGTAATAAGAAATAAATCAAGGGCAGGAAACCCTTTTCTACTCTTGATTTATTTGGATTGAATTTCCTTTATTTGTACTACTTACCTAACAATCCCACCGCATTGAAGCATTTCGCTAATTATTTGATCATAACTCTCCGATTTACTAACTGGTTTCTGCAAAGAAAAAGGAGAGTGTATGCAAGTTATCGCACAGCAAAATGAGACCGTAGATGCCATTTGCTGGCGTCATTATGGTCACACATTGGGGATGACTGAGCGTGTGTTACAGGCAAATCCTGGATTAGCGGATTGTGGGGCAGTACTGCCGCATGGAACGAAAGTTGAAATGCCGGAATTTATACCTGCTGCCAGTAAACCTATTATCCAGCTTTGGGATTGAAGAGGAGACTGAACTGGTTTGTTGGGAATTAATACAATAAAAAAGGTGCCGTTAATTATGAGCTTGGTTATTGGTGGGAGTCTTGGCTGGTGGGGACATCGCACCCTGTTTCTCAGCGAAGTGGCGGATTTAAAACAGCAACAGGCTGAGCAGCTTGTTGCTATCAACCAACAAGCCCATTCAGAAACGTTGGCAGCTATTCAGCAAATGAAAGATGCACAAAATCGGGCTGCACAATTGGATGAATATTATTCAGGAAAATTAGCTCATGCTTCCGAAGAAAATGCGGCTTTGCGTGCTGACATTGTTGCTGGTCATCGGCGGGTGCAAATCGCCGCCGCTAACCTTGCTACCTGTCAGCTCACCCAAAACCGAGATACCAGCCCCCGCAGCATGGGCGATGGAACCCAAGTCGAACTCACTGCAAAAGCTGGACGTGCTATTTACGATATCCGAACCGGCATCATCAAAGATCAAGCCAAATTAGACTATTTACAACAGTATGTACGGGATGTTGTTCAACAATGTAAATCAGAATGATTACACCTTAGCAATGCTGTTTTTAAGGCCTTCTTTTTCCAAAGGAGGTCTTTTTATTTAATTGATTTAAAAAGGTTTTTATACTGGATTTGTATGCTGTTTCCTACAAATTCAGTTTAATGTCCAACCTGCTATTTCATGGCATTCTTACGTCATGAACACACAACTCACTGAACTGATGCGCTTATTGCGCAACCTGATCCGAACCGGCGTTATTACCCAAGTGGATACCGCAAAGGGAATGTGCCGCGTCGCGACAGGTAATCTTGAAACCAACTGGCTGCACTGGTTGACATCTAGAGCGGGAAACTCCCGCACATGGTGGGCGCCCAGTGTTGGTGAGCAGGTTTTATTACTGTCCATAGGCGGAGATCTGACCACCGCCTTTGTATTGCCAGCGATTTTTTCAGATGAATTTCCGGCGCCATCAACATCACCTGAAGCGACGTATATCAAGTTTCCGGATGGTGCTGTGATGGAGTATGAACCGCAATCTGGTGCATTGACTGTGATTGGCATCAAAACCGCAACAGTGACTGCGTTGGATTCCGTCCATATTACCGCGCCGGAAATCACCTGTGTCGCCAGCACCCGAATTACGCTGGATACACCGGAGGTCATCTGTACGCAGCTAATGAGCACAGGCAATTTGATTGTGCGCAACGGCGGCAAAATGGCAGGCAATATTGAACACACCGGAGGCACTTTCAGTTCCAATGGCGTGGTCGTGGATTCCCATAAACACACCGGCATCAGGTCAGGCGGTGACACATCAGGAGGCCCCGTATGATGTACTTGGGAATGAATCGGCAGACGGGACGAGAGCTGACAGATTTGGCACATATCCGGCAATCCGTCAGCGATATTTTATTAACCCCTGTGGGCAGCCGTATCGCACGTCGTACTTACGGCTCTTTGCTGTCAGAGCTGATTGACTGGCCGCAAAATGCAGCGCTCCGGCTTCAGGTTATGGCGGCCAGCTATACCGCAATCAGCCGTTGGGAGCCACGCGTGATACTGACCTCCATTACGATGGAAACCAGACAGGACGGCAAAATGGTGGTGGATATTACAGGTAGTTATCATCAATCCGCCAAGGAATTTTCACTTTCTATTCCGGTGAGCCATTCCCGGTGAGGTAATAAATCATGCCAACAATCGATTTAAGCCAGTTGCCACCACCGGATGTGGTGGAGCCACTGGATTACGAACAACTGCTGGAAGAGCGTAAAAAAGGCTTGATCTCGCTCTATCCAGAAGATCAGCAAGACGCCATTGCACGTACTTTGCAACTGGAATCTGAACCTTTGGTCAAGTTGTTGGAAGAGAACGTTTATCGTGAGCTGCTCTTGCGTCAACGGGTTAACGAAGCAGCGCGGGCGGTGATGGTGGCCTATTCAACAGGCAGCGATTTGGATCAGTTGGGGGCGAACAACAACGTATCCCGTATGGTTCTGCATCCTGCGGATAATTCTACCGTGCCACCGACACCAGCAGTGATGGAATCTGACAACGATTACCGCGTGCGTATCCCACAAGCTTTTGAAGGTTTGAGTGTTGCCGGTCCAGTCGGCGCGTATGAATACCATGCACGCAGTGCGGATGGTCGTGTCGCTGACGCTTCGGCAATCAGCCCGTCGCCAGCGAATGTCACTGTGACTATTATGTCGCGGGAAGACAAGGGTATTGCTTCCAAAGAGTTGCTGGAAATAGTCGAAAAAACGCTAAACGATGAAAACGTGCGTCCAGTGGCGGATCGTCTGAAAGTCCAGTCAGCAAACATTGTGGAATATGAAATTGATGCGGTGTTGTACATTTTCCCTACACCAGAATCAGAACCTATCTACAAGGCAGCAAAACAGCGACTGAAACATTATGTTGAAGCACAGCATCGTTTGGGGCGTGACATTCGTTTGTCAGCGATTTATGCCGCACTGCATGTGGAAGGTGTCCAGCGCGTGGAATTGAAGGCACCGTTAAAAGACGTAGTACTGGATAAAACGCAGGCATCTTACTGCACTAAAACTACCCTGACGATGGGAGGTTCGGATGAGTGATCGCCTTCTGCCGATAGGCTCGACTCAGTTAGAACTTGCAGCGGCCAAAGCCTGCGCTGAATTGCAGAAGGTCAAGGTTCCGTTACGCGAGTTGTGGGATCCGGATACTTGTCCGGCATCACTACTGCCTTATCTGGCTTGGGCGTGGTCAGTTGATCGCTGGGATGAACGTTGGCCTGAAAGTATCAAAAGGGAAGTGATAAAAAGCTCCCTATTCTTGCATAAACATAAAGGAACGATTGGTGCGATTCGGCGAGTTGTCGAGCCATTGGGTTATCTCATCCGCGTAAAAGAGTGGTGGCAAACCAACGATGCTCCGGGCACTTTCCGGCTGGATATCGGTGTATTGGAAAATGGAATTACCCATGAAATGTTCGAAGAGTTGGAAAACCTGATTTTCGATGCTAAGCCAGTGAGCCGACATTTGATTGGATTGGACATCAACCTAGATACACGTGGTGAATATCACTACTCAGCGGCGACTTACAGTGGTGACGAACTGACGATTTACCCTTATTTCCCGGAACAAATAACAATATCCAGCTCAGAAGTTGTGGGCGCGGGTGTACATATTATTGATGACATGAGGATTAGAGCATGAGTACCAAATATTTTGCGCTACTGACGCAATTAGGTGCAGATAAGTTAGCAAATGCTGCGGCCTTGGGTACTAAAATTGAAATTACCCATATGGCTGTTGGTGATGGTGATGGCAGCTTGCCGACGCCAGATACTAAACAAACCAAATTGATTAATGAAAAACGTCGTGCAGCGATTAATACGCTGAGCATTGATCCGAAAAACACTAACCAAATCATTGCGGAACAGGTTATTCCTGAAAACGAAGGCGGTTGGTGGATCCGTGAAATCGGCTTGTATGACAAAGATGGCATTCTGATTGCTGTAGGTAACTGTGCAGAAACCTATAAACCACAATTACAGGAAGGCTCCGGTCGTACACAGACTATCCGTATGATCTTGATTGTCAGCAGCGCTGATGCAGTGACTCTGAAAGTTGACCCGTCTGTGATTTTGGCTACGCGTGAGTATGTGGACGATTCTATTAAGAAACATGCAAACAGCCGTAACCATCCTGATGCGACGCTGAAAGAAAAGGGATTTGTGATCCTAAGTAGCGCGGTGGATAGCAATAGCGAAATTCATGCGGCAACACCAAAATCGGTAAAGACAGCTTATGATTTGGCTAATGTGGCGAATAATAATGCCAATACTCGTCTGGAAAAAAACAAGAACGGTGCGGATATTCCAGATAAACAGGCGTTTGTGAAAAACCTCGGTTTAGCGTCAGGCTCAGCCGTACCCGTTGGTGTGCCGATTCCGTGGCCGTTAGCAACGCCGCCGGCTGGGTGGATGAAATGTAATGGCGCTACGTTTACGGCTGCTCAATACCCCGAACTGGCACGGGTATACCCCGCACTACGATTACCGGATTTACGCGGGGAATTTATTCGTGGGTGGGATGATGGCAGAAATGTTGATATCAGACGCGCCCTCCTCAGCGCGCAAAATTTTGCGATGCAAGACCATTACCACGCGCTACCGACAACCACAGGTTCCGCTGTAGATGTGGCTGAACGTGGGATTACAACAGCATTTAACGATTCCAAATCGAATAATTTTGCCATCCCTGTTGATGCGTCAGTGGGCAATAATTTTGGGTTGTGGAATATGAACACATTCCGAACATATAGTGCGAGCGTTCACGGTGGTTTTTCTACTGCGAACGAAACTCGCCCACGTAATGTCGCATTTAACTACATTGTGAGAGCCGCATAATGACTGCAAAATTAGACAAAAATAATATTGCCACTGTCGCGGGTAATATTACTGTTTTCAACTATCACAGCGAGACGCGGGAATATATTTCCTCATCGGTTGAATTTTTACCTATAGGTGTTGGTGTCCCCGCGCATTCCTGTATTGATGCACCGGATGCCCCCAAACAGGGTTATGCTATTTGCCGCTCACAGGATTTGTCCGCGTGGGAGTACGTCGCAGATCACCGCGGCGAAACTGTTTACAGTATTGAAACAGGTGCCGCACAGGTGATTACAGCACTCGGTGATTATCCGTCGAAAACAACACCAGAGGCACCCGCAACACCATTTGACAACTGGAATGGCAAACAGTGGGTGACAGATACTCAGGCGCAACACCAGCATGAACAGCAACAGGCGGGATCCCGGAAACGACAATTGTTAGATACAGCCATCGCCAAAATTGATATTTATCAGGACGCCGTCGATCTCGATATGGCCACCGACACCGAAAAATCCGCATTAACTGCCTGGCGCAAATATCGGGTGCTGCTCAATCGGGTGGATTGCGCTACTGCACCCGATATCGTATGGCCGGAACAGCCGAAATGAGTATAGGGGCTACGTGCCCCTGATTGTTATTCTGGCGCTTTAGGCCAGTCAATGTTGGGTGCAGCCGAACAGTCTACACGGTTTAATAATACGGTATATTTTTTCCATTCGGTCAGTGCCGATAGCTCTGTGTCCGTTGCCATGTTGAGATCGACAGCATATTGTAGTGGAGCGATTGAGTTTGCGGCCTGAGACATTAGGTATTGTTTTTGCCGTTCTGCCTGTTGCTGCAATTCTGCCTGTGTTGGCGGTGGAATATCAACCCAGCATGGCAGACCGCGAGTATCGACACCCCGCTGTTTTCCGGCAACAGATTGACTGAATTCAAAAACTAATTCATCAGCAACGGGGATCACATCGTCTGGCAGTGTACCCGCCGCGTTATATTCCGCTAACCATGAAACCGGATAAAAACTCAGTGTGGAACGACTAAACAAATATTTTTTCATATCAATATCCAATCGCTATGTAGTCAAACGTATCGTCGGCACCTGCGGCAGATTTGGCTGTAAATCCCAAACGGGACATATCAGCAAAACCAACTGCGTGCGGAATTTTTGTGGGTGTAAATGCGGGTTCGCGCTGTCCTGTTGCGATCGCAATAACGCCGGTTGGGAATTGATACGGAAATAATGTTTTAATTCCCGTTGATGTAGAACTCCCCGCTACCGCGATACCCCACTGCAAAACCATACCGTTGGGGAATTTTTGATAATTGTTACCTGATTCAAAAAACGACATATCAGGAATTTGGTTGATTCTGTTCCCGATGGTTCGATAGACCGCATCCGCCAAACCGAGTAATTTAGGGATCGCAGTGATTTCATTGGACTTTTTGTCTGTCTTCAATTGCCCCATCACAACGCCATTCTGGGTGGCAAACGCACTTACATCGACTGCCGATCCTTGCCGTGATAAGTTCCCCGCAATGTTTTCCCGTCAATGGCGATAATTTCCCCTTCAGAACGTTCATTAATCCCTTGAACCCACTGGATAAAACAGTGCTGAAACTCAACAGGATTGAGACGAGAAATAAGTCGAGCGATAGAATCATGTCCCGGTATTCCATTCGGGAAAAGTGATTTTTTTTGATACCAGTCCAGATACGTTTCGCCGAAATCTTCAATATCTTCCCATCCTTCCGCGCCGGCGATGATGGATGTAATTGCCAGAAAAAGGATATCAAACAAAGGATAACTGATCTTAGACGACTGGCGAGGGTCTGTTAACGTACTGAAATATTGAGAAAAGGCATTGATGCTCATGAGAATACTTCCTAAAAAAAGAAGGATGAGATGATGTTTTTTCTTATCCGTCAACCCTAAATTTTGTTAACAAAAAATTCACGCTCTCACCCTGCGCCTCAGACATCGAAATCGAAGCCAAAGAAATAATAAAAATTCGTAACCGGATAAACCGGCTGATCAGTAAAGCAACCTATCAATCCTTTGATAAGGTCGCAAAAGATACCGATCAGAATTACTGGATGGAGCCAGAAGAAGCCCGTGATTACGGTATTGTTGGGCAGATCATTCATCATTGGGATGAATTATAATAACGACTCTTTGGGTTTACTTTTATCAGGTTGCAATATTTCTGGTATCAATTAATTCAAGAAGGTATTGCAGCCATTGCCGGCTCAATCAAACTCATAAGTTCTTCTTTTGACACACCATCACGTGACTGCAATGAAATAGCCTGCATAATCCCAAAAAAATATGATGCCAATTTTCCAGCATTGGTATCATTGGGTAACTCACCATCCTTTACCCCTTTTTCTATCCGACTATGAATCAACGCTAGTGTGTTTTTACGCACAGTTTTAAGATAAGCATGAACATCCTCATTTTCTTGAGAATTGTTAATAACTCCTAAAATAAGCAAACATCCACCAGCTCGGTTCGAAGTCGCCACATCGATAGAGCGTTCTAACATTACTCGCACACCTTCCCTTACATCAACAGCCTCATTAAGACTGTCCATCACTTTAGCCCCGACTGTTTTAATGTAGAGTTCAACCGCTGCATAAAAGGCTTTTTTCTTACTGCCAAACGCCGAATAGAAACTCGGTGGATTGATATTCATCGCAACCGTGAGATCAACAAGTTGTGTACCTTCATAACCTTTATTCCAAAACAGCTCCAATAGTGGGCAATATCGTAGTAGGTAAACTCACAGATCGCCATACCATCGCAGTCTTAACCATCGGCTTAATTTCTCTTACCCTATTTCTCCTGCTCTTTGGCTTGTTTGCTGATAACAAATCACTTGCAGCCTTATCCCTAATTGGTATCGGATTAGTTGGAGTAACGATGAACCCGGCTATGGTCACTCGAGTTATGCGAACAGCTAATGGTCGCCCACTGGTTAATACAATTCACACCTCCGTGATAACACTTGGTGTGGTCATCGGCTCTTTTCTTGGTGGATTGTGTATTGATTTAGGCTGGGGATTACGAGCTCCATTATGGGTTGG
>NZ_JBBMXF010000005.1:0-53792 GCF_037996785.1 Xenorhabdus thailandensis
ACAT
Organism: Xenorhabdus thailandensis; assembly: GCF_037996785.1. NCBI lineage: Bacteria > Pseudomonadati > Pseudomonadota > Gammaproteobacteria > Enterobacterales > Morganellaceae > Xenorhabdus > Xenorhabdus thailandensis. The sequence continues at coordinate 5 of NZ_JBBMXF010000005.1, forward strand.
TACTCCCCTACATCCCTGTATTTTTGTTTATAAGAATTACAACTATGCTGTGGTGAATAACTATGCCAAAAGGTTAAGGCATTTATTTCAGTGTCAGTTTAGCCGTGACACCTTTCTTCACAAAAGAACTGAGATCCACGGGCTTTCCTCGGAACTGGACTTTAACCTTAGCAGGTGCGCCAATATTCACTGAGTAAGGTAAATTCCCGGAAAGTTTTAGGCTATCCCCTTTCTTTTTTATGCCACTAAACAACATCTTACCTTTAGCATCTTTGACGGCCAGCCAACACTCACCGCTGAAATCTATCACTAATTCATCGTTGTTCGCAGTGCTGATACTATTTACATCAGTCAATGACGGGGCTCACAACAGTACTATTCGCCGCCTCTGTATTGGCAGAAGCAGCCGCATTTTCTGGCGTTACATTGGTTGCAGGCTGATTTGCTTCTGTGGATACCGGCGCGTCGGGAGGCTCTGGAGCCTTGCTGTTTCCTGCTGTGTCATTCGCCTCTGTCGGCGATGTTTTCGCCTGGGAAACATCAGATTGAGCAGTCGCTTCGGCTTGATTTTCTTTAAGCGGCGCTACATTATTTTCCCCAGCACTTGGCGCCAGTCGATCATTTTCAGAACCTGTTACCTGGTTATCCTGGGTATTTGATTGTGTGGCCATTGAAGACAGTTCTGTTTGTTGTACTTTATAGTTCTGCCACCACCACAGGAATGTCATTCCCAGCAATACAACAATAACAACCCATGTTATTTTCATTAACCAACCGTCACGTTTCTTGCGTTTTTTTCCTGCTGAAAAACTTTGCATAGGTGCCGCTTTTATGGCCTTGGAAGGGATCTGTTTATCCAGGGTACTCAAGATTTCAGATTCAGGCACCTGAACTAATTTTGCATAGGCGCGAATATAACCACGAAGAAATGTTGGTGAAATATTTGACGGGATATTATCTTCTTCAATATCACGAACAGTGGACAGTTTAAGACACAAGCGATCTGCCACAGTTTGCTGAGAAAGCTCATGTTTTTCACGAGCTTGACGCAGAATCTGACCTGTTGTCAGATTGGCTTCTTCTGGGTAAGTTTCAGTCTTCATTAGCAAGGGATACTGGTACTGTTCTGGGTTAAAGAATTTACACAAATTGATATTCATTTAATTTGTGTAGCGAAATCATCTAAATACTACGTTGGCCGCAGAAAATCATTTATCACAGCTATAACGGCCGGTGTTACTTTTCATATTTTTCATGATCAACTGCTCAGCTTTTTCATACTGCTTCTGTTCACAAAGAAAAATATGGTAGTGATACACTACGGTATCACTTTCAGCTGCATACTGCATAGCCATTCTATAATGCTGACTGGCGGTTTCAGGACGGCCTGCATATTGTTCATGCAGTGCCATGCCTAAATGTGCCTCTGGATGATGAGGCTCCGCCAGCAGGACTTTTTGAAAATGATATTTAGCGGCCGATAAATTTCGTTCCGCCAAATAAGCTCTCCCTAGCTGCAATCGTGTATCTATGGCAACAACCTGATGAGTGCGATGCGTTGATTGTTCCACACACCCCGTTAGCAGGCCAAAACAAACTATAGACCAAATTATTGATTTCCGTATCATACCATCTTCATTTATAAGGATATGTTAAACTTTGCCAGATTTTTAGCCATTAATCGATATTAAACAAAAAATTAGACTGTTTTTACCTGAATAGGTTCACCTGCAAGGCGTTTTTTCATGGTTCGCTTGGTTCTGTCAATGACATCACCGGCAAGCTGCCCACATGCAGCATCAATATCATCTCCCCTCGTTTTACGCACAATGGTTGTAAAACCGTATCCCATCAGGATCTTGGCAAAACGATCAATGCGGCTATTTGAGCTGCGCCCATAAGGTGCACCTGGGAACGGGTTCCACGGGATCAGGTTGATCTTGCTGGGAGTATCTTTCAGGCATTCGGCTAACTGATGAGCCTGCTCAACGCTGTCGTTGACATGATCAAGCATCACATATTCCACTGTCACACGTCCCTGGTTAGCATTGGATTTTGTCAGGTAACGGCGTACTCCCGCCAGAAACTCTTCAATGTTGTACTTGCGGTTAATGGGCACAATTTCATCACGAATGTCGTCAGTGGGTGCATGTAAGGAAATAGCCAGTGCAACATCGATCATATCCCCCAGTTTATCCAGCGCAGGAACAACACCAGACGTTGACAATGTTACACGGCGTTTCGACAAACCAAAGCCAAAGTCATCCATCATGATTTCCATTGCTGGCACGACATTATTCAAATTGAGTAATGGTTCCCCCATTCCCATCATCACTACGTTGGTAATGGGGCGACGACCACTGGATTTTAGTGATCCTATAATCTTGGCAGCGCGCCAAACCTGACCAATAATCTCGGAAACTCGCAGATTACGGTTAAAGCCCTGCTGAGCCGTAGAACAAAATTTACACTCTAAAGCACACCCCACCTGAGATGAAACACACAGTGTCGCACGATCATCTTCTGGGATATAAACCGTTTCAACCTGTTGATCACCGACAGTAATCGCCCATTTGATTGTGCCATCAGCAGAGCGTTGCTCTTCTGCAACTTCAGGGGCTTTGATTTCAGCAAGTTGTTGCAATTTTGCCCGGAGCACTTTGTTGATATCGGTCATCTGCTCAAAATCGTCATAGCAATAATGGTAAATCCATTTCATAACCTGATCGGCACGAAAAGGTTTCTCTCCCATATCGACAAAAAACTGACGCATTTGTTTACGGTTAAGATCGAGCAAATTGACTTTACCGTTTTTCTTTTCAGGCGTGACGGATACGGCGGAAGTTGCAGGTGGTACGGTTTCGTTAAGTTGGGACATTGTTACATCGCCTCGTTGTTACACTTTCGGCTCTATGCTGATCTGATTTCAGCATTAAGTTTTCATGCGGTGACTGCCAATTCAATGTTCATTCTCTCTTTTAATCAGAGCCATATTGAATGGACATTGAAATAAAATAATAAACGCCCCGCTGAACCAAATCAGTGGGGCGCATCATTGTACAAACTTTACTATTTATATGCTACTTAAGTGAAGAACTTTAAAAACGCGGAAAAATTTCATCGTCACTGAAAAAGTAAGCAATTTCACGACTTGCAGATTCAGGAGAGTCTGAACCGTGAACCGCATTTTCAGTAAAGCTGTCGGCATAATCTGCACGCAGAGTGCCAGCCAACGCATTATCAGGATTGGTAGCCCCCATCAGATCGCGGTGACGTTGAACGGCATTTTCACCTTCCAGAACCTGTACCATAATTGGGCCAGAGGTCATGAACGCCACCAAACCATCAAAGAAAGGGCGGCCTTTGTGTTCAGCATAAAAACCTTCCGCCTGTTCGCGCGTCAAATGCAACATTTTGGCGGCGATAATCTTAAACCCAGCACTTTCAAAGCGGGCATAGATAGAACCGATAACATCTTTCTTCACTGCGTTGGGTTTAATAATGGAAAAAGTACGTTCAATTGTCATTGCGTAACCTCTTTGGCACTTTCAGCGATGATTCATTTTAATTTTTACGCCCCAAACAAAACTGAAGGGCTGCTCAACCCTGTATCTGACAGGGATAAAAATAGGCGTTGATTATAGGAGGAGAGTTTCTGCTTGCCTACAAAAAACATAACATTTTATTAAAACTTTCTTAGCGAAAATATCATTTTTTAGCATAAATCACATTTTCGCTTCGTTATATACGCATTAAACTTCAAGTTGCAATTTACAACACGCTATGAAACCTGATTTCTCCCCGCTTCGCGTGAAGAAATCACACGCATCTTGAAGTGAGATTGGTATACACGATGAAATAACCATTTTATAAAATAATGCCCGTTCAGGCGATGAATTCCCAAACAGGCATACTGACCAGGATCATTGAATTCGTGTTTTTCACTCAATGACAATTATAAAACCTTCTCTGTTACACATTGAATAAAAGGCTTAATTTCGTCAGCCCTTTCTTTGCTTATATCTTGTTTACTTTCATCAGAAACGATAAATTCTCCGGTGAACTTTTCTTTAGGATCTTGGCTGGTTTTATCTGACGTACCAATAATACTGATAGTATATTTGTGCCCCGTTGGTAATAGATCAGTACACTCTCTTAGCACTCCCTGACGAGGAGATCCCTGATCTGTTATTTTTTGACTATTAGTTATTGAGGTATCAGCAAACGAAGCAGGTATATAAAATGCCCCCAGCAGCAAAACATATGAAAAATTTTTCATCTTTTTTCCTCACTGTTTACGTTGAATTAATAATAACCACTACGCTATTTACTTGCTCTAATCATCTTTGAATTCCAATATATCTCCCGGCTGGCATTCTAAATATTGGCAAATGGCATTTAAGGTAGAAAATCGAATCCCCTTAATTTTTCCTGTTTTTAGCAAAGAAAGGTTCTGTTCAGTAATGCCAATAACTTGTGCTAAATCTTTAGATTTAATTTTTCGTTTCGCCATTATCACATCCAAATTGATAAGAATTGCCACGGTATCTCCTATACAATACTCTGATTTTCATCATATATATCACATGCTTGATAAAGAATACGTGAAATAATAGCCAGGCAAACTGAAATGAAAATAGCGACAAAATGACCGGTCGTTAAACTCAATGAGATAAGGCGTTCACCTACTGGTGCCCCTATTGTTAACCATAATGTTAATACTGGCTGGCAAAGAATATCTAAAATACTCCATAAAATAACGCCCCAACCCGCATACTCCAAATATTTAACCGTGCGTTTGGAGAAATAATCTCCTTTTCTATAATTGCCAAATAATCGATGAAAAGCCAAAAAACTACCAACCAATGATAATAGTGGGATCGTCGATATCAATATTCCTCCGGTTAATTTCCATGCAGTAAACGTATCCCTGTCAAAGTTGGATAATATCCTTTCAGTTAAAGAAAAACCTAATCCATATCTTCCCAAAATGAGTTTTGGATCCAGCCAACTAAAAATATTAATCACCATCATTAGGATGATAATTAACAAAGATAACCTGGACATCACCAAGCTGAGTGTCGTTATTCGTGTCAGTTTTCCAGAGGGCATCATGTTTGTGTCTCATTAGTTAACATGATCGAATTATAGATCAAAATTATCGTAAAACAATAATTTTTTAATCTAAAACACTAATCTGATGTCCATCCTCAAGTCGTTATTGATTAACAATCGGGATAGTATCACGCAACCAGCTACCTAATTTTCGCTGATAAAAGGGTTGGGTATGATGAATCAAGAAATGGCTGATGCCTCCTTCTTGTTCATCAAGCAGGCAAAAATCGACAGATTCCTCTTCATCAAGATATTTGCAAGCCAGTTCACCCGCTTCTTGAATTAACAAATTAATTTCGTTTTCTGCCAGTGTCACACTGAATTCCAAGCCAATTAATACATTGGGTTTTTCATCTATATTCTTATCATGGGCCATAATTAAAAAAGCCTGTCGAACAGGTTTATGTTGTTTAAATAATTCAATTAATGACTCAATAAGCTGAGTTGGCTGTTCTTCTGGCTGGCTTAGAGTAATGAGACTTCCGCCAGGAACCTCTATTTCAGTAGCGATAGATCCATTTAATAAGTTCATGAAAATCCCCGATGGTACTGTTTAAATTGAAGATAAGGTCATCGAAAAATTCAATAATAGCTCCCCATAAGAAGAGGAGCTATTAAGCAAGATATTTCAGTTTATTTCGCTTTTGTCAGCAATAAATTGGCAATGGTACGTACACCATATCCCGTTGCACCCGCCGCCCACTGTTCAACAGCGGATTTACGGTAAGTTGCTGAACAATCAATATGTACCCAACCTTTTTTGTAATTTTCAACAAAGTGCGACAAAAATGCTGCTGCGGTACTTGCTCCTGCCGAATGTGCCGGTGACGCAATGTTGTTCAGATCAGCAAAGTTGGATGGTAGCTGGTTACGATGGAATTCAGCCAGCGGCAAACGCCAGAACAATTCATTTTCATTATTGGCCGCAGCCATTAAATCAGATACCAGTTGATCATCAAAACCCAATACTGAGTGGTAATCATTTCCTACTGCTGTTTTCGCTGCGCCAGTCAACGTAGCAGCATCAATAATAAGTTGTGCTTTTTCTGCACTAGCATCAATCAAACCATCAGCCAGAACCAGACGCCCTTCCGCATCCGTATTCATCACTTCAACCGTTTTACCATTGCGGTAGTGAATGATATCGCCCAATTTGAACGCATTACTACTCACCATATTATCTGCAATACTCAGGAACAGTTTTACACGATGTTTTAAGCCTCGACTGATTGCCAGAGCCAGTGCTCCCGTTAATGTCGCTGATCCCCCCATATCTGATTTCATAGAGTCCATGAAATGAGAAGGTTTGATGCTGTATCCACCGGAATCGAAAGTAATGCCTTTACCAACCAGGCAGGCGAAGACAGCTGCTTTTGCATCTTTTGTTGGATTGAAGTCTAATGCCAGGAACACAGGATCACGAGAAGAGCCACGGCCAACGGTATATACCCCTGCATATCCCTGTTTACGCAACTCATCTCCTTTGATAATACGATAACTAACGGCATCACCCGCTACTCCACGCAATAAATCAATGGCTTTCTGAGCAAGCTGGTCTGGCCCCAAATCTTCTGCTGGAAGATTGATGGTATCACGCACCCAGTCAATGAATTTGATCCTTCTTTCTAGTTCCTGTTTTTCCGCCGCAGGGAGTTGTGGCCATTCAATTGTGCGTAATCCTTTAGGTGAACGGAAGCCCAGCCAAAATGACCAACTTTTTTCCAGATCCCAGCCATCACCCACTAAAGCAATATTACGAATTCCTTGTCCGTCAATTTTACGCCCGGCACGTTGAATTGCGCCCAGCTTGCCATTGCCTTCCAAATGGATTGTGATCCCTTGCTCATTTGAACTAATTAGTGCTTTTTCACCCCAGCAAGCGTTAGCTGGCTCATAAGACAGTGTTATAGGCATGATTTGTTTTGTCATTTTTTCTCACTTCTTATCTTATTTGTTCACTGTTACACAGTGAGGGTTTATAAAAAAACTGGCAATCGCCAGTTTTCCACTAAATACACACTATGCCAAGCTATTGAGCAAGAATCGGTGAAATTGCACGTTATTCATATTCGTCCAGCCACACCAACAAAATAGCTTCCAGTATTTTTTCGTTGGATTTCTGCGGATCGTCATCAAAACCTTCCAGCTCACAAATCCATTCATGCATGTCGGTGAAACGCACTGTTTTTGGATCTAAATCAGGAAATTTATCATACAGTGCTTCACCAATATCACGACTGTCAGACCATTTCATTTTCTGTTCTCCTGTCAGTGTTCGCGCGCATGGTTAATGGTGTATTTGGGGATTTCAACGACTAAATCCTCATCGGTAACTTTAGCCTGACAGCTCAAACGGCTTTCAGGCTCCAAACCCCATGCTTTATCTAACATGTCATCTTCCAGTTCAGAGCTTTCTTCCAGTGAGTCAAAGCCTTCCCTGACAATACAGTGACAAGTGGTACACGCACAGGATTTTTCACAGGCATGTTCAATCTCAATGCCATTACGTAATGCAACATCCAGAATGGATTCGCCTTCCTTTGCTTCCAAGACTGCCCCTTCAGGACAAAGTTCGTTATGAGGTAAAAACACAATTTTCGGCATATATTAAATCTCATCCACAGAATGACCCGCCAAAGCCCGGCGGATTGATGTATCCATACGGCGTGCTGCAAATTCTTGCGTTTGCTTGTCCAGTTGTTTTATTGCACTTTCAATTGCCTCAGGGGAGGTTCCCTGAGCACTTTCAATTAATACATGTGCAGCAGCATCAATCGCCGCCAGCTCTTCTTGATCCAGCAAATCTGCATCTTTTTCCAATGCACTGGTTAAACTTTCCAGCATTCGAGCGGCTTCTACTTTCTGTTCAGCTAATTTGCGTGCCTGAACATCTTCCTGTGCATTAGACATAGAATCTTTGAGCATATGGGCAATTTCTTCATCCGACAAACCATAGGAAGGTTTCACCTGAATGGAAGCCTCAACACCCGTGGACTTTTCTAATGCACTGACGCTTAACAAGCCATCCGCATCGACCTGGAAGGTCACACGAATGTGTGCACCACCAGCCGGTAACGGCGGAAGACCACGCAGTGTGAAACGAGCCAGTGAACGGCAATCACTAACCAGTTCTCTCTCGCCCTGCACCACATGAACGCTCATCGCACTTTGACCATCTTTAAAAGTGGTAAATTCTTGCGCTTTAGCAACGGGAATGGTGGTATTACGTGGAATGACTTTTTCAACCAACCCTCCCATTGTCTCCAAGCCAAGTGACAGCGGGATAACATCAAGTAACAGCATTTCGCTATCTGGTTTGTTACCCACCAGAATATCGGCCTGAATTGCAGCACCCACTGCGACAACCTTGTCTGGATCGATAGACGTTAATGGTTCGCGGTCGAAGAATTCTCCCACCATGCTGCGTACCAACGGCACGCGCGTTGAACCACCAACCATGACGACCTGCAAAACTTCGTCAATCGTTACACCTGCATCTTTCAGCGCCCGACGGCAGGAGAGTAATGTGCGTTTAACTAAAGCGGCAATCAATTCGTTAAATTCGGTACGAGTAATGCTGCCCTGCCAGTTAGCTATATTGATTTCCGCGCTCTCAGCTTCACTCAAGGCAATTTTGGTTTGGGTAGCAACATCCAGCAATTGACGCTGTAATCCGTGGCCGTTATCACTGATCCCAGCCTGCTCACGTATCCAATTTGCTAACAACGAATCAAAATCGTCACCACCAAGAGCGGTATCTCCCCCCGTTGCCAGCACTTCAAACACGCCTCGGCTAAGGCGAAGAATAGAAATATCAAATGTTCCACCACCAAGATCGTAAACAGCGATTATCCCCTCCTGACCGGAATCAAGACCATAAGCAATGGCTGCCGCAGTAGGTTCATTCAAGAGACGCAGAACATGCAAGCCCGCTAAACGAGCAGCATCTTTAGTGCCCTGACGCTGAGCATCGTCGAAATAAGCAGGCACTGTGATCACAACACCATCAAGTTTACCATCCAAGGTTTCTTCTGCCCGTTGCGCCAACGATTTCAATATTTCAGAAGAAACCTGAATAGGATCTACCAGCCCCGCCACAGTGTTGATCAATGGCAAACCATTTTCACTGGCCTGAAGTTGATATGGCAGGTTAGGATAACGCTGTTGAACGTCAGCCAAAGATCGTCCCATCATCCGCTTGACTGAACTGATTGTATTGGCAGGATCAGACGCAGCCTGTTGACGCGCCTGCCAACCAACTTGAATCTCTTCTTTACGATACTGTACAACAGAAGGAAGTAAGTGACGGTTATCACTGTCTGCCAATGTTTCCGCCTGGCCACTACGGACGGTCGCAACCAGAGAGTGAGTTGTGCCAAGATCAATCCCTGCAGCCAGTCGGCGCTGGTGCGGTGCGGCAGATAAACCTGGTTCGCTGATTTGTAATAAAGCCATATGTGCCCCTATAAATCTATATCAGCCGAAATTTACTCAACTGAAATGCATTCAGCCAAAAATCCGCTAAAAATCATCCAACAACCGCTCTTCCAGTTGTTCAACCTGCTGTTGCAATTTATCCAGAAAGCGTAACTTACGGACGGTATCAGCTGCAATTGACCATTCGGCAGCATTGAGTTGCTGTTCCATCTGCTCACTGCGTGTTTTAATCATTTTATGCAAGCGAGAGGAAAAATCGTTCAAGGCTGCCTCTGAATCTGCACGATGTTCAATGGCATCAAGCTCTTCACGCAATTCCAACTGCTGCATCAAAAAAGCCGTATCCTGCATCGTGTGCTGTTCGTTGGATAGATCAAACCCTTGTTGAGAGAGCATGTATTCTGCGCGTTTCAGGGGATGTTTGAGTGTCTGATAACCATCATTAATGGTAGCAGCTTGTTGGAGTGCCAGCGCTTTTTCACGTTCTGGCTGGTTGGCAAAACGATCAGGGTGAAACTGGCGTTGCAATTCCTGATAACGGGTCACCAACTGTTCGCGATCAATCGCATAACGTGCAGGCAGCCCAAATAAAGCAAAATAGTCCATAAGTTACTCTTAGTTTCGCAAAATGCGGGTCAAAAAATGGGATTAAACGTGGAAACTTTCTCCACAACCGCATTCGCTGGAAACATTGGGGTTGTTGAATTTAAAGCCTTCATTCAGACCTTCTTTAACGAAATCCAACTCAGTACCATCAAGATAAATGATGCTTTTACCGTCAACAATGACTTTCACGCCCTTATCTTCAAAAACCTGATCTTCTTCATTTACTGCATCAGCAAATTCAAGCACATATGCCATACCAGAGCAGCCGGATGTTCTCACTCCCAAGCGCAACCCGACACCTTTTCCTCGATTGGTCAGAAAAGCCAAAATACGTTGGGCTGCACTTTCTGTCACGGAAATTGACATACAACACCTCACTTTAAAACTCGTAAAGGTGGATATTGCTACAATATCCACCAGAATTATGTTCTTTTTATGAAAAATTATTTGGCTTGGCGCTTGCTCTTGTAATCAGCAATAGCCGCTTTGATAGCATCTTCTGCCAAAATCGAGCAATGGATTTTCACTGGTGGCAGTTCTAATTCTTCAGCAATTTGCGTGTTTTTAATTGCCTCAGCCTGTTCCAACGATTTACCTTTCATCCATTCTGTTACCAAAGAACTGGATGCAATGGCCGAGCCACAGCCATAGGTTTTGAAACGTGCGTCTTCAATGATACCTTCATCGTTGACTTTGATTTGCAGTCGCATGACGTCACCGCAAGCGGGTGCTCCTACCATGCCACTACCCACTGTTGGATCTTCGTTATCGAATGAACCAACATTACGTGGGTTTTCATAGTGATCAATTACTTTGTCGCTGTAAGCCATATCGTTACTCCTGAAACCGTCTGATTAATGATGAGACCATTCGATGGTGCTAAGATCCACACCTTGCTTAAACATTTCCCACAATGGAGAAAGATCACGTAAGTGACCAATCGCGTTGTGAATCAGTTTGATTGCATAGTCTATTTCTTCTTCTGTGGTAAAACGCCCCAAAGAGAAACGAATAGAACTGTGCGCCAGTTCATCATTCATACCCAGTGCACGCAGGACATAGGAAGGCTCCAGACTCGCTGAAGTACATGCCGAGCCAGAAGATACTGCCAGATCTTTCAATGACATCATCAATGACTCACCTTCAACATAGTTGAAGCTGACATTCAGAATGTGTGGCGCTCCCTGTTCCAAATCACCATTCAGGTAAACTTCTTCAATATCTTTAATACCGTTCCACAAACGCAGACGTAAACCACGCAGGCGTTCTGCCTCTGATTCCAGCTCTTCTTTCGCGATACGGTAAGCTTCACCCATGCCAACAATCTGGTGAACAGGCAATGTACCTGAACGCATACCGCGTTCATGACCACCACCATGTTGTTGAGCTTCAATGCGTACGCGAGGCTTACGACGAACATACAGCGCACCAATCCCCATCGGGCCATAAAGTTTATGGGCAGAAAAGGACATCAAATCCACTTTTAGCTGGCTGAGATCGACAGGCACTTTACCAACACTTTGGGTTGCATCAACATGGAAAATAATGCCACGACTGCGGCATAATTCACCAATAGTCATGATATCCTGAACAATACCAATTTCGTTGTTAACGTGCATGATAGAAACCAGAATGGTGTCTTCACGCATGGTCGCTTCCAACTCTTTCAGATCAATCAGGCCATTGCTCATTGGCGCCAGATACGTGATCTCAAAACCTTCGCGCTCCAGCTGACGACAAGTATCTAAAACCGCTTTATGCTCAGTTTTACTGGTAATAATGTGCTTGCCTTTCTTCTGATAAAATTTTGCAGCACCTTTAATTGCCAGGTTATCTGATTCTGTCGCACCGGAAGTGAACACAATTTCACGTGGATCCGCGCCAACTAAGTCAGCAATTTGATTGCGCGCAATATCAACCGCTTCTTCAGCCTGCCAACCAAAACGGTGTGAACGGGAAGCTGGGTTACCGAAGACGCCGTCAATAGTCAAATAATTCATCATCTTTTCAGCAACACGTGGATCGACTGGTGTTGTTGCTGAATAGTCCAAATAAATGGGTAATTTCATTGCTCACATGCTCCGTAAGACATTTTTAATACTTTTCATTGCCACACAAGTATTTGCCGCAAGTTACGCACGCAGATTAACGTTAATCGTCTCTTGAAGTCTGCCGTTAGGGCCAGGGGTACGACGCTTATCGCCGTCTTGACGATCAGCAACATCCAATACTTCTTGGTTATTCACTAATTCTTTTAAACTGATACTACTCAGGAAGCTCGTGATGCGATCACTGAGGTCACGCCACAAAGCATGAGTCAAACACCGATCACCGCCTTGACAACCTTCTCGCCCCTGACAACGAGTGGCATCAACAGATTCATCAACCGCTGAAATCACTTCGGCAACGAAAATTTTACCGGCATCTCTGCCCAATAAATAGCCGCCACCTGGACCACGGACGCTAGAAACCAGACCATTTTTACGCAGGCGGGAAAACAACTGCTCAAGATAGGAAAGAGAAATACCCTGACGTTCAGAAATATCGGCTAACGGCACCGGTCCTTCTTGTGAATGCAACGCCACATCTAGCATGGCTGTTACCGCATAACGTCCTTTTGATGTCAGTCTCATAACAAAAACTCCGTGGTGAAATATGGTTGAAATTGTGGCATTCCTGAGTATTTTAGTCAACTATTTAACCGAGTAATTCACTCAACTATTATTTGACGCTCTTTCACTTTTTCACTTACCTATCCCGACTGTTTTCCGCTATTGTCCAGTTACCTATTTTCCCATTACATTGTATTTTCTAGCGACTGCTTCCTGTTACTTTCTGCTACAGTTTTTATCTGCATTAAACTTCAAGTTGCAATTTACACACTATATGAAACCACACACATCTTGAAGTTAGATGGGTATACTGTACCAATTTATTTTCTATCCCACTTTTCCATGGAAGTCAGTATACCACGCAGGATATTCAGCTCTTGGGTTTCTGGCCGGGCACGAGTGTAAAGACGTCTTAATTTATTCATTATCTGACCCGGATGCGCTTTGCGAATAAAACCGGACTCTTTCAATACCTGTTCAAGGTGCTGATAAAAACGCTCCATGTCTTCGACAGGGGGATACTCTACTCCGTGCTCTGGAGACGTTACTGCTTTTAATTGCTCCTGAGCCGCAAGGTATGCCATGCGAATTTCATAGCTAACCAACTGAACCGCCATTGCTAAATTCAATGAACCATATTCTGGGTTAGTTGGGATATAAAGGTGATAATTACACTTTTGCAACTCTTCGTTAGTCAAGCCAACACGTTCACGGCCAAAGACAATAGCAACTGGCGAGTGGCTGGCAGTTTCGACACAGCGTTCACCACATTCACGTGGCTCCACCATCGGCCAGGATAGGGTTCGGGAACGGGCACTGGTGCCAATGACTAACTCACACCCGGCCAATGCTTCATCCAACGAATTCACAATCGTTGCATTGCCGATAACATCACTTGCACCGGCTGAAAGTGCGATAGCGTGAGAATCAGGCTGGACAATGGGATTCACCAGATACAGGTTGGTCAATCCCATGGTTTTCATGGCCCTGGCGGTTGATCCCATGTTCCCCGTATGGGAGGTTTCTACCAGAATAATGCGGATATTCTCTAACATGACGGCTTTTAAATTCAGTATAAGAGCCGAATATCTTAACACAGCATTAGTCATTTTGACGAACTACTGCTATAATGCGCGCCAATTTATTTCCCGTTCTTTAAAATCCTGGTGGAAGATACCCCATGCATCCGATGCTAAACATCGCTATACGCGCTGCGCGTAAGGCCGGCAACTACATTGCCAAAAGCTACGAAACTCCTGATGCTGTTGAAGCAAGTCAAAAAGGCAGTAATGATTTCGTTACCAATGTTGATCGTGAAGCAGAGAAGCTGATCATTGACATCATCCGTAAATCTTACCCTAAACATACGATTATCACCGAAGAAAGTGGTGATCACATAGGAGAAGAAGATGACTTCCAATGGGTTATCGATCCACTGGATGGCACCACCAACTTTATTAAACGTCTTCCTCATTTTGCTGTTTCCATTGCCGTACGTATTAAAGGCCGCACAGAAGTGTCTGTGGTTTACGATCCAATGCGCAATGAACTGTTCAGTGCAACTCGTGGCCAAGGCGCTCAATTGAACGGTTATCGTCTGCGTGGCGCTAATGCCCGTGATCTGGACGGCACTATCCTTGCGACGGGTTTCCCATTCAAAGCTAAGCAACACACTATCCCTTACATGAATGTACTGGGTAAATTATTTGAACGTTGTGCAGATTTCCGTCGCACAGGTTCGGCAGCACTGGATATGGCGTATGTTGCTGCCGGACGTGTCGATGGTTTCTTTGAAATTGGCTTAAAACCTTGGGATTTCCTGGGTGGTGAATTGCTGGTACGTGAATCAGGTTGTATTGTCACCGATTTCGTTGGTGGTCATAACTATGTCAGCTCTGGCAATATCGTTGCAGGTAGCCCACGTATCGTTAAAGACATTCTGTCTGAAATGCGTGAAGAATTGACTGAAGCATTAAAACGTTAATTCGTTATTATTGAATAAATATAATTTGAGCAATGTTATTTTTAGGGCACCTATCGGGTGCCCTTTTTCTTATCTTCGTTTTTTTATTAGCGCGAAAGTGAATGGGCTTCAACTTTTGGTCTCAGGAATAGGGCGGGCAAAACAACCAGTGCCATCACCCCAAATATACCACTTCCTATCTGCTCATACATGAAGCCGGCAACCATACTCATGACAGCAATACCGCCCCCCATCGCTAAAGCAGAGTAAGTTGCTTGCAACCGGATAATTTCGTTTTCCTTTCTGGCGCCAATAAAACGCATCGCGGCCAAATGGCAAACAGTAAAAGTACCACAATGCAGGATTTGAATAATAATCAACACTGGTAACTCGGTTGAGGTTCCCATAAGCCCCCAACGAACGACACCACAAATCCCCGACAACAATAGTAAATTACGGGCACTCCAACGACGAAATAATTGTTTACTAAAAGTAAAGACAACAACTTCAGCCACTACACCCAAGGACCAGAGATAACCAATGGTTGATGAGGAATACCCCGCTTGCTCCCAATAAATGGAACCAAAACTGTAATATCCCGCATGGGCGGCCTGCAATAAAGTGACACAGAGTAAAAACCGCCACACTGATTTTTCAGATAAGAGTTCTTTAAAAGAAACAGCATTAGTATTGGCAACTTTAACCTTACCTACTGGCATGATGGAGGGTTTCAACATCATACCCAATAACATGGCGGTAACACTGAATAGCAAGAAAGCAAGAATGATATGGTGTGTACCGAATAACTCATGACCGATCCAATTATTCAAACGATCAAACGATATATTCCAGTCAACATTCAGGCTACTGATTGAGAAATTGATCCCATTGGCAGACATCAATATGCCTGCCAACGAAGAACTAATAACAAATGCAATCGAACCCCAAACCCTTACCTTGCCATAATCAAACGTAAACTGCTTTTGCCATGTTCCCGCTAAAGCATCTGATAAGGGGACTAATGGTGAGAAGAATAAATTGAAACCAACCATGATAAAGAAAAGCCATGCCCAATGGCTACCAAATACAAAGCCAATGGCAAAAAGCAAGGCCAATAATGAGAGAAGACGTAATGCGTTAATTAATTTAGCGGGGTTTTTTACCGTAGGAGAGATAACCAAACTGCCGACAAAGCGAGCTACCATTCCAACACCTAGCAAGATCCCTATCATTGAGGCATCAATGCCTTCACCTTTTAACCAGACAGACCAAAAAGGCAAGAATATACCGTAAGAGAAAAAATAGGTGAAATAGCCCAAGCCTAACCAAAATGTCGATGGAACAACCATCCAAATGCCCCCGTTTTTGATACAAAAAACCCGCTCAAAACTGACGTTATGAGTCGGGTTTATTACTAAACTAAATTTTATTTAAATTATGCGTAAACCGGATATTTTGCGCAGATATCTAATACCTTTTGCTTAACACTTTCAATGATTGCTTCATCATTGATGTTATCCAGCACATCACACATCCAGCCAGCCAGCTCACGGGATTCTGCTTCCTTGAAACCACGGCGGGTAATTGCAGGCGTGCCGATACGAATACCAGAAGTGACGAATGGGCTGCGTGGATCATTAGGTACGCTGTTTTTGTTCACGGTGATATTGGCACGTCCCAAGGCCGCATCAGCATCTTTACCCGTAATGTCTTTGTCCACCAAATCCAGCAAGAACAAATGGTTTTCGGTTTCTCCAGAAACCACTTTGTAACCGCGTTGCAGGAATACGTCTACCATCACTTTCGCGTTCTTAGCAACTTGGTGTTGGTAGGCTTTGAATTCAGGCTCCATCGCTTCTTTCAATGCAACTGCCTTACCAGCAATAACGTGCATCAACGGACCACCCTGGGAACCAGGGAAAACAGAGGAATTTAGTTTCTTGTAAAACTCTTCATCGCCACCCTTCGCCAAAATCAAGCCGCCACGTGGGCCAGCCAATGTTTTGTGCGTTGTGGTTGTGACAACGTGTGCATGAGGCACTGGGTTTGGATAAACCCCTGCGGCCACCAGACCTGCTACGTGAGCCATGTCAACGAACAGATAGGCACCGATTTCATCCGCAATTTCACGCATCTTCGCCCAATCGACAACACCAGAATAAGCAGAAAAGCCGCCGATGATCATTTTAGGCTGATGTTTTTGCGCTTGATTACGAATATCGTCGTAATCGATTTTGCCATTTTCATCAATACCATAAGGCACGATATTATAAAGTTTGCCAGAGAAGTTAACTGGGGAGCCGTGAGTCAGATGGCCACCGTGCGCCAGATTCATTCCTAAAACCGTATCGCCGGGTTTTAGCAGTGTCATATACACCGCAGCATTTGCCTGAGAACCAGAGTGTGGCTGGACATTAGCATAATCTGCACCAAACAACGCTTTTGCGCGGTCAATCGCAAGCTGCTCAACCACATCAACATACTCACAGCCACCGTAGTAACGTTTACCCGGATAACCTTCCGCATACTTGTTAGTCAGCTGAGAGCCTTGTGCCTGCATTACTCTTGGGCTGGTATAGTTTTCAGAAGCAATCAATTCAATGTGTTCTTCTTGACGACAAACTTCCTGTTCCATCGCTTGCCACAGTTCGGGATCGTAATTCGCAATATTCATTTCACGCTTTAACATTTGGTTCTCCTGACTCAGCTACATCTCTAAAAAAATACCCCTGAGGGCCAGAATGGCACACAGTGTAAACTCTTTTTATCGAATGAGATAGTCTTGACAAAATAAATTACGCAAACGTTTGCACTCCACCCTGGTAACCCAATAGAAGCTAAATAACCTGTTGTTTCACTAATGATTATGGATTTATTACTGAGATTTGTGATCCTGGTCGTGATCCACGTTAATTAAAATTCTATTTTTTTGATTTAAGAAGAGATAATCATCTTTTCTTAATTTGACTCATTCCCAAACCCTATAAGTTGCATTTAAAATGCAATTTATAAATTTCAGCATTATGTGAGAAAAATTCAGGAGATCCCCATGCTAGATAGTCAGGTTATCGCAACCATAAAATCGACCATTCCATTAATTGTTTCTACAGGTCCTAAGCTAACTGCGCATTTTTACGAGCGGATGTTCAAGTATAACCCTGAATTAAAAGATATTTTTAATATGAGTCATCAGATCAACGGTGATCAGCGGGAAGCACTTTTCAATGCCCTTTGTGCTTATGCTGGCAATATCGATAATCTGTCAGCACTCTTACCTGCCGTAGAAAAAATCGCCCATAAACATGCCAGCCTCAGTATTCAACCTGAGCATTATCAAATTGTAGGTAAGCACCTGCTGGCAACGATTGATGAAATGTTTCATCCTGGTGACGAAGTTCTCAACGCCTGGGGAGAAGCTTACAACGTATTAGCTAATGTCTTTATCAATCGAGAAGAGGAAATTTATCAAAGTGGTGAATCCCTGGAAGGAGGTTGGCGTGATCTACGTCAGTTTCGTGTTAGCCGGAAACAACCACAAAGTGATGTTATCACTAGCTTTGAGTTTTCGCCTGTTGATGGTGGCAAGGTTATGGATTACAAACCAGGGCAATACTTGGCAATCTATGTAGAAGATCCCACATTTGACAACCGTGAAATCCGCCAATATTCACTGACTGCCGCGCCAAACGGAACCAGTTACCAAATTGCCGTCAAGCGTGAACCTCAAGGCAAAATTTCAAACCATCTGCACGATAAGGTACAGGAAGGGGATATTGTGATGCTAGCTGCACCACACGGTGATTTCTTCCTTGATGTACAACCTGATATGCCAGTTACACTGATTTCTGCCGGGGTTGGTTTGACACCAATGATGAGTATGCTGCAATCCCTACATAACCAACATCATATTGGTGCAGTAAATTGGTTCCACGCCGCAGAGCATGGTGGCCATCATGCATTTGCCAATAAGGTGAATGAAATTTCCCAATCTATGTCTAATTTGTATTCACAAGTTTGGTATCGTGAACCCAGAGATATAGATCAGAAAGGCATACAGTACCAGCATATTGGGCTGATGGATCTATCGCTCGTGAAGGATGCAATAGCGGTAAAAGGGATGCAATTCTATTTCTGTGGGCCTGTGGCTTTCATGCAACATATCGCCAAACAGCTGCTGGCAATGGGCATTGATGAACAACATATCCATTATGAATGTTTTGGCCCACACAAAGTCATTTAGTAAAGTTCTCCGAATAAACAAGGTAAGTGATAGCGGATAAAAATCGGACAGTTCCACTCCTCATCTCCTACATTAAGTTAGGATGTGGAATAACTGATAATATTTCCGTTATCACTTTTTTCGGATGATTTTAGTGAATTGATTAAATCGCTTCTTCATCCTGCTCGCCGGTACGGATACGCACAACACGGGCAACATCGAAAACAAAAATTTTGCCATCGCCAATTTTGCCTGTTTGTGCAACCTGCATGATTGTTTCGACGCAGGTATCAACAATATCATCCGGTACGACAATTTCTATTTTTACCTTTGGCAGAAAATCCACCATATATTCTGCGCCGCGATACAGTTCAGTATGCCCTTTCTGACGGCCAAACCCTTTCACTTCTGTCACCGTCATACCAGTGATACCCACTTCAGCCAGCGCTTCACGCACATCATCCAGCTTGAAAGGTTTGATAATTGCATCAATCTTTTTCATCAAGTTTTCCTGTAATTACCAATTATTACGCCCGAAACCAGATGTAATCGGGTAGCGCCGATCTTTACCAAAATCACGCTGCGTAATGCGTGGGCCAATAGGTGCCTGGCTACGTTTATATTCATTAATGTCAACCAGTCGGATCACCTTGCGTACAATGGCTTCATCAAAACCTTCGGATACCAGATCAGCCACTGATTTATCTTTTTCAACATACCCTTCGAGGATCGCATCCAGAATGTCATAGGGAGGAAGGCTATCCTGATCCAGTTGATTTGGTGCCAACTCCGCTGACGGTGGACGATCAATCACACGCTGAGGGATCGCCGGAGATACGGTATTACGATATTTAGCCAATGCAAATACCATCGTTTTAGGAACATCTTTCAAAGCATTAAAGCCACCCGCCATATCGCCGTACAGGGTTGAGTACCCGACTGCCGACTCACTTTTGTTACTGGTGGTCAATACCAAGCGACGACGCTTGTTAGACATTGCCATTAAAATCACTGCGCGGCAACGTGCCTGTAAATTCTCTTCTGTCGTATCTTTTTCTGTTCCCGCAAACATGGGGTCAAGCTGTACCATAAACGCATCAAACATGGGTTCGATGGAAACAACGTCAAATTCAACCCCCAGCAATTCTGCTTGTTCTCTGGCATCGTGGATACTTATTTCTGAGGTATAGCGGAATGGCATCATGACCGCCTGCACGTGATCTTTACCCAAAGCATCCACAGCAATTGCCAATGTCAACCCTGAATCAATCCCGCCTGACAAACCAAGCAAAGCACCTTTAAAACCGTTCTTTTGCACATAATCACGTACAGAAAGCACTAACGCCTTATAAATTTGCGCCAGAGGGGGCAATTGAGGGATCGGATTTGCCATAGGTTCAATGTTCATTTCATTGAAACGACATTGTTCAACCTGTTCCTCAAATGCCGCCATGCGATGGGTTATTTCACCATTGGCATCAAAGACCTTAGAACAACCATCAAAGATAAGCTGATCTTGCCCCCCCACCTGATTAAGATAAATAATTGGCAAATGAGTACGCTGGCAGTGGGATTTAATTAATGTACTGCGGATATTCGGTTTTTCACGATTATAAGGAGAAGCATTAATCGACAAGACGATTTCTGCCCCCGCCTGTTTCAAGGCATCAATGGGGGCATCAAACCACAAATCTTCACAAATCAACAAACCAAGGTTATAACCCTTGAATGGGATAACACAGTTTTGATCACCCGCGTCGAAATAACGCTCTTCATCAAAAACGCCATAGTTTGGCAATAACTGTTTGAAGTAACGAGCCACAATTTCCCCTCGCCAAAACAGGGAAAGTGCGTTGTAAAGTTTGCCATCCTGTTGCCACGGATGCCCTACCAAGATACCAACCTGAGCGCTTGCCTGTTGCAAACGTACCAATTGTTCATGGCAACGCTGATGCAAATCAGAACGGAATAACAAATCTTCAGGAAAATAGCCAGACAGCGCCAGCTCAGAAAACATAACCAGATCAGCGCCTTTTGCCTGCTGCTCCCGAACTGTCTGCAACATACGTTCACTGTTGCCTTCAATGTCTCCTACCAACCAATTTAACTGGGCAAGAGCGATATTAAGAGTACGACTCATAGAATGCGGCTCTCCTGGGCCATAAATCATCTATCTGCTTTACTGGGTCTTAGCAGCAAAGCAATTTATTTCTACTCAGTGTAAGAATTTTTGCAGGAGCAGAAAAGTTATTCCTTAAAATCGTTAGCATCCAGCTCGTGGCGTGCCAACAATTTATAAAATTCTGTCCGGTTCCGCCCTGCCATACGAGCGGCATGGGTCACATTGCCTTTGGTTATCTGCAACAATTTACGCAGGTAATTCAGTTCAAACTGACCACGGGCTTCCACGAATGTCGGCAATGCCGTATTTTCCCCTTCCAATGCCTGAGTAACCAGCGCATCACTAATGACCGGAGCCATCGTCAATGCCACACACTGTTCGATGACATTAACCAATTGACGAACATTGCCCGGCCAACTTGCTGCCATCAGGCATTTCATGGCCGTAGTGGAAAAACTGCGCACAAACGGTTTATGGCGTTTAGCTGCGTCACGCAACAGATGATTAGCCAAGAGAGGAATATCTTCTGCGCGTTCGTTCAAGGCAGGAATTTTCAAATTAACAACATTCAATCGATAATAGAGATCTTCCCGAAACTCATTACGTTGCATGGCTTTAGGCAGGTCACGGTGGGTTGCCGAAATAATTCTGACATCAATGTCGATATCCCGATTACTCCCCAATGGACGGATCTTGCGCTCCTGTAGCACTCGCAAAAGCTTAACTTGCAACGCCATCGGCATATCGCCGATTTCATCAAGGAATAATGTTCCTCCTTGCGCCGCTAAAAATAACCCTTCCCGACTGCTGACCGCGCCTGTAAACGCGCCTTTGGCATGACCAAATAATTCAGATTCAAGTAATTGCTCAGGTAAGGCACCACAGTTAATAGCAATAAAAGGTTTCTTCGCTCTGGGACTTGCCCGATGAATAGCTTGCGCCAATACCTCTTTACCGGTTCCGCTTTGCCCATTAATCAGAACACTCACATCGGATTGAGCCACCATCTTTGCCTGTTCCAGTAAACGCAACATCAAAGGGCTTCGGGTAACAATTTTCTCGCTCCATTGCCCATCAATGGCTGGCGTTGAGAGTTCCAGCGCATCATCAATCGCTTTATAAAGTGCGTCACGATCAACAGGCTTGGTCAGAAAACTAAATACACCTTGCTGCGTTGCTGCCACCGCATCAGGAATAGAACCATGCGCAGTCAGAATAATGACCGGCATACCGGGATGCTGTTTCTGGATCTCAGCAAACAGTGCCATACCATCCATTTCATCCATGCGTAAGTCACTGATCACTAAATCTACTTTTTCTCTCGCCAGTATGCGTAACGCTTCATGACCACTCTCTGCGGTCGTGACACGAAAGCCTTCACTGGTCAAACGCATTCCCAATAGTTTTAACAAGCCGGGATCATCATCAACTAAAAGAAGATGGGCGGAATTGCGTACTGTCATTATTATTCAGCTCCTTTTTCTTCTAATTTTTCTTCTGAAGGATTGGCTTCCGCTTTAGTATCCGAGTTTGTGGCGGGTTTCTCTTTCAGTTCTGCTTTATTATCCGGTGACGTGTTCGTATTAGGAGTAGCTACGCTACTTTGTTCTTGTTTACGGGAGGAAAGTTGGCGTTCAATATCGGTTAAATTTTCGAGTTTGCGGGACATTGAATGAAGCTCATATTCTAAACGTGCTCGTGTTTCTTTCAGACGATCAATTTTGTTATCACTGTCAAACTGGAAGCGCTGGAATTTGGCTCTTTCTTCAGCAAGATTAATTTTCAGATATTGCTGCTCACGCCACAGTTGAAGTAATGGCCGTAAACCGATAGGAAATTGTGCACTATACTGATTAAAGTTTTCCACCGTTTTCCGGCGTTCAGCTAATACCGAAGTCGCCCTGCCAATTAAAATACTTTGCTTAAGCACTTGCTGCCAATCAGTCGGCGTCTCTGGAGCAAACCGTTTCGCCGTCTCACGAGCTTCTGCCGAAGTCAACCGATCCGTACAATCGATAAATCTCAACCAATAAAGTCCGTTTTCCATCGCCGCAGGCTTTGTGATATCCCAGATTGCATCACAATCCCTAAGACGATAATCGGTAACATTTTGTTCTGGCAGGATAGACTGCGCCAGGGTTGTCAAATTGTCTGAACCACTCGTTTTAACGCATCCTGCCAGCAAATAGGGAACGCACAATAGCAATATCGCCCGCAAGCGCAGGGCCGAAGCACGTGCCAAGATAGATGGCCTGACAACCATTTTTTTCATTAGGTTAGTCACAATATTTTGCTGTTCCGTCTCCGTCATAAAGCGGTAAGTAAACCTGTTATACATATTATTTAGTCATTCTCTGCGGTTAATGGCAGTTCAATTCGAAAACATACATCAGCAAATTCGGATTCTACCAGGCAAAGCGCCCCCTGCATTTGTTTAATGCAATCTTGCGCGATACTCAAACCAAGACCGCTTCCTTTAACTGCGCCTTTTCGTTGCAGTTTTCCTTGGTAAAATGGCTCAAAGATCATACTTTTCTCTAACTCTGGGATAGGCGTTCCTGTATTGGCAATGTCAATTTGAAGGTTTTTCCCCACTTGCCGACTCGCAATCCAAATGTTACCGGATTCAGCGCCATAGTGCACTGCATTGGAATAGAGATTATCAATCACCCGTGTTAGTAAGCCAGGCTCTGCCCAACAATAATCCATATCCAGTTGAATTTCCGTATGAATATTTTTTGTCCGTGCCGGCAGTTGGTGTGATAATACGACACTATTCACAATTTCTTTTAAAGAAACAATCTGATGTTCGGCAGCGCCATCCGCTAATTTGCGGTTATATTCCAGTAATTGCTCAATAAGCTGCTGTAAATGCCTGCTACTGCTATCCAAGATACTGACAACTTCCCTTTGATCTGCTGTCAGGGGTCCAGCAATTTCATCAGCCAATAGCTCCGTTCCTTCACGCATACTTGCCAGAGGGGTTTTCAGTTCGTGGGAAATATGGCGTAAAAACTCATGACGCTGAGACTCTAGCCAGGATAAACGCTCACTCAGCCAAATAATGCGTTGAGCCAATGATCGCAATTCCCGTGGTCCTTTAAAGGAATCAATCTGATTTTCCAATGATTGCCCTTCTCCAAGCCGATTGATCATCCGCTCAATGCCTTTTACTGGCCCAATGATCATACGCGTAAACAAGGTTATCAAGAAAGCACTTAACAAGAATAAAATAAGGCTCTGCCAACCGAAAAATTGCCCTTTGTCGGCGATATCTTTTTGCAGTTGTTCACCACGGCTAAAAATAATATTACGGGTTTCCTGTACCAAAAGATTATTAGCCCTGGAAAATTCTTCAAGTAATTTAGAAGACGTTGCTTCTGGCGCCCCATTACTACAGGCAATGTTGCTCAAGCCCGACAGTAATTCATTGAATTTCTTTGTATACTCTGCATTAGCTAGCATCGCCATCTGATTACCAAGCATATTCATGTATTGCCGATATTGGCGTTGATAAAGCTTTTCTAACCGACTATCACCTAATACACAATATTGGCGGTAACTACGCTCCATCTCAAGGGCGACGCCAACCATTGCTTCGCTACGGCGGGCGTCCACCAGCGTTGAACGATTAATCTCAGCAGCCTGGGTACTAAGCTGATCAAGACTTTGATAAGCCTGATAAGCCAAAACCAAGAGTGGTAATAACACTAACCAGAAAGCCATGACAACCAACTGGCGCAATGAGCGTGGAAATAAACGCCATTTTTTCAAAGAAATCATCTCATAACCTGTAATGACATTGATGCTACAGTGACTTTTCTCTTATTGAAAATGGTCAGAATAATAGTTGAAAACGACGGATAATTGAAACAATGAGTCATTGAAAGTGATGCGGATGCATACATAAACAGGGTGGACTGTAATAATGACGGCGGGACGGTAACTTTTTTTACCATCCCGCCAGTGAAGTTCCTACATGTAAACATGTAGGCGGTGCCTCACTCCACGTGTCGTCCTGTGTTTGATAAGGCCCGAAGGCGAGTATCATTAAGTTGGACGGTAGGCACCTTACTTTGGCGTCATTCCGGGCTTTATGTGGCATGTTTCCACCCAATTGCGGGCCGACATAAAAAAGTTGAATGAGCAACTGCTCTGTATTATGCACATTACATGCCAACTTACAAAATTATTTTTAACCAATTGATATAATTGAAAATAAATAAAATCGCAGATTTATTGCATTTTCTTATTGGTATTTATTCATATCTGATAGGCATGAGTGTCGCCTATTTATGACATTTTACCATCAAAAAATATTTTTCAAATAATATCAACAAATTAAATGTCTCATTTTTGAGACACTAAAAAGCACTCTTGTCGCGAGATAGAGACACTGCCAAGAAAATGATTAATAACGTAAAAAATAAAGGCCCTGATGTATTTTCAGGGCCTTTGCTATTAACCTAGCTGTTTGCGGGCATTACGGAAAATTCGCATCCACGGGCTATCTTCTCCCCACTCCTTAGGATGCCAGGAGTTGCTAACTGTGCGGTATACCCTCTCAGGATGAGGCATCATCACGGTGACTCTGCCGTCAAGATTGGTCACAGAAGTAATGCCGTTCACAGAACCATTCGGGTTTGCCGGATAGTTTTCTGTCACTGAACCGTAGTTATCCACAAAACGCAATGCGACTTGCTGATGCTTTTCAAGTTCCATTAAACTCAGGTCGTTTCTGAACTCCACCTGCCCTTCACCATGAGCCACTGCGATTGGCAAGCGAGAACCGGCCATATCTTTCAGGAACAATGAAGGGCTGTTTGCCACTTCCACTAAGCTAAAACGGGCTTCATAGCGTTCTGAACGGTTACGGACAAAACGCGGCCAGTGTTCCGTGCCAGGGATCAATTCATGCAAATTGGACATCATCTGACACCCGTTACATACACCAAGTGCTAAGGTATCCGGCCTTGCGAAGAAACTCGCAAAATCATCACGTACCCGTGGATTAAACAGAATGGATTTCGCCCAGCCTTCACCTGCACCAAGCACATCCCCATATGAGAAGCCACCACAGGCAACCAATGTTTGGAATTGATCTAATGTGATCCGCCCCGCCAATAAGTCACTCATATGAACATCCACCGCCTCAAAGCCCGCTCGGTGGAATGCCGCCGCCATCTCAACATGGGAATTAACGCCCTGTTCACGCAATACAGCAACGCGCGGACGCACTTGTTTTGCAATATAACAAGCAGCAATATCTTCCGCAGGGTTGAAGGTTAATTCCACATTCAAGCCCGGATCAGCCACATCCTGTTTTGCCTGATGTTCTTGATCTGCGCACTCTGGGTTATCACGCAGACGCTGCATTTGCCACGTTGTTTCTGCCCACCATAAGCGCAATGTGCTGCGCTTCTGACGATAAACTTCCATATTGCCACTGGAAATCACAAAATCATCGCCCGCCTGGGCTTTACCTAAATAGTGCACACATTCATTTAATCCATAATCTGCCAACAGGTTTTCAATTTGCACCCTGTCAGTCTCACGAATTTGGATCACCGCACCCAGTTCTTCATTAAATAATGCGGCCAAGATATCTTCATCAAATGCACTGATATCGGTATGCAAGCCGCAATGACCAGCAAAAGCCATTTCCGCTAATGTCACTAATAGCCCACCATCCGAACGATCATGGTAAGCCAGCAATTTTTGTTCTGAAATCAAATGCTGGATCGCATTAAAGAAGCCCGCTAATTGCTCGACGTTGCGAACATCTGCGGTTTTATCCCCCAGTTGGCGATAAACCTGCGCCAATGCTGTTCCACCCAGCGCATTTTGCCCTTTACCCAGATCGATCAGCAGCAACGCATTGTCATCTTCAGTAGATAGCTCTGGCGTCACGGTACGGCGCACATCTTCTACTCGTGCGAAGGCACTGATAACCAATGAAAGTGGTGAAGTCATTTCACGCTCTTCCCCATTTTGACGCCAGCGGGTTTTCATTGACATCGAATCCTTGCCAACGGGAATGGTCAATCCTAAAGCGGGACACAACTCCTCACCCACCGCTTTGACGGCAGCATATAAACCCGCATCTTCACCAGCATGGCCTGATGCCGACATCCAGTTAGCTGATAACTTCACGCGTTTCAGATCCTGGACATAGGCGGAAGCAATATTGGTCAGAGCTTCACCCACCGCCATACGCGCCGATGCCGCAAAGTCCAACAATGCAATCGGCGCTCGCTCGCCTATTGACATGGCTTCGCCATAATAGCTGTCCAAACTGGCGGTAGTAACAGCACAATCTGCGACTGGAATTTGCCAAGGGCCAACCATTTGGTCACGGGCAACCATACCGGTGATGGAGCGATCCCCAATCGTAATCAGGAATGTTTTTTCCGCTACAGCGGGCAAATGCAAGACGCGTTTTACCGCCTCTGCGAGATCAATACCCTTGCGATCCAAACCTTGCCCTTGCGCTTGCAAGACCT
The DNA here is from genome assembly GCF_037996785.1 of Xenorhabdus thailandensis. Classification (NCBI taxonomy): domain Bacteria; kingdom Pseudomonadati; phylum Pseudomonadota; class Gammaproteobacteria; order Enterobacterales; family Morganellaceae; genus Xenorhabdus; species Xenorhabdus thailandensis. The sequence continues at coordinate 27,582 of NZ_JBBMXF010000005.1, forward strand.
GCACATTTTTCACCATCTTTGGTGTCTTACCGAGCAAGACATCCAGCGGCATATCGATTGGCTGATTATTAAAATGGTTGTCATTCAACAGTAAATGTCGCTCTTCCGTGGCTTCCCCAATCACAGCGTAAGGCGCACGTTCACGACGGCATATTTCTTCAAACAGGGCTAACTGCTCTGGTGCTACCGCTAAAACATAACGCTCCTGGGATTCATTGCACCATAACTGCAATGGACTCATACCAGGTTCATCGTTAAGAATATTGCGTAACTCAAAACGCCCGCCTCGACCACCATCACTGACCAATTCAGGCATGGCATTTGACAAACCACCAGCCCCAACGTCATGGATAAATAAAATCGGATTCTTATCCCCCAATTGCCAGCAACTGTCGATAACTTCCTGGCAACGACGCTCCATTTCGGCATTGTCACGCTGCACAGAGGCAAAATCCAAATCAGCATCAGACTGACCTGATGTCATTGAAGATGCCGCACCGCCCCCTAAGCCGATATTCATGCTTGGCCCACCCAACACAATCAATTTTGCGCCGACCGAAATCTCCCCTTTCTGGATATGCTCTTCACGGATATTGCCGATCCCGCCTGCCAACATGATGGGCTTATGATAACCACGCAATTCTGTACCATTATGGGAACAGACTTTTTCTTCATAGGTTCTGAAATACCCAGCCAATGCCGGCCGCCCAAATTCATTATTAAACGCTGCACCGCCTAATGGACCTTCCAGCATGATATCTAATGCACTGACAATCCGATCAGGTTTACCAAAATCCGCTTCCCACGGTTGTTCAAACCCAGGAATTCTCAAGTTTGAAACTGAGAAACCGACCAGCCCAGCCTTCGGTTTAGCTCCTCGTCCGGTTGCACCTTCATCACGAATTTCACCACCTGAGCCCGTTGCTGCACCAGGCCAAGGCGAAATCGCGGTTGGATGGTTATGGGTTTCCACTTTCATTAAGATATGGGCTGGCTCTTGATGGTAGTCATAAGTACCGGTGGAGTCAGGGAAAAAGCGGCCAACATTAGAACCTTCCATAACCGCTGCGTTATCTTTATAAGCAGAAAGCACGTAATCCGGCGTTTGTTCAAACGTGTTTTTGATCATTTTGAACAAAGACTTGGGTTGAGCCTGACCATTAATAACCCAATCTGCATTGAAAATTTTGTGGCGACAATGCTCAGAATTTGCCTGAGCAAACATATACAGCTCAACATCTGTTGGATTGCGCCCCAACGCCTGAAAAGCGCTCATCAGATAATCAATCTCATCGGTAGCCAGAGCCAGCCCTAATTCAATATTTGCCGACTCCAGTGCTACCCGCCCCAATTGCAAGATATCAATCTGTTTTAACGGTGCAGGTTGCTGGTGAGAAAACAGGACTTCAGCTTGTTCAAACTGAGTGAACACACTTTCCATCATGCGATCATGCAATAATGCCGACAACGTTTGCCACTGCCCGTCATCCATGCCAATACCCTGAATATAATAGGCAATGCCCCTTTCTAAACGGACAATCTGCTTCAGTCCACAATTGTGGGCAATGTCTGTCGCTTTCGATGACCAAGGGGATATCGTGCCAGGACGCGGAGTGACTAATATAAGTTGCCCTTTAGGCTCCAATTCAGCCAAAGAAGGGCCATATTTTAATAGCTTACTTAATTTCTCTCGCTCATCTTCTGTGATTGGAGTATTAACTTCGGCAAAATGCACGTATTCTGCATAAATGTCGGTAACAGGGATATGTTGATCTTGACACTGGGAAAGGAGCTTAGTGATACGAAATGCCGATAAAGCGGGTGAGCCACGCAGAATTTCCATAATAATAGGTTCTCTCATCTTAGACGCAAAGCCTGACTGATGCCTCAGGGGAAACTGCAAGCATTATAGAGGAATGTTTCCTCTGACGAAACCGTTTGCGTGGTGATTTATCCACCCAACAATACACTCAATAAAATGCCAAAATGGGTTTAATAGGGTTGCACATCTCCCTTTTGTTACGCAAAATTCTCAATTACTGGAAATTTAACCATGCTATTATCTTGTACTTCATACGGTTTCAAATCGTTCTGAAAAGAGATAACTATTTGAATAACATAAAGATAAATTACTTTGTTATCGTAATTATCACGCTCCTTTCTGCTGCTATCATCGGCCTTAATATCAATTGGCCGAATAAACAGCAGGAGCAGATAAACAAAATTCTGGCACGAGGAGAGCTGCGGGTTAGCACTATTAGCTCTCCTCTGCTCTCTCTTAACAGTAAAAATGAACCGACAGGATTCGACTATGAGTTAGTCAAGCGGTTTGCCGATTATCTGGGGGTTAAACTTGTGATTAAGTTTCGTCCCAACATTAAGCAACTGTTTGACGACTTGGAAAACGATAAAGCCGATTTCCTGGCTGCCGGGCTTATCTACAATAAAGATAGGCTGGACCAAACACGCACCGGCCCTGCCTACGCTTCTGTCATACAACAACTGGTTTATCGCAAGGGGGAGGCACGGCCACGTTCGTTTGGCGATCTAAAAGGTAAACTCATCGTCACGGCAGGCTCAGCCCATGTAAGCGAGCTGAAAAAGTGGAAAGAAAAATCTTATCCTGAATTAAGTTGGGAAGAAACACCGCGCGAAAATACGCAACAATTGCTCGAACAACTTTCCGAGGGAAAAATCGACTACACCATCAGTGACTCCCTTAGTTTAGCCTTGCAGCAGCGTATTCATCCCAATCTGGCAGTTGCTTTTGATGTCAGTGAAGAAAGTCCTTTAACCTGGTATTTAAAACGCAATGGCGATTATAGCCTCTACTCTGCTATGCTCGATTTCTTCAGTATGTTGACTGAAAACGGCATTATGTCGCGGCTACAAGAAAAATATTTCAGTCATGTCGGTTCATTCGATTATTTCGACACTATTTCATTTATTCGTGCCATCGATAAGCTCTTACCAACCTATCAGCCAATTTTTCAACAATACGCGGGATCGCTTGATTGGCAATTGGTGGCTGCCATTGCATGGCAAGAATCACATTGGGATCCACAAGCCACTTCACCGACTGGTGTTCGTGGATTAATGATGCTCACCCGCCCAACAGCAGAATGGGCTGGAATTCATGATCGGCTGGATCCAGAAGAGAGTGTAAAAGGAGGAATGGCTTATCTGAACTACCTGATGGAACGTTTGCCAAAAACCATTCCTGAAGATGAGCGCATTTGGTTTGCCCTTGCCGCTTACAACATGGGGTATGGGCACCTTCTTGATGCCCGTAAGTTAACCGCTGCGCAAAAAAGTAATCCAGACAGTTGGCTGGATGTTAAAACGCGTCTTCCCTTGCTCAGCAAGAAAAAATATTACGCCAATACAACATATGGTTATGCCCGTGGCTATGAAGCTTATCGCTACGTTGAAAATATTCGGCGCTACTATTTGAGCCTGGAGGGATACATGAGGGCAAAAGCCAACCGCGAGAAAGCAAAGAGCAATGAAGCACCAACGGATACTACCATCGTCAGTGTGCTCCAAACTGAAAATGATAAAACTGGTACAACTAACATGGAAGGTAATAATACAGAAGACAATAACAAAATTAGAAGCCAGGTTGGCGAATAAGAGGCGTTTTACAACCATCCCAGACCACACGATAGCTTGACAGATAAAACGCCTGATGAAACATAAGTTACATCCATTAACAGAGCTTAGTGATTAACACTGCTATCGGTATCATTCCCCATACGAGTATCAGCAAGGATTTCTGTAATGTACCAATGATCTTTGCTCTGATCCTGTCTCAAAAAATATTGATGCCCATCAATAGAAAATGGAACCAGATATTGATAACTCCTATCCCATAAATCTTGATGTTCATTTATTCTATCAGGTATTCCCCCACTATATAGATAGCTAACAAACCAATAATTATCGTAGAATCTTTGCCCTGTGTAAAAATAATTCCCGTCAATAGCATATGGAAACTGTGGATAGTAATAATATTCCCAAGTATTTTGGTTAACTAAGTTACCTATCTTTCCGTCTTCATTTAATTCATAAGTAAACATAGCACGATTAGCGCTCGTATGGATATATATGTATTCTTTTCCTTCCATTGAGAAGAAAAAAGTAGCCCCATAAAAATTATCCCAATCACTTTGTTCTACTATTGTTCCCATTTTTCCATTTGGCAATATTTCCCATATAATATAGGGGAATTTACCTTGATCATTTTTATCTTTACTATGGAGATAAATAAACTGACTTTTACTCGTTTTATAGGCAAAACCTACATCATAGTCACTATCCCAATAACCGGAGTCTATAATTTCTTTATGTCCTTTTTCATCTAATTTTGCAATTATCCAATAGGATTTATACGTATTGTTTGACTTATTAATAAAATTTTTGGCTAACCCAAAAATATATTGTTCTTCACCAAGCACAAAAGGAAACATTAAATCATAAAAATTTACCCACTTCTGCCCAGTAGAAGTTTGATTTCCTTGTTGTCCACTTGCGAGCAGCTGGTGTACCGTCACCAGATGATCACATTGACGCTGCCGCAAAAGATACTGTTGATAATTAATGGAATAAATAAAAATAGTTCTAATGTATACTCCATTAGCAGGAGGCGAAGCTTCACAATCCAGATTAGACTGAAAATGGATTTGTTCGGTTGCGTAGGCTGCTTTGCTGATATCCAAGAAACCCGTGAGTGTTACCATTTCAGCATCTTTATTGGTATTATAAAGTTCAAAACTCACATTTCCTGTTTCGTCAGTCTCTATAGAAGTGGTCTGAACTACATGGTTTTTCTCAAAAGAAGCAGAACCTGTAACATTTAAATCCAGATTACGCTTAGTAAGATTTACCCCTGAACCGGTTCCGGTAAGTTTCGCCGTAACTTTATTACTTTGCACACCGTCAGCCATTGCATAATCATTAATAACATTAAAGTTAAGTGTATAATATGCCGTAGCTTTAAGATGGTAGGGTTGGACACCAATCTGTTTACCATGATCTTGAAGAGAGACGGTTAAGTGACCATCACCTCCTATTTCAGAACCGACAATTGAAACAGAAACTTCTCCGCCACTATCTGTAAAACAAGAAAGTGTATTGTCGCCTGTCTCCTGACCATTAATGATAAAGCTACCTAATGAGCATTCAAGAATTAGGCCTAATTCAGCCAAATCAATATATTCTTCATGGACTACAATCTGAATATCAGTAGCAGACCTATCTTGATAGAGTCGATAAGATTGAAAGAATTTCACTGAAATATTCATAATATTCTTATTTAAAGTGTAAGAAGGTCGGTAAAAACAATAGTATTCCTAATTTGATCCATAGAAATACCACTAACATTAATAGTAAAATTTGAGCGAACCGCTTTTGTGGATGTTAATTTATAAACTAATATTTTGTTAGAATCAGGTTTATCTATTTGTGAAGTATTATTCGCGCCATTAATTTTAATATCAGGGCTATCAAAATTCACTGTAATCCCCGTAATATCCTCTGAGAGGAGTCTAATAAGAAGTAAACATTGACAATTACCATCTGCGACACCATAAGAACTATAGGTATAAGAAAGTTCTCCCGCTGAAGATGAAATCCAATTGCCAAAATCCAAAGGAACTTTACAGGCAATCACTGGATCTTCATAGTTAAGAATTAATACGCTATTTTTAGTAATATCATCACTATAGATATGAAGATATGCCACACCATTTTCATCGATTTTGTCTACCACTGTATCAGAAGTATCATCAGTAAATTTGGCATTTGTCAGTCGAGCATTTATTGGATTGTTATCTGAACCCGTATATATTACCGCGGTTAAAAAAGGCTTTATATGTGGATAGTCACTTAGAGTACTACCTACATTTTTAGTTGTTTGCACTTTAATATTGACAGTATCTAAATCATTTAAAATGGAAACTTGTGTAGGATATTGATTTATCTTCTTATTAAGAACAGTAAAGGATGCAACAATATATTTTACTTCTAAAAAATTAACTTCATTTGTTTTAATTGTATGATCCTTATGACCATCATTTATTGCATTCGAGTCTAAATCAATATTGTCAGAATGGATGGTTATTAACTCTGTACTATCTTCTCTTAAAAATTTGGCTTCTATAATTATAGTATCACCAGGTACAAGACCTTTAAATTTAGCCTGAAGCCTAACACCTTCTTTAAGATTTATTGTGTGTAAACTTAATATAGAACTTTTAGCATCAAGAAAAATGACCACATTGTCGGCATTACTCATGTTAGGATCCCCTATAATAGTGATATTTGATGTTGGCGAATCAAAATGATTATAATTTAAATCTGTTACTGTATATTTTGCTTCACACAGGCCTGATATATCCATTTCATTAACTCGAAACAATAAGAAATAGAAATCATCTTTTAGTTTATCTGATGTAACATGATAAGGAACGCTTTTTACCTTAGTGGTTATATTATCTTTTACATAAATCTCACCCTCTATTTTATCTAATAATCTCACACCTTCATATTTATTCACCTGCATCATTACATACTTAATTTTCATTGCAATAACGTCAGGCATATTAATTACAGCACTTAAATTTCCTTGAGGAAAAGTAGGTGGCAATAAAATATTTTTGCTTTTGTTATTCATAAAAAACCTTTTTTGAAAAAAATTTAAAAAGCAACCTATAAAATTATAAACTTTATGATTGGTTTATGCATTACAATTAAATTCATTTGGTTATTTTAAGGAGAACTATTTTTATTATAAAAATATAAATATAATAACACTGAGTGATATCATTATTTACATAAACAAATGGGATAATATCAGAATTAAATTGTGTATTATTATCATAATTTTTATTGGTTATTTTTTTCAGTGAAATAATCGACTTATCCGAACTTAATATGGCAACGAAAATCACATACTGAACTATGATTAAACTCGCATTAGGTTGAGTGTAAATTTCCATTTTATTGTTGTTATTTGACATGTTATCACCTCATGCTTTAATTAAAAAAACTGCCACATAAATTATTTTTTAAATACAAACCCTCTCAGATAAATGAAATAATAATTCACTGTTATTATCACTATAAAATTGATCTTCTGATGTCGCTTTAGAATAAACAGAGTGAAACTCAAAAACTAATGATAAAAGATTATCAATTGATAACTTTTTATTATCACTGATTTCGTATAATAAGTGAAATACGATTATCATGAAAGCAAACAACCACGCATGAAATTAGTTTTCTTCGTGTCTAGAAAGCCTCTGAATCATTCCCTTGATCGAAAATGCCATTTCAATTGAGTTCCAAGATACTCTGCTGATGATGTGATAACTATTTTGAATGATGCTAATTTGAGTTTTCTTGACTAGATTTATATACGGGAATAAGTGAAGTTGTTTAAGAAATGAAAAATTAAGTAAAAATAACGGCTGATATGAACTTTTTGAGGCTCTCATATATGTCATCATACACTAGAAAAATCATTGGCTTTTTTATTTTCTTCTACGTATTATTTATGCCTTCTACAGTCAGTAACGCTTTAGCAGAAACTAATGTCAAGACAGATGATAAACTGTATACTCATTTAAAAAAAAATGACACTTCAGATCTGAACGCCCCACATGTCATTATCAGCAATATCCAGAAAGCTAGTCATATTTTATCTTCTTCCCCTTCAGAACTCGCGAAGCAAGCAAAATCCTATGCATTAGGTAAATTTAATAGCACCCTATCTTCAGAAACTCAAAAATGGTTATCGCAGTTTGGTACTGCCAGAATTAACCTTGGGCTAGATAGGAAATGGACACTGAAAGATAACTCACTCGATATACTATTACCCCTTTACGATAACAAAGCAGATTGGTTGTTCTTTTCCCAATTGGGTTATCGTAACAAAGATAGCCGAAATACCATGAATCTGGGTTTAGGTGGTCGCTATTTTTATCAGAACTGGATGTATGGCTTAAATACTTTCTATGATCATGACTTTACTGGAAAAAACCAACGTTTGGGACTAGGAGGAGAAATCTGGGGCGATTATATTAAACTTTCCGCAAATACCTATTATCGTTTAAGTGACTGGCAAAAATCACGAAACTTTCAGGATTATTATGAACGTTCCGCCAACGGTTATGACATTAATGGGGAATTTTTCTTGCCGGCTTACCCTAATCTGGGAATGAAACTAACCTATGAGCAATATTTTGGTGATAAGGTCACTTTATTCAATCGTGATACTAAACAGAAAAATCCAAGCCTGGCTAAGTTCGGCCTAACATATACCCCAATCCCACTAATTACCATGGGCGTTGACTATAAGCAGGGGGAAAGTGGCCATACTGAAACACAGTTTTTAGCAAACTTAAATTATAAATTCGGGGTTCCCTTTAGTATTCAATTGTCACCCGCTAATGTGGCTTCAATGCGGACATTAGCAAGTAGCCGTTATGATTTGGTGGAAAGAAATAATCATATTGTTTTAGATCATGCAAAAAGAGAACAAGAAATACTGATCGCGTTAGAGCCTATTGTCGGATATGGCCATCAAGAGATACCCGTTAACTTACCCGTCCCCTCTAATATTGATATAAAAAAAATTCGCTGGATTGTTGCAGATAAAGCATTTCTACATAACAAGGGGAAACTTTCTTCTGACTCAGGTAAGAATATTGTTATTACTCTCCCCAGCTATCAGGAAACACATAAAAATGATTACCTGCTTGATATATTGTTAGAATATACAGTAGATGGTCAGGAAAAAACAAAACCGATTCAGATCCCCATGAAAGTTTTGCCTTTTATGATAGAGGGAAAAGTCAATATCATTCCACCTAAATCACCGGTAGAAACCGGCGAAAAAGAAAATGGATATACGTTTGATACCCCTATTATTACTTATGCAGGTTCCCCATCTGGAAAATTTGTTAAAAATGCCAGAATCGATAAAGTTGTCTGGACAACCGAGCCGGCTTTAGGCGCTGGTTCTGGCTTAAAATTTATATGGAATAATCAGCCTGCCCGAACGAATGAAAAGGGTGAATTAACCGATGAAAAAGGGAAACTAGTCCATAACATTTTATTGAGTGAAAAACCCCATGAAAAAGTCGATATTTATATACAGCTAGATGGTGCCCCACAGCAAAAAATAGGTTCAGTGACGTTTAACAAAAAACAACCTCACTACAAAATTAAGGATGGCCTGACCGTGAAGCCCAAAGGCCCTCTGACAGTTGGTGATGGAAAATTCTATACCTTTAAGGCCACTGTTATTGATAGTCAGAAGAACATTGATAGTCAGAAGTACAAGGTGATTAGTCAACCTATCGATGGAGTGATATGGCAAGCAAAAGATGATAAAGGACAGGATGTTAAATTAACAACACAAAAAACAGAGACAAATGAACACGGAGAATTGATTGCAACACTGGATAGTTCAGTGCCATTAAATGGTGTGAAGGTTTCACTGGCTATTGAACACCATGCTGCCGTTACCAGCGATCCTCCAGTTTCAGTTTTGATTAAGCCTGAAAGTATTAATGTGATCTGTAAAGCTGATGGGGAACTCCCTGTATTGGTTACTGAAACCTACACCTGTACAGCAACAGTCACCGACGTGGGTGGCCAAGGTGTATCAGATAAGACAGTAAATTGGCAGGTTAAAGATAATATTAACCTTAAACTGATACCCTCTTCAGAGAAAACCAATAGTGATGGTAAAGTGACGGCAACATTAAGGAGTCCCATTGAGGCTTCAAATATTGTCGTGATAGCTTCTGTTGCAGGCCAATCCAGTCAAGGAGAATCAAAGGATAAAATTAATTTTAGTTGGCCGGAAATCACCATTGATACGAAATCCAAAAATCATGATGTCACTATTGGCGGGCAAGAAAAATATTCTCTCACCGCAAGGGTATGGCGTGAAAAAAATAAGACAACATATAAAGGGCAAGATATTAAGTTTAGATGGTCTAAACCTCAAAACCAAGATGGTACGGAGGCGATAGGTGTAACCTTATCACCCTCAACAGATAGCTCACAATCCGTGACCCCCAATGATGGCAAACTGCAAGTGAATGTCGCTAGTAGTAAGGCACAGAAGGTGAAAGTTTGTATTGATATCGACGGTAGAAAACCAGCGGCACCAACATGTTCAGATATGATGAATTTTGTTGAACCTCCACCGGAATTCGATATTTCCTGGGTTAAAGTGACGAATTTTGATGAAAATAATCCATTACAAGGTAATGGCACAGATGAATATCACTACAAGGCATTGATCGTAAAAAAAGGGACGACAGATCCTCTCTCCGGTTATACGTTCGAAGGTATACAGTGGACACACGACCATGACAAAATCGAGGACGCTAAATTCCCTAAACCTGAAGCTTATTCACCGACAGGAGGAGATAAATTTACATCCGATGCCAGTGGATACATATACGCAAAATTGAAGAGTTTTGTTGGCGTAGATAATGTTAAAATTACATTAAAAATACCACACTTAAATAGCAACTCTACAAAGAATATTATCAGTAAAGATTCCAAAGAGAATGTAGATTTCGCACCAGTTGCTCAACCTGCAATATTGTATATTTATAACACCATTACCGATGAACATAGATACTTTGACAATATCGGAGGTAAACTTCATCCGAATCACATTGCGCCTATTTTTCGAGGAGAATTAAGGAAATCCACAAATTCTGGTCCCTTTGATAAAAATAAAAATGAAATCGTTTATGGTATAAAAGATGCTAATTCTCCAATTTATGGAGATGGAATGTTATTCTTTGGTGCTGACAACAGTGGCCCCATACAATTTATGGCGCTAGGTTCTGCCACCATAACCGTCATAATAACAAATAAACAAACGGGAGAGATTCAATTATATGAATATAAAATGTCTGCTACAAAACTTCTAACACCCTTTAATAACCTTGTGTATCAAAATATAAATGGCAATATTCAGTGTAATAGTAATCCAAGTTTTCCAGGTATTGCTTCCCATATTTTTTCAGATAAGCAAGTTTCTGATCACACCAATATTTATAGTTTATATAATGAATTTGGTAATTTATATAAATGGGGCATATTCGGTAATACATCAGGAATGGATAAAAATAAAGCCACTATTGTAGTACAAAACACCCGTGCTGGTAATCAAAGTAAATACAGAATTTATGATTTTAACAGCAATACTTTTGATAAATATTCAGAAGGAGTAGTTTTATGTTACATTGATAAAATAACATAAAACAAAATAAGACTTATAAAATATGACAAAATCTTACAATGAAAAAAAGTTATCAGGTGATAACTTTTTTTCATTGGTTTTTTTCTGATTATTTATTTAGTTTAAACGACGATCTCAACCATTAAAAACAGCACAGTTGAGTTTATAATTTAATCTGTCTTACGTTTATTAAAAACCATTAACGCATAAAATAGTTTCAACTGAAAATAGGTATTCTATCCGTTATTATAAATAACTAGCATTAATTAAAAAATGAGGTGATAAAATGGCAGCTTTAACGAATAAAATAACACTTTCACAAATCGATCCAAACGATTTAGTTATAGGCCAAAAGGTTAGTTTTACCGTAACATTAACGTCAGATCAGCCTATTACAAAGGGGAAAAAAGTAACAATAAAAAATAATCACAGTAAAAATATACAATTCGATGCAAATCCTGTTAATCTTGCTTACGCCAATCAAGACCAGACAGCAACTGCAAAGTTTACATTTCAAATCCTTCCCAATGCACAAGTTAATTCTGACATTACATTTGACGTAGATACCGATGCTGATGTTGGTGGCGTTAAATTTACATCGCCACCACCGGTTATGGCGGGCAAAGTTAAAGCCAAACCAGCTCCAAATAATAAAATGGATATTTCAAAAATCGATCCAAATGATTTAGTTATAGGCCAAAAGATTAGTTTTACCGTAACATTAACGTCAGATCAGCCTATTACAAAGGGGAAAAAAGTAACAATAAAAAATAATCACAGTAAAAATATACAATTCGATGCAAATTCTGTTAATCTTGCTTACGCCAATCAAGACCAGACAGCAACTGCAAAGTTTACGTTTCAAATCCTTCCCAATGCACAAGTTAATTCTGACATTACATTTGACGTAGATACCGATGCTGATGTTGGTGGCGTTAAATTTACATCGCCACCACCGGTTATGGCGGGCAAAGTTAAAGCCAAACCAGTTTCAAAAAAAACAATGGATATTTCAATTAACAAAAAAGCTGATTTAGTTATAGGTCAGTATGTTAGTTTTGTTGTCACATTAAGTTCGGACACACCTATTTATCAGTCAGCTTCGATAACTATTAAACAAAGCAGTATCAGTAACAATATACAATTCGATCCGATTCCTACTTTTCTTGTGTATGGCTCTAATAATACAATAGCCGCTATGCAGTTAGGGTTTACAGTACTTTCGAGTGCACAAGATGGTTCAGAAATTAATTTTGAAATAGAGACTAATGCTACAACAACCGATCACGCTACGTTTCAATCTGTACAATTTAATGGGAAAGCTAATGAAATTGATACAAATTCATTATCGCTTTTTGTTGAAAAACCTATTTTGAAAACAATAATAAAGGGTGATCAACCACCATCAGAAACAGGTAACTTCACACCAATATATACAACATTGAAAAGCAAATCAGGAAAAACGTTGGCTTATACGCCTGTACTAATCACATCAATGATTTCACATAAAATGAAAGATTTTGATTTCAAAAAAGCTGATAATCAAACTGATATTATTCCTGAAAAAATAGGACCAAATGAAAGTATTATGTTGGCTTCAGATAGTAACGGATTAGTTAAATTTTATCTCTATCCTAAACTGGCAGAAATTGTCACACTTACACTCAAGACTATTATCCTTGATGGTGTGACTGATGCCCCTGCTAAACAAGAAATTTATGCTGTCAATTATACAAATCCAGGCTACATGAATTCTATAGGTCAACCAATTATCGCTGGATTTTCTATAGGGAATTTATATTCTACGGGAATGAAAGATTTTGCCACAATAGTAAATAGTTACGACCAAGCAGCCGTTGGTGATACCATATTATTTTTTGTTAATGGTAACTATACAGGCCATTCTGTAAGTATTATTAAATTAGCTGACCAGTTAAATACTCCTATACTCCTTCCCTATTCTATATTTAAAGAAAATGAGTCTTCTGAATTTTCTTATGCTGTAATTAAATCTGGTGGACACGCATTATATTCTGAAGTGTTAAAATTAAATTATATAGGTGGTGCTCCTTATGAACCTATTACAGGTGTTAAAAGAGAATTTGAACCTTGTATAGTTCATGCCAGCATTGGTGTTGGTCCAGATGACATATTACAACCCGGTTGGGGTAATTATATTAATTATGACGCCATAATGAAATACCCTGGATATAAATACAATGGATTATTTATTGAGATTATACGCTCTGATAATATTAGTTCCAATGCAGAGATAAATCCCGTCCCATTAGATATAACAGATATTACTCTGACAATGTATATAAATTCAGACAATAATAGTTTTCAGAAATCTTACACTAAACAAATACCCTTAGCTCAAATTGGTAGTGCTGGTAATCCAGACTCTATTTTTTTCCATATTCCTTATGATGATATCTCTGGTATAGAAGGTCATGGTTATATACATTTTGACTATCATTTCTATCAAGATCAATTATTAAAATATGGTGTAGAATGGACTTCAAATATTGAAACAACCGCAGGCCCTGGTGAAACAGGTAGTTAATTAACAAAAATAAACATGAGCGCTGATTGTAGCAGCGCTCTTATAATTAATTCACAAGTCATTAACTATAAACAGTATCAATAAAAATATGAGATAATAAAATGAAAAATAATAAAATGGAAATTTCAATTCAACCTAACGCGGATTTAGTCATTGGGCAGTACGTTCGTTTTGTTGTTACATTAAGTTCGGATAAACTAATTCTCCCACTGAAAAATATAATTATAAAAAATTCCAGTAATAATACACAGTTTGATAAAGAAACTATTCCACTTGTTTATGAAAAAGATTTCCTCACAGCTTCTGCGCAGTTAGGGTTCATTGTGCTTAAAGAAGTTGATGGTAACTCCATAAAAGAGGGTTCTCCTATTGAATTTGAGGTACATACAGATGCGGCTGATTTTAATTTTGTACTTTTCAGTGGTACGACTAATCAAATTGATATAAATTCGTTGGCATTTTTTATTGAAAAACCTTACTTGAAAGCAAGTATCGCAGGTAATGAAAAACCATCGGAGAAAGATAACTTTACGGCAATATATACAACGTTGAAAAGTACATCAGGGAAAGTATTGGCGGGTACACCTGTATTTATTACATCTGTACAAAAAAATAAAATGAAAGAATTTAGCTTTAATAGTTCTAATAATCAAACAGAGCTTATTCCTGAGAAAATTGGACCTAATGAAGGAATAACTATAATTTCAGATAAAAATGGTTTGGCAAAGTTTTATCTCTACCCTAAATCATCACTGATGAACACACTTCTGTTAGAGACTGTTATTCTGAATGTAGATAACATTCTGGCTAAAAAAATGATTTATGTAGTTAATTATAAAGAACCGGGTTATCTTAATTCTATAGGTATGCCAAGTATTGAGGGTAATACCCCCGAAGGATTAACAGCATATACTTCAGATCCCAATTTTCTGGTATCGATAAGTAGCTATGATGGTGCAGAAAATGGTGATCTCATTTTATTTTTTGTTAATGGTCACTATACTGGTTATTCCATGATGATCGAGGATAAAGAAAAACAGTTAGATCAATACAGCATAAAGCTTCCTTATGCTATCTTTAAACAAGATGAAGCATCCAAATTTTCTTATACCGTAGTCAAATCGAATGGCAAAGCCCTCTATTCTGAACCAATACCGGTCACTTATTTAGGTGGTATTCCTTACGAAGCTAACCCGAATGTTGATAGGAGTTATGAACATTGCCTAGTTCATACCAGTATTGGTGTTGGCCCTGATAATATTATCCCAACTCATAATGGTGTTGCTTATGCCAGCATTATGCAATACCCCGGTTATAAACATAATGGATTATTTATTGAAATTGTTCGTTCTAATACTCAGGATCCTAACTTAACAGTAAACCCTGTCCCATTAAGTGTAACGGATTTTACTTTAAATATGTATATAGATTCACCGAATAGAAATATAATGTTAACTTATCACACACCAATTACATTAGATGACATCGGGAGTGATGGTAATAAAGATTCTATTTTCTTCCATATTCCTTATATGGATTTGGCTGGTATAGAAGATGGAGGACTTAGTTTTTATTATCAATTTTACTTAGATGAAAAATTAGAGTATGGTGTGGTTTGGGATGGATCTATTGATACCTATGCAGCTCCAGGAGGTGTGAAAGACCACTGATAATTCAAACCATATAATAATACACTTATTTTAATTTTTATTATTTATAAAGTATATATCCCACATCTATACCAATCTAACTTCAAGATGCGTGTGATTTCTCCCCGTGAAGCGGCGAAAAATCAGGCTTCATACCGTGTTGTAAATTGCAACTTGAAGTTTTAAATTTTAAATTTAAGAAATAAGTTAAAAATAAGAAACGGGGCACCAGATTAAAAATATTCTATTTTTACTCTATTCAGGACTATCGTATTTTATGGTGTCTGTAAGTAATTATAAACAAACCTTACCAGATGATACAGGTAATTAATTAACAAAAATATGAGCGCTGATTGTAGCACCGCTCTTAAACTTAATGTTCATAAAATAGAAAAGGAAATAAAAATATGGCTGGTACAATTGAACTTTCCCTACCTGATAATGGCGATTTAATTATCGGACAAAAATTTTTATTTACAGTAACTCTATCATCTAATGAAAATATTGATGACCTTTCTACTATTTCATTTTATAATAACAAAAACATTACTGTACCACTTGATCCTATCTCCTTAACATCAGATCACAATAAAAAAAAGGCAGCAGCAACAGTCACTCTTACTGTATCTAACTCTATAGCAGAAAATGAAAAAATTTCTTTTAGTGTAAAAACATCGTCAACCGGATTTCCAACTAAAACATTACAATCCACAGCAAGAATTATTGATTCGGATTCAGTGAGATTACGTATTGATAACCCATGTTTAGTTATTCCAATCTCATTTACCGACGCCCAAATTGGCTCTCTATCAACTAAAATTCATACAATTCTAAGAGATAAAAAAGGAAAAACATTATCAGGAGTACCTGTATTTATAAAAGCTAATACCATTAATGAGTTAAAAGAAATAAATATTTACCACAATGATAAAACCACAAAAATAGATGTTCATGAATTTGGTAACGATCAGGGTATTTTCGTAAATTCAGATGAAAAAGGAAAGCTAGAATTTTACATTTCTCCGAAAAAAGCAGTATTACCAATCATTCAATTATCTTCTACCATACCAAATTCAACCGACTTTAAATTTGCTAATGATCCTATATTTATTTTTGTTGATAACATTAAAGATTACCGGCAACCCTTAAATATAGTAACTGCCATTAATGATAATTTAAAGTCAGAAGGAGAAAGTAAATTTTGGGTAGATATGTCACCGTGTAATGATTATAAGTTGGGTGATTTTTTTTTATTTTTTGTTAACGATGAATATAAGTACTACACCAGAATCCTTAGTAATAAGGAGAGTGAACCTTGTTTAAAGGAGTTACCTTATTTTATTTTCAAAAAAGATGAACCATCAAAACTATCTTATTTTTTAATTAAACCCAGTGACAATATAATCGCTAAATCAAGTCCTGCTGATGTTATTTATAGAGGAAGACCAAATCAACCATGGAATGATATTGATAGAACATATGAACCTTGCCAGGTTTATTCCAGCTTCGACGAACTTATAAGTCAGGATAACCCCATCATTGACAAAACTATATCAAACCATACTAATAACCCAGACGATGCTGGCCTGTTTGTCAGGATAACAGGAACTAATGATGTTAGAGATGGTACTAAAATAAAATTGGGTTCAAAAGTCATCTTAACTTTATATATTAATGCAAGTAATAATACGACAAAACATGTTTTTAACGGTGATATGCCCTATCAACCAGATGAAATAGGGGGAAAAACAGCAACATTGAAATTTAATATCCCTTATAATCTTTTAAATAATAATTTGGCATTCCCATATAGTGATGCCTGGATCTACTTTGATTATCAAATTGGTCATGATAGTGATTCTGATGTGACATATGGTGGAATTTGGTCAGGTTATATTGATACATTTTAACTAATTTTTAGTGAGGTAGCTTATGAGTCAGAAAAAAACCTTACCACCACCTGAGTTTCCTCAAGCAAATTCAGATGGGAAAATTAACATTCCCGATATTAAAGCAATGCTTACTAAATATGTCATTATGAGGGTCAATAAATATCAAAGCATAGAGGAAATAGATACAATCGAAGGAGAAATTCATTTAAAAAATGAAAAGGATACTAAAGCCAACGTGAAAAGTATTCCTTATACTGTCGCTCCCGATCAAATAAATTATGATTTTTATACTGTCTTATTTGATGTGGATAAAATAGACATCTCTGGTTTATGTGAAACCAGCTATACAATGACAAATTTACATCAAGAAATCCTTTACTCACAAACAGCGAACATTACAATTATAGGAGAGACTAACATGCCTAATCCCGATAATGAAATCATTTTTCTTGATGCTAAAAATTCCATATTATATTTAACAAAAATAAATATGAAAAAGGGAACTAGAGTTCGTGCTAAATTTGACGATTTGGCGGAAGATGATGATATCATTTTCACTGCGAAATTTTTTGGGGATAGTGGAGAGTTATTTATTATCAAATCAATCAACATCACATTAAGAGTGGATGATATCAACAATGGTTATTTAGATTATATATTCGATAAAAATAAAATTAATTTTTCAGAAGTAAAATCCGTTATTGTGAAATTCTCTACGCCTGATGATAAAATAAAGTCTAATTATGAAGACATTTCTATTAAAAATGATTTAGATACTGTCAACATTAAAGTACAAACGACCAAAAATATTGCCGATCTGGATAGTGACCATCCAGATATAAAACCATCTTTAATCGCAGTGGTATATACTCATTTAGATAACAAACCAATTATGGCTCATGTCACAAATGCTCTTTTTGGCAATAATGACCTTAATACTACACTGCTGAATGATATCAACAAAGACGGGGTAGCTTATCTTCATATCTATAGTAAGGATAGCTCTAAAAATAGTATATTAACCAGGGTGAGAGCGTGAATTTTTTGTTAACAAAATTTAGGGTTGACGGATAAGAAAAAACATCATCTCATCCTTCTTTTTTTAGGAAGTATTCTCATGAGCATCGATGCCTTTTCTCAATATTTCAGTACGTTAACAGACCCTCGCCAGTCGTCTAAGATCAGTTATCCTTTGTTTGATATCCTTTTTCTGGCAATTACATCCATCATCGCCGGCGCGGAAGGATGGGAAGATATTGAAGATTTCGGCGAAACGTATCTGGACTGGTATCAAAAAAAATCACTTTTCCCGAATGGAATACCGGGACATGATTCTATCGCTCGACTTATTTCTCGTCTCAATCCTGTTGAGTTTCAGCACTGTTTTATCCAGTGGGTTCAAGGGATTAATGAACGTTCTGAAGGGGAAATTATCGCCATTGACGGGAAAACATTGCGGGGAACTTATCACGGCAAGGATCGGCAGTCGATGTAAGTGCGTTTGCCACCCAGAATGGCGTTGTGATGGGGCAATTGAAGACAGACAAAAAGTCCAATGAAATCACTGCGATCCCTAAATTACTCCGTTTGCTGGATATCAAAGGCTGCCTGATAACGATTGATGCGATGGGATGTCAAACGAAGATTGCGGAACAAATTGTGCAGCAAGAAGGTGACTATCTTCTGGCGGTGAAAGGCAATCAGGAAACGCTGTATCACGCCGTCAAGAAGGCGTTGTCTGCGCAAGTCTCAGCAGTGAGTCATGCCGAAAATATCACGATAGAACAAGGGCATGGTCGTATAGAAGCGCGTGAATATCATGTATTGTCTGCACAAGCGTTATCTCAACCATTTCTGAATGGAAAAACTTAAAAAGCATCGGCGTAGCAATCGGGTATCGAATTAGGGCGTGTTGACGTTTCGTGGAGGGAAGTTTGAACAGCATGATGATCTGGTATCATTGTCTTCGCGAAAAAACCATTACCCCAGCTCATCATGCCAAGAACAATGTTATCAAAATCTTTATGGAATACGCTAGCTGTATTAATGCAACAACATGGATGTATTTACCACAAAGACGCGCATTACCTGACTTTCGAAGGGATCCTTTATCGAATGAGAACGGGATGTCCGTGGCGGGATTTACCCGATGAATTTGGCAAATGGAATACGCTTTTTAAGCGCTTTAACGCCTGGTCAAAGAAAGGTGTTTTTGAATTATTATTCAAATTGTTATCTGAAAATACAGACACCGAATGGTTATTCATTGATGGGAGTATTATCCGCGCTCATCAACATAGCTCAGGGGCAACTTCAACAGAAGATGAAGCCATCGGTAAAAGTCGAGGTGGACGTTCGACTAAAATTCATTTGGCCGTAGACAGTTATGGTTTGCCTGTCCATTTTGAGCTGTCAGGGGGTCAAACGCACGACATTGTACATGCAGAAAGTTTGGTCACCCATTCACCCGCATCCGATTTTGTGATCGCGGATAAAGGTTACGATAGCGGTACTTTCAGAGATTTCGTTGAAAAACAAGGTTCAAAAACGGTCATTCCCTATCGAAAAAATAGCCGAAAACCCGATAAAAGTATTGATGAAGATTTATACTGTTATCGGCATTTGGTCGAAAATGCGTTTGCCAGAATAAAACATTTTCGAGCTATTGCGACAAGATACGATAAATTGGCGCGAAATTACGCCAGTATGTTGGCACTGGCGTTTGTCATTATATGGTTACCGATGTGGGTTGAGTAAATGGTGAACTCAAAACGTCAACAGCCCCTAGAAAAGCTCGGTTTTTATATGACCGAGGATGGTCTAATGAAGAATATTGAAGAGGGGAAAGGTAAGGCAAAAACCATTGAGGCAAGGAAGATATCCGCGCCGTTTTCAGTACTGGGATTAACTCGCGATGTATATAGCGATAACTGGGGCAAACTAATTTCATTTAAAGACAAGGATAGGGAAACGAAGCAATTCATTGTACCCGATGAGCAATTACATAAGCCCGGTAGTGATATTCCTCAGAGCTTAGCGAGATTAGGGTTATATATTGGTACAGGTATGAGCCGTGATTTATTGGGGTATCTGAATATCACAACGGCAAAAGAACGCATAACCTTAGCAAATTCCACGGGCTGGTTTAATGATCGCCTGTTTGTACTGCCTGAAAACACAATAGGCAGCTCCACCAGTAAAGTGATGTACCAATTATCCGGGCGTAAAAAGAGCGAACGCAGCCAGTTAGCGCAATCAGAATCCCTTGAAGACTGGCAGAAACAGATCAGCGCGAAATGTGCCGGTAATACTCGGTTAATATTTTCTCTCTGTGTTGCTTTTGCTGCTCCTTTACTCAATGTATTGGGGGTTGATGGTGGTGTATTCAGCCTGAAAGGAGCTTCAACCAAAGGTAAAAGTACAGCTCAGCATGTCGCGGCCTCTGTATGGGGGAGTGGTGCAACAACAGGCGGATATTCCCATAGTTGCAACACTACCTTAGTCGGGATCGAGGTATTGGCCACAGCGCATAATGACTTACCGTTAATATTGGATGAACTGAAAAGCGTTAACCCTAAGCTGGTGGGTCAGGTTGCTTATATGCTGGCTCTTGGGCAGGGAAAGGCACGAGGCACAAAAGACGTTACTTTGCGTGAAACGCTACAATGGCGAACTCTGGTGCTGGCATCAAGCGAAGATGCTTTCGAAAGTTATCTTAAGGCTTCGGGTGAAAGCGTTGCCGCAGGCCAGCAAGCTCGCTTTGTGGATATCCCGGCGATAGTAAGCGATGAGAATGGCGTTTTTGATACCCTCCACGGATTAGGCACAGCTAAAGAATTTGCTGATTCTCTGAATGCCTTAACAACGAAATATTATGGATGTGCGGGTATCACATGGCTTGAAAAGCTTACTGCTTCTTCCCGTTCAGAGCTGGTTGACCGCTTGCGAGCGTTAATTATTCAGTTCAAGGAAGCTTATAGACCAGAAGATGCAGGAGCACAGTTAGACCGGGTATTAGAGCGGTTCGCGCTCTGTGCTGCCGCGGGGGAATTGGCGACTGAATGGGGTATTACAGGTTGGGATACCGGGGAAGCTCTACGCTGTGTTGGTGAGTGCTTCAAAGCCTATGTAGATAGTAGGGGCACGACTGGCGATCTGGAAGCGGTAAATGGCATTGAGCGGCTAAGTGTGTACCTCAGTACCTATGGTGAATCACGCTTCCGTTCTTATTCTAATGACGTTAGGAATATGCCGATATTTGACGGTTATATTGCTTTATCTACCGGTGAAGCTGTAGATAGCTCTGATGTTAGTAACGAATCGATACTTGAGGATGATAATCCCCCATCGCGCATTTATTGGATTACGTCAGAAGCATTGAAAGAACGTGCTTTGGATGGCTGTAATTTTGATATAACAATTGCCGCCTTACACAAAAAAGGGGCACTTGTTGGCGTAACAGAGGAGGTAGGTAAGAACGGTAAACCTCGTACCGTTTATAACCCTAAGAAACGTGATCCGCTTGGTTATAAAGACCAGCGCCGATTTTACAGGATAGACGCAGGTAAGCTATTTGAGTGATAAGAGAGCCGGAGCAATCCGGCTTATTTCTTTTTCTTTGCTTCTTTGGTTATTGGTAGTAGACCTTTCACCCATCCATAGATAGTGCGGTATACGGGTTCTTTTATTCGTTGACCAGTATCATAATTCATTGGGTGATATTGTCCGTACACTGCCGTCCCGGGAGGGTTTTCTTTTATCAAATCGTGATAGCGAGAATCCACAGCAGTAGCTAGCGCTTTTTTGGTCATAGTGCCAGTGGTTGAGTCGATAATTTCTTGCGCCCATTTTAGGCATCGCTCTTTAAGTGGCATATAGTAGATAGAATGTCTCGCCGTTCCACCCTTACTACGGCTTTCTATGAGCTGTAAATCTTCAAAGTCATCTAATATGTCTCGACGGTACTGCTCTTGTGCCAAAACCGCAAAAACGAAATTAGAGGCCGCTAGATGATACGCGGCGCTATCAGACTCCACGGTTAGCCCCCATCCCCATATAGCACACGCGCTGACCAGTAAGTCATTCTTACCATTATCCGCCAGCATTTCGACTATAGAATACTGCCAAGCATCACTGCCAGGCTGACAGAGTTTTTTTATGGTTACAGTAGCAACATCAATCAAATCCCATACACTTAACCTGAACAGAGCTTCTTTTCGTTCATCATTGGTTAATTTGGATACTTGCTCAGCGCACCAATAAGCCGGGGAGTGGGGGTATAAACCGTTTTCGATACCATTGCCAATAGAGTAATGTTTGAGTGCTGCGTTTACATTCTCAAGAATAAAAATATCATCCGACATAGTAATCACTTCCTACGATGCGTAATCCTTTGACACTTCCTGCTACCGTTAAATCACCCGTTGCTGCGCCTTTTACATATAGCCCCCACCAATCCATCATAACCCGGCGTTGTTCTAAATAGGTGGCGCGGTTATACGCTGCCCGGACAGAGTTCTTTTCTCTGTGAGCCAATACCGCTTCTATGGCATCGGGCATAAAACCCTGCTCATTCATCGCTGTACTGACAATTGAGCGGATGCCGTGCGCAGTAAGCATATCCTGATACCCCATGCGCTTTAACGCCATATTAGCGGTCTGGCTGCTCATATGGGTACTTGGGGTAGATCTGTGTGGGAAGACAAATTCCCTATGTCCGCTGATAGGTTTCATAATTTCAAGAAGGTCTAAAGCCGGTTGGCATAAAGGCACAGTATGAGCATGCGATGTTTTCATCGTTGCGGCGGGTATATTCCAGACTTTATTTTCAAAGTCTATTTCTGACCAACGCGCTTTTACCGCTTCCCCCGGGCGTACAGCCGTTAATAGTTGCCATTCAATGACTAAACGTGTTTGCCGTTCTACCTGTGCAATGGAGAGCGCTTGCATTAATCCGGGGAGTTCTTCGGGTCGAATGGTCGGGTTATGTTTTTTCTTTGGTTTAGGAAACGCCTTGCTGACAGTGGTAAAAGGGTTGGCATCAATAACGCCTAAATTCATGGCGTAGTCGATGATCTCCACGGTTCTTTGTGTCAGGCGTTTAATCGTTTCCAGATTGCCCCGTGCTTCAATCGGCTTGAGCACTTCCACCAGCATAGGTGCTTTGAGGCTTGATATCGGTACATCACCGAGTTTAGGGAAAATATCTTTTTCCAGTGAGCGCCAGATATCTTTGGCGTAATCTTCACTGACAGTGGTTTTCTTCACTTCAAACCAGCGGGCAGCAATATTCCGTAAGGTGTTGTTGTTCTCTTCCTGTATTGCCGCTGCTTGCTGTTTACGCCAATCAACAGGATCAATATCTTTAGCCAGCATCGCTTTTGCTTCGTCTTTGAGTCGGCGAGCGTCAGCCAGCTTAGTAGAGGGGTATTCACCAAATGCAATCATCGTGCGCTTTTGGGTGAATGGCTTGTAGTATCGGAAATACCAGAGCTTAATGCCTGATGCTTTTACGAGGAGTTCTAAATTATCCCCGTCACGGTAGATCGTGTCTTTGGGCTTACCTGTTTTGCTATCAAGTTTGGCTTTGGCATTAGATACCGTTGTAGGGGAAAGCGGCGTTATCTTTTTAGGCATCGGGCACCTCTAACCGTAGTAGTAAGTGTTCTCTGTGGTAGTAGTAGCGGTTTATTGGTGTGGTTGGGCTGTTACTACTAACTTTTTACCTCTTTAACCTTGTACTGCGTCCCTTGGTGTCTAAGCGTCCATGTTGTATTTTTTATATTTAAATCAAGTTGTTAATGGTTATTTTTTTAAGTTTTGGGACGTGTGAGAAAACATGTACGGGACGGCATTCTAACAGTATTTTATTTTATAAATCATATTGTTAAGTGTTTATGGACAGCGGGACATCATTTTTTGCAAAAAACTTAACTATATATATGAGTTTCTCTTGGACACTTGGGTATTTACGTTTTGGTAGTAAGTGTTTTTGTAGTGTAGCTGACTTACTACCAAACATACTACCAAAACTATCGAGTTATAACGATACTAAACGAATACTAACGGGCAATAAAAAAGCCCTAACTCATTATGAGTTAGGGCTTTTTCTTTTACTTTCGGTGTATTCCGATGATTTCCGAATACAAAATTGGTGGAGCTGGCGGGAGTTGAACCCGCGTCCGAAATTCCTACATCCTTGGTACTACATGCTTAGTCTAGTCTTTACATTCGCTTGCCAGCTGCGGACAGACACGCCACTAACAAACTAGCCTGATTGGATTTAACGCTTCAACCCCAGGCAGGGCATCCACGCGATCTCTTTTGGGTTTGACCTCTCTTGATCCCCGTCCTAAGAGCGGAGGCTAGGGAGAGAGGGCTCTGCGCAGGTTATTAAGCTGCCAGTGCGTAGTTTTCGTCGTTTGCGACTATTGTTTTGCGGCTTTTTACGAGGCCAACCGCCCCTCGGCATGCACCTTGGGTTTCGCGAATCCCGTCGAATCCAGAATCAGCCCCAAGTGTATTAAGAATAAGTATATCAGAATATTGAGTGATAATGCCAGTGATTAACGCCCAGAATTCTTCATAATTCTCGCTTTGTCTAATTTCCATTCACGTTCTTTGATATCTGAACGCTTATCATGCGCCTTTTTACCTTTTGCCACGCCAATTTTGATTTTGCACCAGGCATTTTTCCAATACATGGAAAGTGCGACGATGGTATAACCTTCTCGATTGATTCGACCATACAGTGAATCAAGCTCGCGTTTGTTAAGTAGTAGCTTACGTGACCTCGTCGGATCACAAACTACGTGGGAAGAAGCAACATTTAATGGCGTAATTGTGGCACCAAAAAGATAAGCATCACCATCTTTGAGCAAAACATAACTCTCACTGATGTTAGCCTTGCCAGCGCGCAGTGATTTGACTTCCCAACCTTGTAGGGATAAGCCTGCTTCGAGTTCTTCCTCAATGAAGTATTCGTGGCGGGCTCGCTTATTCATGGCAATTGTTGCCGAACCGGGTTTGTATGCTTTTTTCTTTGTCATAGTGCGTTGTATTATACTGTATGCGTTAGTGAAAGAAATCTCTTCTGTATGATATTTAGCGATAAGTGCGCATTTATTGTTCTAAATGTCATCGGGTTTTTATTTAACCATGTTTAAGTGATACTATTCAGCGCTGTTATGTTTTACAGGAAACGATATGCCACAGATTAGTCGCTCTGCGCTAGTGCCTTACAGCGTGGAACAAATGTATAAATTGGTCAACGATGTGACATCTTATCCGGATTTTTTACCAGGATGTGTAGGTAGCCGTGTAATAAGCAGTAGCAACAATGAAATGACGGCTTCTGTTGAGGTCTCTAAGGCAGGGATCAGTAAGACGTTCGTAACGCGCAATACGTTATTTGATAATCAACGCATCAGTATGCAACTTGTTGATGGGCCTTTCCGTAAATTGATGGGAGGGTGGCATTTTACTCCGTTAAGTGAAGAGGCTTGTAAGGTTGAGTTGCATCTCGATTTTGAATTTACCAATAAATTGATTGAACTGGCTTTTGGTAAGGTATTTAAAGAGCTGGCGGGGAATATGGTTCAGGCTTTTACCCAACGTGCACGTGAGGTCTATAGTGTCTGAAATTAATATCGAAGTCGTTTATGCTCTGCCTGAACGGCAATATCTGCGTAATGTGAAAGTACCGCAAGGAGCAACCGTCGAACAGGCGATTGTAACGTCCGGCCTTTTGACATTACGTAATGATATCGATTTGGCTAAAAATAAAGTTGGTATTTATAGCCGTCCTGCCAAACTGACTGATACATTGGAAGA
>NZ_JBBMXF010000006.1:0-49206 GCF_037996785.1 Xenorhabdus thailandensis
AACCCGCCAGAAATCCCAACACGCCATTGGGCAGGAAGACTTCAGGCTCCGTCAAATGGTTTATAGAAGCGGTCACGCCATTGGGAGAAGTCCAGCCGACAAAAACCATGCCAATGCCAACGACAATTAAAGCCACTATCGTCACCACCTTAATCATGGCAAACCAGAATTCCGTTTCACCAAACAGCCGTACTGAGAAGAAATTACATAGGCACATCAATGCCAAAATAAACAGTGCCGTTAACCAAAGCCAACTGTCTGGGAACCAATACTGGATATAGCCACCACATACCACCACATCTGCGATGCAACTGACGATCCAGCTCATCCAATAAGTCCATCCCAAAAAATAGCTGGCCTTATCCCCAAGATAATCCGCGACAAAATCAGCAAACGTCCTGTAATCCAATTTGGTGAGCAACAGTTCCCCCATTGCCCGCATGACCATAAAAGCAAAAAAGCCAATCAAAAGATAAGTCAGGATAATTGAAGTCCCTGATACTGCAATGGTTTTCCCTGCTCCCATAAACAACCCTGTACCAATGGCACCACCAATTGCGATCAACTGAACATGGCGCTTACCTAATCCACGGTGCAGTTTTTGCTCACCGGCAGATTGTTCCACCGGTGTTTTTAATGATCTCGTCATCAATAACCTCTACGGCTTGTTGTTTTATGAATTGATTAGGTTAATTTTTCTAACAACAGTCCTGCTCGTAGCCCAACAGCAACATGAGCATTAGGAAACAGGATAAAGTTGGCAGGCGATTCAATCTTCCAGGATTGATGCTGCTGATGGGCGATATCAAAACCTTGCGGTAATTCAGTGAAATTTTTTGTATCCTCTGGGATATTGAGCTGAAAACTGTCATGCTGTTTGATAATTGCATCAACCACACGATAGCGTTTAAGCGCCGGTTTAACGCGTTTACCTGAAGGCAATCCAGCAATCAAATCCTGCAAGGCCGTGGTAATATTGCTGAACCTGGCCAAATCGTTTTGTCCAAAAGGCAGTGCCTTACCGATTTCCAGCGTGCAACTATCCACATTGTAATGTTCACTGGTAAAGTGACTGAACGTTCCCCCTGCTGTGTTATGAAATACCAAGGCATCGAGATCGCTATCTTCCAGCCATTGTAAAAAATCCGCAGCATATTCACGTGCCTGGTATGGCAATAGGGCAAACTGTTCATGGCAGGAACCTCGGATTGCGGTATGAAGATCAAGATGCCGATATTGCGTTGATGCCATCACCGCTGTTTCATGAAAAAATCGCTGGATAACAGACTCCAATTCCAATGCCCGCTTCGATTCATTCCCTAAAGGAAAATTTTGATAACGGCCACCAAACATACGGTTGAGATCATGATCAATATATCGTTGCCCTGTCCGCATGGCGGGTAAATTGCCAAATACCAGCAGAAGATTATGTTGCAATGGCAATTTTCCCTGAGCCAGTTGTAATAATAACTGGATAAGTATTTCTACCGGTGCCGTTTCATTGCCATGAATTCCGGCGGAGATAATCAACGTATCGACAGATTTTTCTTGTGAAGAGGCCCCTGTTACTTGTGGTCGTTTTTGCGGTAATAACTGTAATACCCCTTCCGCTAGCCATGATGACTGAATCGTTGGCGGAAAAACCAGGTTATTTTCGATCTTGTTTTCAAGTAATAAAGTCAGTAAATCCATTTCATCTCCTGATTAATTCTGAAACTCATAAATCGAACCCAATTTGAGGATCTGTGTCAGTTCATCAAGGGCAGAATAGACCTCCCTCAATAGCTGCGGATCAGCAAGATCAGCCGCATATAGGGAATCCCGATAATGGCGCTCAACCCATGCTGTCAGACGTTGATACAGTTTTGGTGTCATCAAGGTAGCTGGATTGACGGCTGCCAACTCTTGTTCATTTAAAACAACCCTGAGTCGCAAACAAGCCGGCCCACCGCCATTGCGCATACTTTCCCGCAAGTCAAAAAAGTGGAGCTTATTGATGGGGGAATTTCCTTTTGCAATCAATTCTTGCAAATAAGCTGAGACATTGTGATTTTGGCGGCACTCTTCCGGTAAAATCAGCATCATGTTGCCATCCGGCTGGCTCAACAGCTGGCTGTTAAACAAGTAAGATTCGACCGCATCCTGAAGAGTGACTTGCTCCATAGGCACTTCAATCGCCACCAAGTTGTGCCCAAGCCGCGCCATTTTTTCCCCCAACTCGGCCAAAACTGATTGCTGATTTAAAAAAGCCTGCTGATGATGAAAAAGAACATGACGGTTGCTCACTGAAATGACATCGTTATGAAACACACCACTATCAATGGCTGCGGGATTTTGTTGGGCAAATACCGTCCTGGAGTCCTCTAATTGATGCAGGCGGGCGATTGCCTGGCTGGCTTCCAGTGTCTGCCGGGCGGGATAGCGCTTAGGTACAATCCCTTCCTGCAATACCTTACGTCCATAGACAAATAACTGTACACCGGCTTCATCATATTCGCCGCAAAAACGGTTGTGGTTTGCCGCACCTTCATCTCCCCAATCCACATGTTGGGGCAGAGGATCATGATGAACAAAATAGTCTTGCGCTGGGAAAGTTGCTTTCAAAGCTCGTGAAGTCGTAGTGCTTTCCAACGAACGATGCAGCTTGTTATTTAAATTTGCTACCGTGAAGTGGACACGTTGATCCGCACTATCTGCTGAAGGGGAAACCGTTGCCGCATTTGCTGTCCACATAGAAGAGGCGGAACTCAGGTTAGACAATAACAATGGAGAATATTGGGCGACTTTATTTAATACCTGTTCGTCACTGCCGGTAAACCCGAGCTGTCGCAATACAGACAGGTGAGGACGCTGTTGCGGGGGCAAAACCCCCTGTACTAACCCCATATCAGACAACGCCTTCATTTTCATCAATCCCTGAAGTGCGGCTTTACGAGGATTAGATTCTTTCCCCTGATGATTGATGGACGCTTTATTCCCCGTTGACAGGCCAGCGTAATGGTGTGTCATGCCTACCAAACCATCAAAATTTGCTTCAATTCCTGACATAACCACCTCTGACATCCGATTGATTGGTGAAAAAATTAAGCCCTGGTGCCGGTGTTTCAGGCAAAACCAAATTTTCCGTTGTCAGGGAAGCCATCGGCCAGGCACAATAATCCGCGGCATAATAAGCACTGGGGCGGTGATTACCGGAAGCCCCAATACCACCAAATGGCGCCTTGCTGGATGCGCCTGTCAGTGGCTTATTCCAGTTCACGATCCCCGCTCTCGCCGCTTGCAGTAACTTCTCAAACAGGCCGGGATCAGGAGAAATTAGCCCGGTTGCCAGCCCAAATCGGGTATCATTTGCCATTGAGATGGCTGCATCGAAAGTGGTATAGCGCTTAACTGTCAACAGAGGTCCAAAATATTCTTCGTCAGGAATATCGTTGACATTGGTGAGATCAATGATGCCGGGTGTCATAAACGTCGAATGCGGATCAGGCTGGGTTAAGGTGAGCAAAGATCTCCCCCCCAGGGCCAATAACTTATTCTGAGCGCCCAGCAAACTCTCCACCGCCGCTAAAGAGATGACGCCGCCGATAAAAGGCTGAGGATCAGCATTCCAATGACCAGGCACAATCTGGCCTGCGACATCAACTAACTGTTGGATCAACGCATCGCCCTTCTCCCCTTGCTTCACCAACAACCTACGGGCACAAGTGCAGCGCTGTCCTGCGGAGATAAAGGCTGACTGGACAATGGTGTAAACCGCGGCGTCAATATCATCATAATCATCTACAATCAGGGCATTGTTGCCGCCCATCTCCAGAGCCAGCATTTTTTCTGGCTGACCTGCCAATAAGCGATGAAAGTGAAACCCCGTTGCTGCACTGCCTGTAAACAGCACACCATCAATTTCGCGATTATCCAGCAAGGCACCGCCAGTTTCTTTGCCTCCTTGAACCAAATTCAATACCCCTACAGGCAATCCTGCTTTAATCCACAACTCCACGGTTTTTTCCGCCGTCAGCGGCGTTAATTCGCTGGGCTTGAACACCAATGTATTACCGGCAATGAGCGCAGGGACAATATGTCCATTCGGTAAATGCCCCGGAAAATTATAGGGGCCGAAGATAGCCATCACTCCGTGAGGACGATGCTGTAATATCGATTTTCCGTCTGGCATCGGTGTTTCAGAATACCCTGTTCGCTGTAGCCATGCTTCAATTGAAATGGCAACCTTGCCTATCATCGATTGGACTTCTGTCCGTGTTTCCCACAAAGGCTTACTGGTTTCCTCACTGATCACCTGCGCAATTTTTTCTTTTTCTTGAGTCAGCAAATCAGCAAATGTCTGAATAATCGCAATCCGTTTTTCAACCGCCAATCCAGACCATGCAGGAAATGCTTTGCGGGCGGATTGGCAGGCTTCAACTACCTGGTGCTCAGAAGCACCGTTTGCCTGCCATAAGATCCGCTGATCTACAGGAGAATATTTAATAACAGGCAGACCCTTCCCTGCTATCCACTCACCGCCAATGTAATTTGCTTGATGATTCATTATGAAATTCCTCAATTGCAACAGCGCTTAATGACAAAGTTTTAATTGTGAAAACCGAGAATGGTGAAAACTGCTAAGAGAAAAGAGAAACGAAGCGTACCGGATCGCCATCATCCACATGCAATACCGCCATTTCTGCGGAGGTAAGCAGCAATTCATCGCTATCCAAAGATTCAGAAACAGATAACAGGAGTGCTTTAAACGCCTGAAAATTCAGGTTAGAGACAATGCATTGTACGCCGCCCTGTGATCGGGAAACCTGATCGTTTCTTTTAACATGCACAAGCCGGCTGGCTCTGATTGTCCGTACATTATCAATTTCGGCATCCAAGATGGCGCCCGCATCAAAAATATCGACCGCATCGTGATAAGCAAATCCCTCTTTTTCCAAAATGGCGCGGGCAGGCAGCGTATTTTCATGTACCTGACCAATGGTCTGGCGGGCTTCTTCTGACAACAAAGGGACATAAATGGGATAAAATGGCATCAATTCTGCAATAAACGTTTTAGAGCCAATGCCTGTCAAGTAGTCAGCTTCAGCAAAGGAGACATTAAAGAAATGTTTCCCCAGAGCATCCCAGAATGGCGATTCACCTTGTTGATTCACAATGCCACGCATTTCCGCAAAAATGCTTTTTGGGAAGAGAGATCTGAATGCAGCAATAAACAAAAAGCGGCTTCGGGAAAGAAAAACACCATTGCCTCCCCCGTGATAATCGGGATCAAGGAATAACGTACACAATTCAGTGCATCCGGTATAATCCTGCCCGACAATCAGCGTTTCAAATGTGTTATAGACACCCAATTCGCGGGAAGCTCGCACTGATCGATGTACGCGAAAATTGTAAAAAGGCTCCTCCAACCCAACAGCAACTTCCAGCGCACTGACACCAACAACACGATGCGTTTCTGTATCTTCCAAGGTAAATAAAAATCCTTGTTGTGCTCGTTCCTTTACATCGTTGAAAGAATCAATACTGCGTGAAATCCGTGCCGTCAGATATTCCTGATTATTGGGTAATGTCGTCAGGCCAATTCCTGCACGGGACGAAAGATTGAGGATATCCCCTAGATCTTCATATTGAACGGGTCTAAATAACATCATGATATCACCTCAAATCAGCTTTATTCCTGAACAAATCGCTTGAGGGCGCTTTCAAGGCGGATGAAACCGTCATTGATATCCTGCTGTTCGATATTTAATGCAGGAGCAAAACGCAACACATTGGGACCCGCTATCAAGGCAATCAATCCTTCTTCCGCAGCGATATTAGTCAGGTTTTTCGCTTTGCCCTGATATTTTTCAACCAACTCAGCGCCCAACAATAACCCTTTACCGCGCAACTCACTGAATACTTGATAACGTTGATTAAGCTTGGCCATCCGTCTCATAAATTCATGGTGACGCTCTTGCACTTCAGCAAGAAACTTTGGTTGGTTTACCAACTCGACGACTTTGTTAGCAACGGCTGCCGCCAGCGGATTTCCACCAAATGTTGTCCCGTGTGATCCCGGCTGGAAAGCCTCTGCGATATGTTGTCTGACCAACATGGCACCAATCGGGAATCCACCACCCAGCCCTTTGGCACTAGTCAAGATATCCGGCTCTACCCCAATCCCTTCGTAGGCATACAAATACCCAGTGCGGCCTATACCCGTTTGGATTTCGTCAAAAATCAGCAACGCTTGATATTGATCGCATAATTCCCGTAATACTTTTAAAAATGCCGGCTCGGCAGGGATCACCCCGCCTTCCCCAATGATCGGTTCAACAATCACAGCACAGGTTTTTTCTGATATATGGGCCTTGATAGCATCGATATCATTAAATGGCAGATGAGTAATTTGCTGCGGCAATGGCGCAAAGTCTTGAGAATATTTAGGTTGCCCTCCGACAGTCACAGTAAATAATGTTCTGCCGTGGAAGGAGTTCTCAAATGAAATAATTTCGTTCTTATGATTTCCATATTTATCTAATGCATATTTCCTGGCAATTTTTAATGCAGCTTCATTTGCTTCTGCTCCTGAATTACAGAAAAAAACCTTATCTGCGAATGTATTTTCAACCAGAGATTTCGCCAGTTTTAAAACAGGTTCATTTGTATAACCATTACCAATATGCCATATGTTTTCCATTTGAAAATTTAATACATTCTTTAATTCATCATTAGCATGACCCAGTGAATTCACCGCAATTCCACCAGCAAAATCAATATATTCCTTACCATTCTGATCCCAGACACGTGAGCCTTTAGCGACGACTGGGATAAAATTTGCCGGTGAAAAACAGGGAACCATATACTGGTCAAACCAATTTCTTTGGATCGTGTTCAACATTTGTGTTTCCTCACATGATTAAGATATAAAAAATAAGGAATAATTTTATATATTATTAAATTTAATTTTTAATGATTGGCCTTATTTAAATTATCAATTCATTGTTTCGATAAGTTTCCAAGGACATTATTACAAGATTCTTTTTGATCTTGTTTGACCTGATTCATGAATTGACCTCATAATCCCCTTGAGATTTAACAAAGTCAACACAACAAAATCACAATTAATTTACTTTATGATGTTTTTCACAATTTATAAAAATGCATTTATTTTCAGTTTATGCATCGTTTATGCATAAAAAAATAAATAAAAAGAGGTATGGAATTGAGGACAGCGGAAGTGATGTCTTTCTGTCTAATAATTATTCAGAATAATAGTTATAAGTTATACCCAAAAATTAAAAAATGTATTTGCAATTAGTGATTTTTATCCTAGTAAATAATATTATTATTTAAAATCAATTGGTTATAAATTAATACCCCTATCGAGCGTGTCAAGCGGGTATATCAGTGCTTACAACTGTTACCGGCAAATAAACACCTCATTGGAAAAACTTAAAAGCCATCACTTAAAAATTTCTACTCAAAAGACAATTTTTCAGTGATAGCTTAAGCGTAATTTAGGTTAATTTAATAATATGTATCGTATGCTTTATTTAAAACACCCCAGCTATTCAGCGCTTACGTAGTGCGCTCAGCCGCATCGTCAAGATGAACAGAGGTACGCCAATGAGTGTGAAACTTAACCCGATAGGGAGAAAGACTTCTGAGGGCACTGCTTTCGTCATGATATCCGCGGTGATGACTAGATTGCCGCCCACCAGAGCGGAAAGAAACAGCCGGGCGCGGCCTGTAGCCGATGAAATAAAACTAGCCAGATGCGGTGCTAATATCCCCAGAAAGCTCAATGGCCCTACTGTGGTGACAGATGCTGCGCTTAACAGGACAGAAAACATCATCAGCAGAGGACGGGAATATTTGATAGGCTCCCCAAGGGACATAGCAAGTTCGTTTCCAAGCTCATAGCGGTTTAACGCGGGGCCAGTGATCAGGATCCCGATAATACTCAATAAGAATAATGGCATGAATGATGCGATAATTGACCAATTGGCCTGAAACAACGAGCCTTGCATCCATCCAGAAAGATTCAAGGATAACTCTGTCGGAAGATAGAGAATAAGAAAAGAGCTGACAGAGCTAAGAACGGATGAGACGGCAATCCCCATCAGTAAAATTGCCAAGCCACTTGCGCGATTATTACCAACGAGCAAAGTCAAAAATAACGCAACAACCAGTCCACCAGCCAGTGCAGCAAAGACGATCAGCATCTTAGGTGCGGAAGGGACAAACGCCAGCAAGACTATGATCATCGTCATAGATCCCTGACTTATGCCAAAAAGGCCGGGGTCAGCCAGTGGATTGCGAGCAATCGGCTGTAAAATAGCGCCGGCAAGGGCTGCACACCAACCCACCATCAAACCCAATAAAATATGAGGTATCCGTACAACCCAGAGTGCATAAAATTGGTGGTGATCAAGGGAATGTCCGAAAAGCATATGCGTAAATTCGCGTATACCAACGTTCGTAACCCCGACGTTTAAAGAAATAACCACGAGTATGATCGTGATGATAAATAGATATAAACCGACTTTTATATCACGGGTACGCATCTGCAACCCGTTGGCGAAACGTAATACCCTTTGTCCGTCTGTTGCCTGACCGAAATTCATAACGATCTCTCCGATGTTACTGAAAGATAGCGCTTTCTTATGATCCAGATAAAAAACAACCCTCCCAAAAAATCCATCAGAATGCCGGTATGTATGACATAAGGCTGGAAAAGTGTCTGTGCACAGAGATTGGCAATCAGGCAGATACTTGCCCCTGTCAGGGCACAAGCTGGCAGAGACAGCATAAAATTCTGACCAACCAGAGGTTTAACAATATGGGGGACAACCAGTCCCACGAAACCAATAGGACCGCATATGGCAACGGCAGAACTGGATGCAACTATGGCTGCAATCAACGCAATGCGTGAAACAAGTGTGGCATTGACACCAATCGAAAGCGCCTTTTCGTAACCGAGAAGAATAAGTGTCAGTGGACGTGCCAGTAATAAAAGTACTATCAAGGCCAATATACCGAACCACCAGAAATGGTGAAGTCTTGTGATATAGACATGATTGATAGCCCCTGCTAACCAGCTCAAATATTCGGCTCGTAATGCAGGATAGGCAAGAAGAACCGCATTGCTTATTCCAAGATAAAGCATCGCTATTAATGTGCCTGCCAGTATCAGTAGCAAGTCGCGAGAAACGCCGTTAACACCCGCTAAGCGAGATACCGCAAAAGATGACAGAAAACCAAATAATCCACCGGCAAGAGCTGCTATGCCTTGTAATGTCAGGTCAAACTCAAGGCTGATTGCACCGACTATAACAAACAGTGTCGCACCAGCATTGATCCCCAAGGTTGATGAGGAGGCCAGTGGATTGCGGATAAGCCCCTGGAAAACGAGACCACTGCATGCCATCACCGCACCGACATAAACAGAAATCAAAGCCCGTGGCAATCGCTGGTATAGAATAACTGCCTGCTCATAGTTCTGCGGTTCGGGCTGTGTTAAGGCCGCATAAATTTGCGAAACTGACGCAATATTCACGCCAAAAGAGAGACTAGAAAAAAAGATCAGCAGAAATACAATAGGGGCAAATATAAAGAACAATCTGGATTTCATTGTCATACTCTAGGCTGATTTTCAGGATGGTTTATACCCGGATAAGGCTGACAGATAACGCTGCCGTTGTGACTGAAAATATCGGCCGGAATATCGAATACGCGCTGGATATTATCTACTGTTATCGTTTTATTGACAGCACCTGCTGCAATAATGCTGCCAGTATTCAGCATCACAACATCATCAGCAAAAGTCGTTGTTAGATTTAAATCATGTAGCACCACAACGATGGTTTTTCCGTGCTGGAGTGAGAGATCGCGAACCAGTTTAAGCACCGTGTATTGATATTTGATATCCAGGTGGTTCACTGGCTCGTCCATAAGAATGATGTCAGTGTCCTGTGCAAGCACCATTGCCACCCAGGCGCGCTGGCGTTGCCCTCCGGAAAGGGCATTGACTTGAGAGCCTGCTTTATCGGCCAAGCCGACGATTTCCAGTACATCATGAAACAATTTGCGATCCCGCGAGGATGGCCCGCCGAAAAGCGAATTGCGCCCACAAGCTGCCAGCTCGATCAACTCTCCTAGTGTCATGTAATCCGGGCAGTGACATTCCTGTGGCAGATAAGAGATTCTTCGAGCCAGCGCTTTACGACTTATCCCTGTAATCGGCTTACCTTCCAACAGAATTTCTCCGCTTTTCAGGGGAATGAAACCCATGATGGACTTCAGAAGTGTTGACTTACCGCAGCCATTAGACCCGACGAGTGCAGTGATACGCCCTTGGGCAAAGTCTATTGACAAATCATGCAATACGGTTTTCTTGCCGTAAGTTGCGGTGATATTTTTTGCTGTAAGCACCAAAGACTCCTTCAGTTTATCTTATGTAAAATAAATTACAGTGTAATAGTTATGATTTGGTTAGTATACCAAGATCACAGGGTAAGCCCCAATCTCGTTGTTTGTTACCTCTCACATGACAGCCTCCTGCACTTGAACGAGTTGGCTCGATTCAGCAATGACATCGTTGATTAATGCATCGATTTTACTACTGTCGCGATGATGTGCCGTAGTGATTAGATGTGCAACATCCCCCGATGTTGCCAAACAATACTTCTTCCAGACGGCGGCCGACGGACATGGAAATACCACTGTAATGGAGTTGTCATGACGCCAGGCGTTTATCCCGGCGGCACGGAAACGCTCGACGGCATATTGTGCCATCTCCAGGCAGTGTTTGGTGCGGCGCTGCCAATCGGCAAATGAGTGACTGCAAATGGCTGCCCATATCATTAGTGGTGTCTGGCCATTACGTGAACCTGAGATGGTTCTGTCCTGAGCAGAAATGTAATCAACATCGACTGCAATACGCTCAACGTTTTTCCGTTTTGCAACAACAATCCCGCAAGGAATGGGGGAACCTATCATTTTGTGCCCGGAGACACAAATGGAGTCGATACCATCTGCAAAGGTAAAAGGCTGCGGGTTATCTACGAACGGCAAGATCATCCCACTTAAGGCAGCGTCAGCATGTAGGTAGTAATCCTCTCGAGCGATACCAATTTGCTGCATACGTTGTTGAATGATCTTTATGTTATCCACCGCACCACGCAACGTCGTGCCGATATTGGCAAAGATAATTGGATGTGGTTCTTTATGCGCAATAATCTTCTGTATCAGGTCATTATCATCTATCTCACCAGTAGGTAAGGATTCTACTAAACAAGATTTGATACGCAGTAATTTGACGATCTTAGCTACCGAATAATGCGTATCTTTTGAATAATAAAGTGTCCCTTCCGGGAATAGTTCTCGCCCAAGATAGCAGCCGAACATATTACCTTCCGTTCCTCCGTTGGTAACATAACCCCAACTGTCTTCGAAAGGGATTTTGAACAGTTCAGCAAAGTATTTCATGACCTCTTTTTCGAACTCAAAAGAGTTTAACAGATAGTTACACTCCGCTCCCCAGTCACCACAATTGTTGATAGAGAACTGCATGAATCTCTGTAAATAAGAATAATCAAAGTCTGAGGATTCAGGATAGCCGATATTGAAATACTGGTTTTTAACACAGTAATGCCAAAACGCATCTAGCTTGTTCTTATCCGCAAGGGACAATGTCATCTTTATCTCCTGTATCGTAGCACTATAGTAGATCAAAGCTCTGGAATGATGAGTTTTTAGGCAAACGATAATACTCTCGCCCAAGCAGCTGGTTGGCAATAATCCCATTGCGATACGCGCCAAGCCCCAGATCAGGAGAGCCAATACCGTGCTGAAAAATCTCAGCATTCTGGACGAAAATAAAGCCTTTTCCTTTGTCAAGGCGCTGAGCGCTAAAGTCTTCTTTTACAATAAGATCGCCATAATCATCGGTTGCAAGCACTGTATTTTTGAGTCCTTCTAACCATTCTGGGCTGGTATGCTCATAACCTGTAGCCGCGACAATAGCATCGGTTTCAATGACGCCAACTTTATCGAGATGCCGATGACGAAAAACAACTCGCAACGCCTCAGAGTCTCCTATATTTTCCACCTGCTCGACTTCACAATTTGAAACAAGCAGAAGTCCTGGATCACGACCGCCGATAGAACCTTCATACAAAATATCGAAGATATCTGCGATAGTTGATACGCTGATACCTTTATAAAGTCCCCCCTGAGACTCCACGATCTTGCGGCGTTTCTCTCTTGTTATATTGTGAAAATAGTTCATGTAGGCCGGCGTGAAACACTCCTGACCCAGTTTCGACGATTCCATAGGATGAAAACCGGCAGATCGGGTGATCCACTGGATTGAAGCACCGGCCTCTATCATTTCAGGCGTCAATGCATTGTGGAGCGCTAGCACGCATTCGGCTGCACTTTGCCCTGAGCCAATTACCGTGACACGCCGGCATGTTGAGAGCTGTGCTTGTCTGTTTATGAATTCTGCCGAATGTAAAATAGGCGCTTTGGTCTGGATCTTAGCCCACTCAGGCAGAAATGGAGCGGTTCCTATACCGATAGCAAGGTTACGACTGTAATATTGATGCGTCGGTCCCGTATGAGGTTTACTTTCAATAATGAAATGATCGGAAACGGGATCATAATCCACATTAATAACATTTTCACCGAATTGGCAGGAGGGAAGCTGTTGCGTCACCCAGCGGCAATAATGGTCATATTCCTGGCGTGGGATCTGAAAGTTTTCATAATAGTAGAATTTATAAAGACGATCATGTTTATGAAGATAGTTCAGAAAACTCAGAGGGTGTGTAGGCTCTGCCATCGTTACCAGATCCGCCAAGAATGGAACCTGTAGCGTTGTACCGGGTAACAAAAGCCCCTCATGCCAGCGAAACTCAAGTTTACGTTCGAGGAAAAGGCTGGTCAGATCAGAGTGTGACGAAAGTAACGCCGCCAATCCCAGATTGAAGGGGCCAATACCAATACCGAGCAGGTCAATATTATTATTCATATTAATAATCCGAGCTGTTTTCTAAAATTTTTCCATTAAGATGCTGTTCAACTTCTTCTACATTACGGCAACGCAGCAATTGCGGGAGCGAAAGCACGATCGCAAATTTTTCATAGATCCGTGCTGAAATTGTTTTCAGGTGTTGAGGACGCAACCCCATGCTGATGAAATCGCTGTCTCCATCGATGTGGCTAGCGTGTGATTGGCCGAGCACGTCCAGATAAATTTCCAGCACCTGTTTTTTCATCGCTGTTTCTCTAGCAGGGAAAGCGTCGTGCTTAACAGACGGTTGCTCATGTACCGATTCCGTCAACAGGCTGCGTGCCTTAGAGCGATCAGGCTTGCCATTTGGTGAGAGCGGTAATTCAGTGACTGGTAGGAGCCGTGTTGGAATATGCGATGCTGGCAGACATTGGCAGGCATATTTGCGCAATTCTGCGCCTGATAAAGCCTCCTCTTGTTGCGGCACATAAAGTACGCCGATGGCGGTCTCACCGTGCATTTCCTCACCATAATCCACCACAAGAACGTGCTTAACCAACGGGTGGCGAACCAGTTCATTCTCGATATCCGGCAACGAAATACGTACTCCACGCACCTTGACATAACCGTTGACACGGCTATCAAAGACAATAATGCCATCACGACGATAATGCCCATGATCACCGGTCCGGAACGCGCGGATCTCTTTTCCGTTCGTATCTTTGATGGTCACAAAATTGGTCTGTGTGAGGCTTCCATTTTCCAGATAACCCAACGCAACATTGACGCCTGCTGTATGAATAAGTCCAGTAACACCCACCGGACAATGATTTCCACGCCCGTCTAGCAGAAAATAACTGTTAGCCGGTAAGGGCCTTCCATAGGGGATCTGGCTAACGTCGTCCAGCCCTATTTCATGCCATATACTCCATATAGTCGTTTCTGTTGGTCCCCCCAACGAAATCAACCGTACTGACGGCAGGAGTGTACGCAGGCTACCAATAACCGCCGGTTTGATGTAATCGCCACCCTGAGCAATCAGCCGCAGGCTTTTCAATTCATCCCCTTGACGGCATGCGAGAAGCATTTCCAGAATAGCAGGTACGGAGCACCATAATGTCACCTTGTGCTTGGCAACCAACTGGTTCCAGCGTAGTGCATCCTTTTCTTCACCGATAGCGGGAAGAACAAGGGTCGCACCTGCGGTCAGGCAGCCAAAAACGTCGAAGACCGACATATCATGATGCAAAGGCGTGACAGAAATGAAGACATCCCGATGCGTTACGGACCATTCGTCAAGAGTACTGGTGATGACATTCGATGTTGATTTATTGGATAAAACAACACATTTCGGCCTTCCGGTTGTTCCGGATGTGTAGAGGTAATAGGCGGGTTCTTCGCTTGATGAGAGAGCGTCAAGCATAAGCGGAAGTTCCGCCAACGGCTCGGCAGACAAGAGTTTTTCAGGTGTTTCTGCTGGATACTCAATCCCTTCTCTTTTTGTCGTTACCACAAGATCTGGATGGCAGTTCTCAAGGAGATAGCGCAGTCGCTCTGAGGGCGAATCTGCGTCTATCGGAACCCAGATCACCCCTGTCAACGCACAGGCCAGGGTCACAGCCGTGTGCTCAGGCCCACGGTGCATACAGAGGGCAACGACACTCCCCTTGGAAAGCCTTTTCTCCATGAAAGCGCCCATTATTCGACGCACATGACATCCCAGTTCAGCGTAGCTGACATGCCTGTCGCCACTGATAAGTGCTGTTTTGGTGTTTTTGCTGTCGAAAATATTGGTGGCTATCCGACTGAGAAATCGCCCGCAGTGAAAATCAGTTTCAATGCCGTTAAATCGATAGTGGTTTGTATCGATAATATCCTGCGCCGAAATTGCGAATACGCCTGAAGTTGCGATGGCCTGTATTGCTTTGCTTATCGCTCTTAATATGTCTCGAACAAGATCCGATTCAACCGCTTCAGTGGCATAATCGATGTCAAAAACAAGCGCTTTATCTGCATTGATCGAAAAACGAATATCCATCGCAACTTGTGGTGTCTGAGTTAGCCCACTATGCAACTGCATACAACTTTCATGACCTGATACTGGCCACGAAAGTCCGTTGGTAATCACCACCGGTAAAACAGGGCCTGCACCATGCTTTTCGACCAGAAGTCGGGTAATGTCTATACCTGAAAATGCAAGATGTTCTAGCCCTTCCAGCACCTCATTCTGTAGAGTGTTAGCTCGCTCAGAAAGATTGCCCTGCTCAGCATTCCAGTTAACCACAATAAAACTTGAACGATTGCACAAAACCCCGGATACCTGCGGGGCGACGGGAACGCCAATGAACAAACTCTTCTCGTCGATCCAATGGGACATAACCTCAAGAACCAACGTCATGATGGTAGAATTCTTGAAAAGCATTTGCTTGGAACCGGCTTTCGACACTGCGATATAATCTTCCCGTGCTACAATCAGACTTTGCCGTGCATAGAGAGAAGTGCCTATTTGTGCCAGTGGTTTTGTCCATGGAAGTCGTAGTGAACCACCGATTGCCTCAATCTTTGTTTTCCAATACGCTTCATCTCTCTTGCGCTTTTCAGAGATATCTTCCTCATCCAAGGGAGCGCCAGTATCCTCCACGATTGATACCTTGCCCTCGAAAAGTTCTACCATCAGGACAGCTATCGATCGTCCATCAAGGATCAGTGCGTCAAAACGAACAAACGCGATCAGGTTATTCTCTTCCGGTTGATTCTCTGGCAAACGAAACAGCGTGATGTCCCACGGAGAACGCTCCAAGTCGAAAAGGGCATGGGCAAATTCTTCACGGTGGCTTTCCACATGACGGAGTGCCTCTCCCCGTGACAGGGTACTCAGGTCGATTTGCTGTAAATTGATATCTGCTTCTGCGCTAACATATTGGACGAGTCGCTTTGCATCTATCCGGGTGCGTAAACTTTCATGACGCTGAACCATATCCGCCAAGCGATTTCGCAGATGTTCCAAGTCCATGCGCCCGCGATACTCGCGGAATTCTTGCATCGCAACGCCACCAAGCGGTAATTCTGCCCGCCGCCCAAGCAGATATGCCAGTTGCAGGGAGGTTAATGGTTTTTCCATGCTATTCTTTCGCTCGATTTTTACAGTAGAGTCAGTAGTTCCAATTCTGGCTCTCGGTGATGGGGATGTTATTTCATCGGGTGAATGTATTGCTTCATCGAAGCGCTGCGGATATGTGGCGATTTCACGAACGAAATTAACAAAACGGTCGAACATTGGGGTTATCCATTCTTCTGGCAGTATATCCAGACGAATGTCCCAGTTGATGAGAATACCACCGTCGGCGGAAGCGACTTGTGCGTCTAGCGCAACTTGCGGGCCTTGTGAGATAACCCAGTTCATAGGACCAAATGCACGCTTGACTCGATCTGAGAGAAGCTCTCCCTCCGGGATATCCAGTGCTGCGGTGAAGACGACAGGAGTCAATTGCGTAGCGCCATGATGTCGCGAAAGATCACGCATCAGATTCACCCCCGGATAAGCCGAATGGGCGAGTAGATCTGTCAATTGTCCACCAAGCCGTTTACAAAGGTCAGCAGGGCTTTCTGCTTCATTGATACCCACGCTGAGTATGAGTATATTGGAAAAATCGCCGACGATCTTTTCCACATTATCCACTAGGGGGGAACGCCAGAACATCGGCACATTGAGCCGAAAGCACTTATCTCCGGTATGCCTTCCAAGAACAATAGAGAAAAGTCCCAGCATTAAGCTCGACATGGTTATCCTGTGTGTTCGGGCAAGCCTTTTCAATGCCTGACGCTCGTCTGGCGGGAGCCATGCCGCCAGACGATGGCTACGAGCCTGATTGGACAAGGTTTTGTTAATCGGCAACACAGGGGCTGGTGGAATGTGCGGAATACGTGAGCGCCACCAGATTCTGTCCCTTTCACGGGCAGCTTTTAGATAGGGATCGGTGCGTACCTGATCGCACCAGTTGAAATATGACGCGATCACCGGAATCGGCTGATCCGGGTTATCATAAAATCTCGCCAAATCCTCCATTAATATCCTGAAACTCGAAGGATCGATAGCTATCATATCTGTATCGACATGCAGGCGAAATTTTCCGCCATCTCGTAGACTGAGTGAAAAACGGGACGCCTGACCAGAAGAAAGATCAAGCTTCTGATGGGTCCACTCCATGCGTTTAGCAAGAAGTAACCTTGCCTCCTCCTGTTCTGGTAATCCCCTAAAATCCTCAATCTCCAGCAACGACGACTCACCGGATGGAATAACAGACTGAAGCCCTTCAGCGTTGACGCAGAGTCTTAGCATGGGGTGCAGAGAACAAACACGTTCCAGAGCCTGTTTAAATCGTTCTATCTCAATGTCATAGCCGTCGAACTCGGCATAAAGATGTGCGGCAACACCTCCCAAATTGGCCTGAACGTTACGCCCGACCCAGCAGGCTGCCTGCATTGACGTTAATTCTCTCATAGTTTATTCACGTGGTTTAAAAATCCAGATTAATAGGAACAAGTATAAAAATAAGTTGAATTCACATAGCCTCTGGCGGACTAGAGCATTTTATT
Source organism: Xenorhabdus thailandensis (assembly GCF_037996785.1). Taxonomy (NCBI): domain Bacteria; kingdom Pseudomonadati; phylum Pseudomonadota; class Gammaproteobacteria; order Enterobacterales; family Morganellaceae; genus Xenorhabdus; species Xenorhabdus thailandensis. Next base: position 17,600 of record NZ_JBBMXF010000006.1, read on the forward strand.
GTTTTGTCTTAGCCCACTCTCCTATCGCTCTGAGAGTGTGTTCCGCACTGGCAAACGTGGGGGTAAAAACTTCGCCTGCATTAAGAAAAACAATCCGTTTTTCGCGAGCAGGTTTCATATAGTGAGCCCATCCAGGCACAATCCGATCAAGTGCAGAACGAATCGCTTTCTCATCGTGCTCCTTGCTGCCCCAACTATTGAGTACTACCAGAACATCCGGATTGAGTTCGCCTAATTTGTCAGCGCTCAATTGTAAAAGTAGTTGAGATGAGGTAGCAGAAACACCGCTTTGTGCCGAGAGTTTCATGCGGGTGAAACCAAGATCTTCCAATGCTTGAGTGAAACCGGTTGCTTCGCCGACGACATTGATCTGATCTGTTACCAGGATCGGTAAATAGGTCTTATTAGCCATATTTTCCGGCAAAAGGGTGCGCGTTGCCGCTACACGTTGTAAATACATATCCCGCCGCTTTTGAAAATTCTGCTCACGCCCGGTAAGTTTGGCCAAATTTTCTTCAATATTGAAATTATGGAATTTTCCAGAAAGGAAATGTTGCAAATAGACAGGAGCAACCGTTGAAAGCTGTTTTACCTTGTCGACATCGAACTCTGTTCCAATAATGAGGTCGGGTTTAAGTGCGTAAAGTTTTTCCAGATCGATTTCTCGGCCAGAACTGATGCCTTGTGGTTTTGCCTGCCCTTCACCGAGTACAGTATCGACGAAATCGGCACCAAACTGATAAGTACCATCTTCCGAACGGCCATAACTGCCGACGGGTTGAACTCCCAGCTCCATTAGGGGCAGACCGATAGCAGGCTCGCTCATCACCACAATACGTTGTGGCTCTTTAGGTATAACGACTTCCCGTCCCATAGTATCCGTGACCTGCCGCGTTGCGGCAAAAGCCGGAGTTCCCATTAAGCACAGTAATATGATAGCAATAGCAGATCGCATAATGTTTTCTCTTTCAGAACGAAGTAGGGTTATGTGGCTCGGTCAGGCAACAAACCTCCCCTGACCGAACTTACATCCGTAAATAATTGGTTCATCACCCCATAGACATCACACAGGAACTTGAGCAAGGGGGAGACTTGAGACTTCAGGTGTTGTGAAGAATGTGAAAACGTTATCTATGGTTTCACAGATGCGCTGGACGTGTTCTTCAGGGTAACGATCCGTACGGTAAGTTATCACCAGTCGCATTATTCTTTCTCCATCAATGACATCCTCCATGATCTCGAATTGAAGACCAAACATGGATTCTTGTTTATCAGGATCGATTTGTCGGTAGCGTATCTCGTTACCAGACGGAGTCTTAAGAGCACCATTCAACGCATTATTGGCATGAATCTGAATATAAACGTCGAAAATCAGACCATCTTCCGGTGTCATCCCTAACGATTGTTGGATAAGGTCGAGCGGTACATCCGCATACGGCATTGAATTATTGATAGTGTCTCTGGTGGTTTCGATCAGTGAGCCAACGGATTGCTCTGGATAGAACTGCAGCCGATGCGCAACCATGGTGGTAAAGTAGCCTACTGTTTCATAGGTATCAGGATCGGTACGACCCGATGCAGAGGTCCCTATCACGATATCCTTCAGATTGCCAAGTTTGTGTAGCGAAAGCGCAATTGCAGCGTAGACAATACTGAACAGAGAAGCATTATTCTGTCGAGCAAAGGAATAAAGACGGTGGGTAATTTCAGGTTTAGGTTTGTATTCAATCCAACCAGCTTTTGACGAACTTTCATGCGCTGCGATAGTCTTCTGGTTGTCAGATAAGCCGAGTTCTAACCCGTACGTTGCATCACACAGCATGTTAGTCCAGTAATCAAGGTGCTTTTGATTAAAGCCAGTTGCCTGCTGTTGTAGAGCAAACTTATGGAATGACAATGCGTTTCTTTTCCAGACAGGCGCCATACCTGCAGAACGCGCTAAATAAGCCTGGGCCAGTTCCTCCATCAGAACGTTCAACGACCATTCATCAATAACCATATGATGAACGAGGAATGACAATATTTGGCGTCCGGTTTCTGGATTGCGGATCAGCCGTATTCTGATTGGCAATTCGTGGAAAAGATCGAACTTATAAGCAGCTTCGTCCTCAAGATGTACACCTTTACTTTCGTGACTGTGCCAGAACCACTTATCATTGTTCACGTCCGACATGGCGACAATCTGCTGACAGATCTCACCATTTTGAACATGGAATAGCGTGCGCAGACTGGTGTGACGCTCGATAAGATCAGAAAAAGCCTGCTCAAGGATCGTTTCGTCAACCTCATCAAGAAAATCCAGCGCGAATGGCAAGTTGAAGATGGTGCCAAATTCATAAGCGCTATAGGCATTCCAAAGAGAAGTTTGTGCAAGTGCCAAAGGTGCCGTCAAGCGATCGTTTTGCATCTGTGCCGAAGGCTCCACGCCCTTACTCTGATTTATTATCACTGCGCGTGATGCCAAAGCGGCAGCTGAAGGATGACTGAAGAAATCACTGAAATGCACTTCCAGCCCGTGCGTGCCAAGGAGTTTACCGATAATGCGTGTTGCCAGAAGAGAGTGACCACCACAGTCAAAAAAATCATCATCCAGCGTCATATCTGTAATCGCCAAAGTTTCACGGAACTCTGACAATATGATCTCTGCTATTTCATCAGTACCAGCGGAAATGTCCTTTTCGGGGGCATTGTGAGCAGAATACACAGCAGTGCTAGGTATAGGATTCGCGACTAAACCCGTAATGGCATCTTCACTACCTTTAAGGAATGACACAAAACGATTTAGCAGAAACTCGCCACTATGAGCGGAAATCGCCTGGCCGGTTGTTAATATAAGGCTAATTTCTTCTGTACCTTCACACTCTGTTGCCAGTTCAAAATCGGGACGCATTTCATAGGTTGGCAATAGGATGGGATGGCTCAGGAAACTCTGTTGTTCAACCAGGCCATTCGGACGAGATAACAACCGAACATATACCCAGGACTCATCATTCCCTGTTACAGGAGTACCGGAGAGAAAATTGTCTTCGTCTGGTTGAGCCTGAAGCCTATCCATGACAGATTTGACTATCTGTGTTTCTTCCCTGCCACACTCGATAATCACGCGGCGGAAACCATCCGGCTGTAACAGACAAAGTGCAATTTTTTCTTGACCACCGAGCAGACCAATAAACTGGGCAAACCTGACTGAAATCATGGCTGACACCCAGTGGGATAGTTTGTCGTGAGGAAGGGACGTTTTCAGTTCATTAATTTTAAGTCCTGTTTTCCAACGCAGTGCAAGCCGATCTTTACTCAGGTCAGTTGTGACATCAAAAGAGGAATGAATAATGCTGTTCTCACTATTGCAACAGCGCAGCCAGGGCACGAGAGAAGCCGCTTTTCCGTCGAAAGGTAGTAAGGAAACACGTTTTAGAGATGGAGGCTCTACACTGTGACCGGCATAAGCGCGGATCAGTATTTCGAGTATCTCTTTTTCATGACAAACTTGTGCCAATATGTCGTGCAAAATAAGAGATAAAACAACTTCATTATTTTTTTGTATTATCAGTACTTTAAAAGGTGGATGCTGTTCAGGGATCCAAGCAGATGCTTGTACAGCTAGTATCTGCTTGATCATGTCTGCATGTGAGCTGGCATGGAAAAACTCAAGGCATGTCTGCCAGCCCATGATTCGGGTTTTATGTAACTCACCGTCATCATTTAACTCATAGCGTACGTTCAGATCCGGTATTGCTTCAATAACAGACTGAATAGCATGTATCAGCATTGAAATATTAACATCGTCATGAAGCTGCCAGGCTGAGAGTTGCTTGAGAATGCGGCTAGGATTTTGTTGCTGTAGTAGCCAGATATGTTCTTCGTAACGGGATATGGATAGGTGCGATAACTTTCCTGAATCAATATTCAACATGGATTTTCTCGTTATTTTATCGTGTTATCAAACTGAACAGTCATTTTTTACAATGCATCAATACGAGCCAATATCCATTAAATGCCACATAGGAGGACTAATACTGCCTTGCAGAATGTGCGTTGCAGTGGCTGCCGTATTTGAATTGACAAAAATATACAATTGACAAATGAGAAGGTTAACATAATATTGTTAGTCTGTGAACATTAATGATAATGATAATGATAATGAGAATTATATCCGCAAAAACAACCACCCCGATTAATGTAAAAATGGGAAATCTGCTGTTTTCACGCAAAAAAATGTTACTTAGCAGTGCGATTTTGTTTTCCTTATCATCCTTGGGAAGTCAAGCTGCCACTTTGACTCCACCAGAGAAAAACAAAACAGGGAGCGATGATGTCGATGTCATCACAGTAACAGGTGAAAAAACAGAAAGAACTCTGCAGAGAACGTCAAGTTCAGTCACAGTTATTTCTGGGCAGCGGATACAAGATAAACCTGAGGCGACAACTATCGTTGATATTTTGCAGGGTACACCTAATGTGCTTTATACCAGCAATGTAAATGCACCGAGTATTCGTGGTATTGAGACAAATGGGCCTCTCGTAGGAGGAAATACCTTTCTTTCTAAACCCATACCACGAGCGACTATCAGTGTTGATGGGCGTTATATCAGCTCCGCAGAATTTAGTTTGGGAGAGGAGCTGTTTGGGACGTAAATTCAGTAGAAGTATTCCGTGGCCCACAAACGACGACACAGGGCGCGAATAGTATCGCCGGTGCAGTTATTATCAAGACTAACGATCCCTCCTTTACCCCCGAATTCGATGGACAGGTTTTATACGGAAGCCACCAAAAGAAACGTGCTTCTTTTACTGTCAACGGCCCATTGACAGAAAATCTCGCAATACGCCTCGCCATGGATTACAGCGATAGAAAGACATTCATTAAATATACCAATCCCGATTTCTATGATTCTGATATGAACAAAGATTTCGAAAATCTGGATATCCGTGCTAAGGCACTTTGGCAACCTCTGGATAGCCCTTGGTTGGTCAAACTGACCTACTCCCATATGGCAGCAAAAAATCCTGACAGTGAGTCGACGTCATTGCCTTACAGTAAATTGAATAACTTTACGCTAGGCACCAACAGAGCTAAGACCAACAGTGATGCCGGTATCTTAGATCTCCAATATACGTTCGAAAACGATATGGTGTTCTCCAACCAGCTCCAATATTCTTCATCGAAGTATCGTTACACTTTCTCGAAGCAGGTTTCAGGTATCGCGAATCGCGATTCGAACAATGTTTCCAACGAAATGCATTTGAACTTCGGTGATGAATATTCAACCTGGAGTGGAGTGACAGGGCTCTATTACTCGCGGGACAAGGCCTCAAATGTGCTTGATAATCTGCTGGGCAAGGCAGACGCCGATCTGACTAATACCAGTGTCGGTCTTTTCTCAGAGACTACTAGGCGTTTTGCGGAAAAATGGGCTCTGACTGGCGGTTTGCGTTATCAATATGACCAAGTCAAGCATGAAGGGGTCACCAGCTATGTGCCTGGTGTTTATCATGAATATAGCAAAGGGTTCCATGCTATTCTGCCGAAAGCGTCTCTCGCCTATGACGTTACTGACGATATAACCGTCGGTACTCTGATAAGTAAAGGCTATGCGCCGGGTGGTACAGGTGTGAATTTCTCTGGGCATTCCTATTACACCTTCGCGCCGGAGAAGGCTTGGAATTACGAGTTGTTTGCACGTGGTACAGCACTCAATAACCGATTGCTGGTAACCGGTAATATCTTTTATACCGATTATAAGGGGTTCCAGAGTGCTGTAACGGATTATAGGAAAGACCAGCCTAACGGTTCTATCCTTGTCAACGCCGATAAGGCGGTAACCTATGGACTTGAGCTGGCGGCAGATTATCGGGCTCTGGACAACCTTCGCCTACGTGGTGGACTTGGATTGCTTCATACTGAAATCAAAAAATTCGCCGATTATCGAGGAAACTTGTTTGAAGGAAAAAAATTCGCTAAAGCGCCTGGCTACATGTTTAACGTCGGTGTTGACTGGAACATCACGGAACAAGTTCGTCTAAGTAGCGATCTTCGTTATGTGGATCGTTACTTCTCAAATGACCAGAACGATCCCGAATTGCGCGTCAGTTCCTATTTAGTTTCCAATCTCCGTTTATCGTATAATCCGATCGACAATCTCGAACTCTTTGTTTACGGAAATAACATCTTTGACAAACGTGCGCCAACATACAAATACCATGATCGTACAGCTGGGATTTCAGGATACATGCTGGAGCCACGTGAAGTGGGTGTCGGTATGAAAGTACGCTTCTAAAATCAGTATTGGCCGCACCGACTTATCGGTGGTAAATCGGTGGTAAGAAGTAAGGGGGAGCTAATCAACCGCTCCCCTTTTTCCATCTTAAATCACGCGTAGTACTTATTCTCTGACTGAGAGGCTCACGGCCTGACAATTTTTTAATCATTTATTGGCCTGAATTCGCGACTACATAGGGTTCTATTAATAGCAGCTTGGTTAATTCCTTGGACGAAGGCTTACTTTCTTCCCCTTTAGGAACCACAAAAAACTCACCTTGCTTTATTATTACGTGATCATTTTTAAAATCTATACGAAGTTCACCTTCAATAACCATAAATACCTTGTCTTCATCTTCATGTGTGTGCCACATAAAATCACCTTCAGCGAGCAATATGATTATCTTATATTCATTTGTTTCAGCTATCACTTTCGGTGACCAAATTTCTTCTATTAAATCAAATTCTTGTTTTAAATTATTGACTTTTCTCAATGCTGCAATATGGCTCATGTTATATCCCTTTCCTTTAACTAGTTTTTGGTTTAGATTTTTAATACTTACCCATTCCATCTCATTATAGTCTTTCCGTTCTTTATAGTGGCATACAGGTAAACAAATTTAAACATTCGGTTTATCAAGCACCAAGTGTAGCGCCCCCATCAATGACAATATCTTGCAACGTTATATGGCTTGCTTGGTCGGAGGCCAAAAACAAAATGACGTTGGCTATTTCGTCGGGCTGTGCGATTTTCCCAAGTGGAATGCCGAGCTTAAATTGTTCGGTAAAGCCGTTGATAAGACGCTGATATGCCATATCATCATCGTTGAGCATTCCCTCCAGCATTGGCGTCAGTGTGGAACCAGGTGAAACAATGTTACATCGCACCCCAAAAGGGGCCAGTTCCAACCCCACACTAAGGCACAAGCTACGCATCGCAGCTTTAGAGGCACAGTAAACTGCCATATTAACGCGCGGCACGTGAGCTGCGTTGGAGGCTATTGAGACGATATTGCCTCTGCGCTGACGCTGGAAGTGTGGAATAAGGATTTTAAACAGATTAAATACTGCACCTGCATTAACGTTGATTGAGCTTTCCCAGTCTTCATGGCTTAACGTTTCTGCAGAGCCAAAGCGCAGAATTCCCGCACCGTTAACCAGCACATCCAGCCCATTTGCCTTCAGCAATGGAGGGCAGATTTTTTGCACCGCATGAGCATCGCTGACATCCAGAATGAGCGTCTCAAACGGCATTGAATCAGGAAATTTCAAATCGAATCCAAAAACCCTAGCTCCTGCCTCGTGAAAACGGAGGGCTGTTCGAAAGCCGATACCATTCCCAGCTCCTGTTACCCAGACAGTTTTTCCCTTGAATTCGTTCATTTCTCTTCCAAATCGTCGTTCAGCAGTGCAAGCCAGTTTCGCAGCGTTGGTTGTTTCATCAGCGTGGTAAAATCAATTTCGTACCCTTCCTGGCGGCACTTTGAAACAAAGGACATTGTGCGTAGCGAGTCTAAGCCGTAATCAAGCAGGTTTTCGTCATCATCAATGTCGTGTGCATCTTCGTCCAGTGCGGGTTGCAATATGGCAAGCAAACGTTCGCGATCCCATCTACGTTCTACTGCGGGAGGGATAAGTGCCGACAACGCCATAGAGGTACTCAACACTCGTCCGGAACGACCCGCAGTATAGCGGAGCGCCATCATATGCTCTTCCCGGCTGAAATCCGCCAGCGCATCACTTATCATAAAAGCCTGTATATCGCGCATAAAGGCATCAGTAGCAGTGGTTAGGCAGCCGATATGGGCGTACACGCCACAGATTATAAGCTGGTCGCGCTTACATTCTTGCAGATAGGTTTCCAAGCCAGAGCGCTGAAACGCACTGTAGCGCCACTTCACCAACACAGTGTCCTTCGGTTCGGGGGACAGTGCTGCTACGATTTTTTGCTGTTCTGGATAGCTGTTCAGGCCAGGTCCCCACATATCATTCAGTAGCGCTCGATCAACGTCATTTTGTTGGTTAGGCTGAGCTGTGTAAAACACTGGAATACCTAGCTCATGGCAACGCGCGCGCAGAGTCACTATGTTGTCGATAACCTGCTGAATCATATTGCTCTCTTTTCCCCAGAAGTTGAGGAAATATTCCTGCATATCGTGAATTAGCAGAGCGGCGCGCTGTGGCTCCAACCTCCACTCGACTTTATTTACAGGTAAGGCGGTTTCATCGGGCAGGATATAGTCCTGAATTTTAGGAATGCTCATAGCGTATTTTCTCAATTTTCTAAGGTGGCGCTGGCAAGTGCACGTAACGCCTGTTTGTTGATTTTTCCTACCGGAGTGAGCGGTAACTCAGGTAGACTTTCAAAACGATCGGGGATTTTGTAGTCAGCTATACCTTGCTCGCGTAGCCAGCGGCGCAGCACGGCTGGTTTCACGGATTCGCGTTCGCGCGTTACCACAAAGGCGCAGGTTTTCTCACCCATTAGAGAATCAGTAATAGCGACCAGTGCGGCGTACACCACCGCTGGGTGGCGCAGCAACAGATGTTCAACCTCTTCAGCGGCAATTTTTTCGCCACCTCGATTTATTTGATCCTTTTCACGTCCAACGACTTTCAGATATCCATCGGGAAACTGAATAACCACGTCGCCAGAACAATAAAACCCGTTACTGTCGAACACCGTCTGATTATGTTCTGGGCTTCGGTAATAACCTCGAAAGGTGTATGGGCCCCAGTCATCAGCAATCCAGGCTCTCCGTGCGGTACAGGAAGGCCTTCTCGGTTTGCAACCCATACCTCATCATCTTCACTGATGGGGCGTCCTTGAGTTGTGAAGGTATGCGCATCGTCATCGTCTAGTCGGGTGTAGTTCACCAGACCTTCTGCCATACCAAATACTTGTTGGAGTTGGCAGCCCAACTCTTTTGGAATGCGTCTGGCCAGCGTTTCTCCCAGAGGGGCACCGCCGACCTGCATCACTTTCAGACTAGAGAGTTCGTTGGCGTGGCCTCTGATATTGGCATATTCCAGCCAGATGCTGACTGCTGGTGGCACCAGAGCGACAATATTGATCTGGTGACGGGCTATGACCGGAAAACATCCGTCCGGGCTAGGATCGGGGACGAGGATGACCTGACCACCCGCATAAAATACGCCCAGCGCACCCGGTGAACTCATAGGATAGTTGTGTGCGGCCGGCAGTGCGCAGAGATATCGAGTTTTACTACTGATGTCGCAGATCGGATTGCTGGCGCGGATACTGTAATAATAGTCGTTGTGGGTGCGTGGAATCAGCTTGGGGGTGCCAGTGCTACCGCCGGAAAGCTGGAAAAATGCGACCTCATCCGCTGGCGTTGGCGTTGGCGTGAAGTCTCCGGGCTCTTCCGATATCAGGCGTGAAAGCGAACGGTTCGAATCTGAATCCTCATGGTGAAGCACCACTGTTTTCAATTCCGGACACTTGGCTATCAGAAGATCAATAAAAGTATCGTCATGAAACTGGCGATGCTGGCGATCGGCAATGAGTATCTCTGGCGTAATCTGGTGCGCATACGCAGTTAATTCACTGCTCTGGTGGCTATAAAGCGCGTTAACGGGTGCAACGCCCAGGCGCAACAAGGCAAAAAAGACGATATAAAACTCCGCTTCATTGCCAAGCTGTACTAATGCAGTTTGTCCCTGACGCACGCCACGTCGATACAGGGAAGCAGCGAGTCGGTTTACTGCTTCATTAAGCTCTCGATAGCTCCAGCATCGCTCCCCGCAGAATAGTGCCACAGCATCGTTCTCGCGGTGAATATCGAGGATCTCACTCAACGGGCGATCAATCCAATACCCTTTCAGTCGATAACGTTCGGCCATATCCTGAGGCCAGCGACTAAATTCAATCATAATATCTGCTCCTGTTGCGTTGCAAAACCAAGTGCACTCAGCATGGTGTTAAATTTGGTACGGGTTTCCAACCATTCGTTTTCCGGAACAGAATCCGGAACAATGCCAGCACCGGCAAATAACTCAATCTGATGAGACCGAACTTTACCGCAGCGGATCGCCACAACCCATTCCCCGTCTCCGCGGGCGTCACACCAGCCGACAATACCGCCAAACCAACCGCGGTCGAATGGTTCCAGCTCGCCGATCAGGTTGCGGGATGAGGTATAAGGAGAACCACATAATGCAGGCGTGGGATGAAGTAGACAGGCAAGAGACAATGCGTTATCGCAATCACCAGACAATATCCCCTGGATCTCAGTAGCGAGATGCCAAAGCGCAGGCGTGCTGAGCAGCGAGGGTTCTGCAGGGATCGTCAGAGACTGGCAGAGATCCGTCAATTGGCAGCGGATAGCCTCTGTGACCACCAAATGCTCATGGCGATCCTTTCCGGAGTTCAACAACTTTTCCCTGATATTTCTGTCACTAGAGTCATCGTCACCTCGCCGCGCTGAGCCGGCAAGAGGACAGGAGCGCAGGACATTCCCCTCTTTACGTAACAGCAGTTCAGGGCTAGCACCGATTAGAGTGCCATCTGCTAGCGGCAAGTGAAAGTTGTAGCTCTCCGGATTCTGTCTGTTGAGCTGTAGCCATAAGCTCAAAGCATTAAGCGGGGAAGTGCTTTCAATCTGCAGCAAGCGCGACAACACCACCTTATTCAGTTCACCAATGCGCAGTGGATTCAAGGCGTTTTCTACCATGCTGCAAAATACATCATGATCTGGAATGTAGTGAGCTTGCCCCTTCACCTGCACCGGAGAATCGGAGAGATTAAAGGCGTGGCGATCGAACCAGTAGTGGGTCTGCGGAATAAACAGCGAGCAGGGTTGGCGTTTATCAAACGGAATAGCTCCCACTACAATGGGGTTTTCTACGCCGGCCTGCTGAGCCTGACCAAGCAACTGTTGCACTTTCTTCTGGAACTCACTCTCAACATGATGTCCGGATGCGGCAGGATGTGTCAAGGTAGCGAAGCATCCCCGAGCGAGCAGGCTTTTGTGGGGCGACAGAAAGATAAAGTCATCCTCTTGCAACGTTAGTGAAGGAAGATCATGGGTAATACCAGACAAAATCAAGTTCCTCTTGTTGGTGTAGGTGCCAGCTTTTCCCCCTTTCCTGAGAGGAGAAAAATACCGACGGCAACATGAGAGCGAGCCGCCAGCGGTGCCGGATACCAGGTGTTATTAGCGATAGCTGGACGTGGAGAACATGCTGTAGTCGTAGCAGTAGAAGCGCGCTTCTTTTCCACAGCAGGAGGCGACATGGTGAGGTTATTGACGTTAAACTGCACAGATGCGCCTTTCAAATTGGAAGTATTTTTTCTTAGTTTATTACTTATGTAGCAAAAGCGGTGGCTTACGACTTCATCGTTGCGGTTAGATGAATCTAGATAATTGGTGAAAACACTGTTGGTATAATTTAGTGCCTTGGATATGAAAATCGTTCTTTTGCTATCCATCTGGTGACGAGTAACCACGGAGATGACCTGCCGTAGTTTGAGAAGTAGGATCGCCGTTTTAGCGCCTAATACGAAACTTTTCGCTACAATCCTTCTCATGGGTAGCGTTACGCTTTTCCGCTCCGCGACTGCATCCCTTATGGTCCCTTCCCCATCGCTAGCCACATACGCCCCGTCAGATAACATGGATATTGAAAGTAGTGTCGCCTGAAACCCAAATTTTGTACGTCTGGCGATGATTTTCGCCATAAATTTTTTTCTTCTTATCTTAAACATAATCAAACACCGTCTGATTTGCCTTATGAAAATATTTAATAACAATTAATTTGTGCTGCTTACAGGCGGCGCCAGAAATCCAATTTGACAAAACGTTCATCAGGAGAGGTGTTGGCTCCTGAGAAGGAAAACCCCATTACAATATTTTAAATAGAAATGATTATCAATGTAATTTGTATTATTAATTGATACCGTTTTCTTGTAAAAATTTCTATAGATATAGCAACAGAGAAAAGTCATCTAACTATTGCGTGGGTATGGGGGTTTTGGATCATGACATTAATCTATTGAGTCCTGGAAGGCTTTGCTAGTACATTGGCTGCCTTGATCGCGATGAAACATGATACCTTATAGCTTCTCCCTTGATTCAAATACTATTTCTAACTCTTTCTATGTCAACTCAGAATCCGGGAAAATGACATCATCCGGCCAATGGGGTTGCACGCAAACAAGTCGAGAACTACAGCCAAATACACCCAACGTTTACCGATCCAAATGTCGGTCACATCCCTATACTTGATGGGGTTCAGTGACCGCAAACTGCTCGTCAAGATGAGTAGAAATATCAAAATTTCCGAACAGTTGGCAAGGAAAGCCACTGGATAATGTATTCTGAATTGCTCGATCATATAGCAATATTTACTGAGGGAAAACAAGCGGATTTCACCGCCCGAACTGTGTTGCCGGGAAGCCAAACCACACCAGACAGAAAGTTGCCTGCCATTCGAAAATATATCTGCATTGACCTCATTCACAAAAATCGCTGCAATGAGAGGATCGATACAGGAAATAATAAGCAGATGGCCACAGCCTGTTTGTCGGCGATAAAGGGAAGCAATTTCGCATTATCATTCACATTGAGAATAATCTTTATCAAAATTATATTTATTAATATTACTATGCCATAAATCACGCTTGCAGTTTTATAAGAAAAAAATAACCATAATGGATTGAGTAAGCAGATATATGAATTTTCATATTAATTATAACCTTCGAAATGGCTTGTTTTCTATGACTCTAATAGCTTATTTATATCGTCAATCTTGGGTATTATTGTTGGTATCGACAATAAGCGCATTAATTAGTGGGTTTGCCGGTGCTTCGATAGTTGGGATGATCAGTCAAGGAGTAACAGAAGAGATTAACCTGATTACATTTCTTTGGAGCTTTTTTGGCATCTGTTTTATTTTTTTCATTACTAAGACCGTGTCAGAAATTACATTATCGCATTTAGCCCAATCCACGGTTTTTTCATTACGTCTAAGTTTAAGTAATAAAATTTTGCGGGCGCCACTTAAAAAACTACATAAACTTGGGCGGCACGGTTTATTGGCGGTTTTAACCAAAGATGTCGATGTTTTTGTACACTCCTTTATGTTGGCTCCCTCTGTTTTTGGTAATATCACCCTAATCATAGCCTGTTTTGGTTATTTAGCCTGGATGTCATGGCAACTGTTTCTCATTTTAGCGGCACTTAGCCTGATTGGCATGTATGTGTTTTATCTATGGGAAAAATATCCATTACAATTAATGACAGATATGCGTGATCAAATAGATAAAATATACCTTAATTTCCAAAGCCTGATTGATGGCAGTAAAGAGCTGCAACTCAATAAACAAAAAGGAAATCTTTTCATTAATAAAGTGATTGCGCCTGCTGCCAAAGTGTTTCAGGAGATCTGTATTAAAGCGAACTCCAGCTATGCCTGGGTGATTAATGCCAGTTCTGTAACATTTTATGTCATGATTGGTATCATTATTTTTGTTGTTCCGATTTGGCTTCCCCAGGAACCATCAACATTGGTGACTGTATCGTTGCTTGTTCTCTTCTTATCCGGCCCAATCAGTGAAGTTATTGGCGCAATTCCGGAGCTGAGAGAGGCGGAAGTTTCATTAAATAAAATGCGGCGTCTTGACAGCCAACTGGAAGAAGCCCTGTCGGCACAAATTGAAGGCTCCAACCCATTTAACAAGCAGCAAGCCATCGAGATTGAGCTGAAAGATGTTGTCCACCATTACACAACGGATAAAGAAGATCGCCAGTTTGCACTCGGCCCATTAAGTTTAAAAATATCGCAAGGTGAAATTGTTTTTATCGTCGGTGGGAATGGCAGTGGGAAAACAACACTTGCTATGTTGCTTGTTGGCCTGTTTGAGCAAGAATCCGGTACTATCTCATTAAATGGTGTGGAAATCACACCAGCAAATAATGAACATTATCGTCAACATTTTGCGGCCGTTTTTTCTGATTACCATCTATTTGAGCAGTTACTCAATAGCGATGCGAATGTCACCGAAAAAGCAACACATTATATTGAAGCGTTAAATATGGCACACAAAGTTAAAATTGTTGATGGCGGATTTTCCACCACAAATCTTTCCGCAGGTCAACGGAAACGACTGGCTTTAGTTTCAGCTTACCTGGAAGACCGCCCTATTTATCTGTTTGATGAGTGGGCCGCCGACCAGGATCCGGTGTTTAAACGCTTATTCTATACTGAGCTACTGCCAGAATTAAAAGCCAGAGGTAAAACTGTCCTGGTTATTAGTCATGACGATGCTTACTTTAATATAGCTGACCGCATTATTAAATTAGAGGATGGCCATATTAAAGAAGTTGATCATAAGGACCATTATATTCAATAAAATGAAATAAATCTTATGGCAGAGAGCCTGATAAAGCAGGCTCTTATTTCACTTTATATACTCAGAAAAACTTGAGAAAAAATCACTAACGGTAATAAAATTTATTACATAATTTCTATAATAAAATGAGATATATTAGAAAAACATTATTAGACATATGTAATAGAACTATTTAATTTGAATTATCTAATTTTGTAATATACCAATCGTCTTTCAATATGTGTTTTATATCTCCCCGCTACGCAGGGAGATATAAACAATCACATTGATTCGCAAACTGCACCTTGAAGTTGGATTGGTATAAACATAATTTCCTAGTCGGCAAGAAGGAATTAAATAAATATAAAAAATAAGACTGTTCTTTTTTATTAGAATGGTCAGTTATTTTCATTGTTAAAACCCAAGTGTGATTTTTTGTTTTATCCGTTCTCATGTTTTTATTTTTAATGTACCCATAAAAAGGGAGCTATAGAATGAATTACCCCGAAAAATTGAAATCATTCCCTTTATCAGAAGCTCAACGCAGCCGCTGGTTTCAATATCAAATTGATCCTGACAAACGCGGTCAAAATAATAGTGCATTTTGTACACGCATTAAAGGATTAACGGCCAAGCGTTTAGAAGAGGCTCTCAATAAACTGGTACAAAGACATCCGATGCTGCGGGCAAGTTTTGGACTATACCACGGCGAATTAGGTTATTGCATCGCAGACAGCGCTAACATCACACTTACAGTACACGATGCCCAGCATCTTAGCGAAGAAACGCTTAAACAGCGTGTTCAGGACGATTGCTGGCATATGTTTGACCTGGCCCATCCGTTGCGGGTTTATGCCAGCTGGTATCAACGCAATCAACAAGAAAGTGTCATGGTCTTGACCTTTGATCATCTGGCCGTTGATGGCTGGTCTTATTGGATACTGTTAGATGAACTTGATGCTCTGCTGTCGGCAACCCCCCTGGAACCCGCACCAGAAAATAGTTTCCATGATTATGTGGAATGGCAACAACAATGGCTAAAAAGTGCCAGCGCTAAAAAACAACAGCAATTCTGGCAAAACACATTGGCGGGTGATTTAGCTATCTCACAATGGCCACCAAAAAACAGCCCCCTGCACGCCACAGGAAAAATATCGTTAAAGAAAATCATTAACCAGTCACTGACGCACAAGCTGCAAGCATTAGCGCTAAAATATGACAACAGCCTATTTGCTGTTTTTCTGGCTGCCTACCAAATTCTTCTCAGCCGTTATACCGCAGTGGATGACGTCATTATCGGTTCTATCTTGCCGGGCAGAGGCCGGGCACGTTGGGGAAAATTAGTCGGCGAATTTATCAATCCGGTTGCTTTACGCTGCCAGATAAACCGTGATATGACCGTACAGGAACATATCACACAAGCGACGAAGACTATTCGGCAGGGTATTGAAAACCAGAAATATCCGTTCACCAAGATACTGGAACAACTAAAACTGCAACGCAATGCAGAAGTTCACCCTGTTTTCCAGACAGTCATGATATTCCAAAAAGCCAGATATATCGGTGACCTGACTACCCTCTGGATGGCGGAAGATGACGATATCACGGTACAGTGGGGAAATGCAGAGTTACGACCTTTCCCATATCCCCTCTATGCCGATGTCCCAGTTCCATTAATGATAAATGTCTTAGAATCTGGCGAGCATATTGGTTATACCTTTTATTACGACACGGCAATATTTGATGCAGCATTCATCTCCCAGCTTATGCAAAACCTTTTGACTCTGCTGGAAGCGATGGTAAACGACGAACAACAGACAATTGATCGTTTGCCATTGATGGATGAACAGGCACGTCAGCAAATCCTTCATGATTTTAACAATACGGATAAGCCCTTCCCGCAACACGCCTTAATCCATCAATTTATTGAGCAACAAGCAGCACGCAACCCAACTGCCATTGCACTGCTATATGAGAATACGCAACTCAGTTATATGGAATTGAATCAGCGGGCTAACCAGCTAGCTCATGCCCTTGTCGCAACGGGAATTCATCCCGATGATCGCGTCGCCGTTTGCATGGAACGTAGTTTGGATATGGTCATTAGTCTGTTGGGGATTTTGAAAGCGGGGGCGGCTTATGTGCCACTCGATCCGGAATATCCCACAGACAGACTCGCTTATATCCTGTCAGACAGTGAACCTGTGATCCTGCTAACTCATCATGGCTTGCAAGAACAACTGCCCGTGACTGAAATTCCTGTCTGGTTTTTAGATAATCCCACCGTTCAGGCCAATATTACCCGCCAGGATAATGATAACTTAGAGGCCGCTTATTTAGGGCTGACATCACGTTATCTGGCCTATGTCCTCTATACCTCTGGCTCAACCGGACTCCCCAAAGGGGTGATGAATGAGCATCGCGGCGTGGTTAACCGTTTGCTTTGGGCGCAAGAGGCTTATCAATTAACCCCGCACGATCGCGTCTTACAAAAAACGCCGTTTAGTTTTGATGTTTCCATCTGGGAATTCTTCCTTCCCCTGATGTCTGGGGCGCAATTAGTGATGGCTCGCCCCGGCGGTCACAAAGAACCGCATTATTTATTGGAAGAGATAGAACTCCGTCATATCACGACGATCCACTTTGTCCCCTCCATGTTGCAAAGTTTTCTCCATTACATTCCAGCCGGACGCTGCCTTTCCCTGCGCCAAATTTTATGCAGTGGGGAAGCGCTGCCTTATGCCTTGCAACAACACTGTCTTTCTCACTTGCCTCACAGTGAACTGCATAATTTATATGGCCCCACGGAAGCAGCCATTGATGTCACGGCCTGGCAATGTGTTCCGGATCGCTATATCGGACAAGTGCCGATTGGACAGCCTATTGCCAATATCCAAATCTATATTCTCGATACTCATGGAGAAGCCGTTCCAATTGGTATGGCGGGGGAAATTTATATCGGTGGAGTGGGTGTCGCCCGTGGTTATTTAAACCTGCCTGAATTAACCGCTGAACGTTTTATTAACGACCCATTTAATGCCGATCCTGATGCTCGTCTGTATAAAACTGGCGATCTGGGACGTTGGCTACCGGATGGCAGTATCGCCTATCTGGGACGCAACGACTTTCAAGTCAAAATTCGCGGATTGCGTATTGAGCTGGGTGAAATTGAAACTTGCCTGACCCAGTGTGCGGGCATTCGTGAAGCGGTGGTGATTGCCCGTGACAATGGACCCCATGACAAACGACTGGTTGCCTATTTGATCCCAAATCAGGATAGCACCCCAAGCATTTCTCAACTGCGTGAGCAATTAAGCCGCACTCTCGCCGATTACATGATACCGGCTGCCTTTGTGGTAATGGAGGCGTTTCCTCTCTCGCCAAATGGCAAACTCGATCGCAAAGCTCTGCCTGCTCCCGATCACGCAGCGATGTCAAGTCGTGAATATGCGGCTCCAGAAAGCGAAACCGAAACGCAATTGGCCGCCATTTGGCAAACATTATTGGGGCTGGATCGGGTAAGTCGCTATGACAACTTCTTTGAGCTAGGTGGTCATTCTCTGTTAGTGCTACAGCTACAGTCGCAAATAAAACAAACATTTGATGTTGAATTATCTATTCATCAACTGTTTTCCCACCCAACCCTCTGTCAACTTGAAGAATGCATTATTGACTCTCTATTACTGCAATTCGATTCAGAGTCTCTGCAAGATGTTTATAAATCAATGAATTAGATTTTAATTTACCTTGTTTTAAATGGTGATAATCAAATGAATAATAACGAGCTTTCATCTCTACCATTAGCGGAACGCAGAAGACTACTTGAGTTAGCCAAATCAGCAAAAATAACCCGCCAATCGACACAAAAGACAACAATCACGGCTCAACCGCGTGATAACGGCGTGCCATTATCCTGGACACAACAACGTTTATGGTTCCTTGCTCAGTTAGATCCTGCTGCACAAACGGCATACCATATGTCAGTAGGGTTGAACCTACAGGGCAAACTGAACCTGAATGCCTTGCAGGCAGCCTTGGATCGCATTGTGGCACGCCATGAAATTCTGCGTACCACTATCGTGACGGTAGAAGGCGAAGCCCAACAAATCATTCATGATGCAGATTGTGGTTTTCCCCTGATACAAGAAGATTTCAGCCAATCCTATTCCGCAGGAACAGACTCAGAACAACAAGCGGCCATTGAAAAAATCGCCTGTCTTGAAGCAAACCACCCTTTTGATTTTGCTCATGGCCCATTAGCACGGGGACGCTTGCTAAAACTGGCAGAAGATCAGCATGTCCTGCTGTTAACTCAACACCATATTATCTCTGATGGCTGGTCAGTCAGTGTCTTTATGCAAGAACTGTCCACACTTTATCGCGCATTCTGTCAAGGACAGCCTGATCCCATGCCCGCCCTGACCATTCAGTATGCTGATTATGTTCTCTGGCAGAAAAACGAGTTACAGGGAGAGGCGCTGGAAAAACAGGCCGAATTCTGGCGTAACACCCTGCAAGGTGCTCCCGCACTTCTGGAAGTACCTACCGCCCGTCCACGCCCCGCGAAGCAAAGCTATACCGGCGGACGGGTTAATATTATTCTTCCCCCCGCATTACAGACCGGTTTAAAAGAACTCAGCCAGCGTCACGGAACTACCTTATTTATGACGTTATTGGCGGGATGGGCTACATTGCTTGGCCGACTCAGTGGTCAGGATGATATTGTGATTGGCACTCCCATCGCCAATCGCCAGCAGCCTGAATTAGCCCCTTTAATCGGCTTTTTTGCCAATACATTGGCGTTACGTGTGCAATTGCATAATAACCCCACTGTCAGTGAACTACTGGCACAAGTAAAAGAACAAGCAATCAATGCCTTTGTCCACCAAGACCTGCCCTTTGAACAATTGGTCGAGATCTTACAACCTCCGCGCAGCTTAAGTCATAGCCCCATTTTTCAGGTCATGCTGGCAACCAATAATACGCCGGGACAACGGCATTTTGAGCTGCCAGGATTGGTATTAGATGAGCGGCCATTAATCAGGGATAGTGCTTACTTTGACCTGACATTAACCCTGGATGAAACTGAAAATGGGTTAGTGGGTGATCTGGAATATGCCCGTGATCTGTTCGACCACGCCACGATTGAACGTATAGTCAGCCACTTAAACACCTTGCTGGCGGCAATGGTGGCTGATGATAGCCGGCACGTGGCTGAACTGCCGTTGATAACGCCCCAGCAACGCCAACAATTGTTGGTGGATTTTAATGACACAGACTTCACCTACCCACAAGATAAGTTGATCCACCAGCTCTTTGAACAACAAGCAGAATCAAGACCTGATGCTATTGCCTTGGTGTACCAAGATACGCAACTAAGTTATACCGAACTAAACCAACGCGCCAACCAACTGGCCCACCGCCTGATTGCCTTTGGTATACGCCCAGATGACCGCGTGGCACTGTGTGTCGGGCGCAGCCTGGATATGATCATTGGCATGTTAGGCATTCTCAAAGCAGGGGCAGGTTACGTTCCATTCGATCCAGAATATCCTGCCGAACGGCTGGCTTATCAGTTATCAGACAGCACACCAAAGTTATTGTTGACCCAAAAACAGTTACAGCCAAGTTTACCGTTGACGGAAGTGCCGTTCTGGTTACTGGATGATGAAAATTATCTAAATGTTGCGGCACAACAGCCGACCCATAATCCTGATGCCAGCCAGTCAGCACACCATCTGGCCTATATTATCTATACCTCCGGTTCGACTGGATTGCCTAAAGGCGTGATGCTGGAACACCGTAATGTCGTCAATTTTATTCATGCCCAACATCAAATCAGCCATCCCCAACCAGGGGATCGCATTCTGCAATTTGCGACCATGGCATTCGATACCTCCGTCTCAGATATTTTCCCGACCCTGGCTGCGGGGGCAACTTTAGTCCTGCGTCCTGCCCATATCCGTGTACCGGATATAGAATTTATCGATTTTTTACAGCAGCAGAAGATCACCATTATGGATGTGCCGACTGCGTTCTGGCACCAATGGGTACAGGAGATGAAAGCCGATCGTACAGGTTTCAGCCCTTACCTGCATACGGTGATTGTCGGTGGTGAGAAAGCGGAATACCGCCATTGGGTAGATTGGCAATCATTGCCCGAAACGCAACGCTGCCGTTGGATCAACACTTATGGCCCAACTGAAACCACCGTGATCGTGACTTCCCTGATCCTAAATGGTGGCACCCCTACCGAGATTATCCATAGCATTCCTATTGGCCGCCCCAATGCCAATTCCCGTATTTATATTCTCGATCCCTTCGGTCAACCTGTTCCCATCGGTGTCAGTGGAGAGATTTATATTGGTGGCGCCGGTGTCGCCCGTGGTTACTTAAACCGACCAGAACTGACGGCAGAACGCTTCATACCCGATCCGTTCAGCAAAGAAGCTAATGCCCGTCTATATAAAAGCGGCGATCTGGGGCGCTGGCTGCCGGACGGTAACATTGAATATTTAGGACGCAATGATTTTCAGGTCAAGATACGTGGCTTCCGTATTGAATTGGGAGAAATCGAAGCGCAATTGGCAGCTTGCGACGGAGTTAAAGATGTTGTCGTCATTGCCCGTGAAGAAACGGCTGGCGACAAGCGTCTGGTTGCCTACCTGATACCACAACCTGGTGTTACGCTCACTCCTTCCCATCTGCGTGAACAATTGAGTATCCACCTGATGGAGCACATGATCCCCAGTGCATTTGTCATACTGGACACCTTTCCCCTGTCCGGCAGCGGTAAATTAGATCGCAAGGCTTTGCCTGCACCGGATCGTACTGCCATTGCCAGCCGTGAATATGAAGCCCCTCAAGGGGATATTGAGCAGAAACTGGCAGAAATCTGGCAATCCCTGCTGGGGCTGGAGCAAGTGGGACGTCATGACCATTTCTTTGAGTTGGGTGGTCACTCTTTACTGACAGTACAGATGGCAACCCGCTTGCGCCAGGTTTTCAACCGTAAAGTGGACTTGCAAGATCTATTTACTCATCCCATTTTGTCCGATTTGGCACAATCACTGGATACAACCAATCAACCAGTACAACATGCCACACAACCAGCGATATTACCCGCCGACCGGCAACAAATTCTGCCACTCTCCTGGGCACAACAACGCCTGTGGTTCCTGGCGCAGTTAGATCCTGCCGCCCAAACGGCATATCACATCTCTGGTGGGTTACGTCTGCAAGGCCAGTTAAACCTGAATGCACTGCAAGCGGCTTTGGATAAGATCGTTGCCCGCCATGAAATTCTGCGCACAACGATCAAAATGGAGGAGGGTATTGTCCGGCAAGTCATTGCCGATGCGGAGCGTGGCTTCAAGTTGACCATTAAAGATCTCAGTCAGTTAACTGAGACAGAAAAACAGGCGGCTATTGATACCGCCGCTCAATTTGAAACTAACCATCCCTTTGATTTTGCCCTGGAGCCATTAATTCGCGGACAATTGCTAAAACTCGCCAATAATGAACATGTTCTGTTGTTGACTCAGCACCACATGATTTCGGATGGCTGGTCATTAAACATCCTGATATATGAATTCACCACCCTCTACCGTGCTTTCATTCAGGGGCAAAACGATCCACTGCCTGCACTGACAGTGCAATATGCTGACTATGCTCTCTGGCAGCAACAATGGCTACAGGGTGAAGTGCGGGAAAAACAGGTCAGTTTCTGGCGAGAAGCCCTGCAAGGCGCTCCGGCGTTACTGGAGCTGCCAACAGACAGGCCACGCCCTGCGGTTCAGAGCTACCATGGCGATCAAGTGGCATTCACTCTTTCACCTGCATTAAGTGATGGCTTAAAGGCATTGAGCCAGCGCCATGGTGCCACATTATTTATGACATTGCTGGCTGCATGGTCAATCTTGCTTGCCCGCATCAGTGGTCAACACGATATTGTTATTGGAACCCCGATCGCTAACCGGCAGCACCGTGAATTAGAGCCGTTGATTGGTTTCTTCGCCAATACGCTGGCACTCAGGATAAAACTGGAAGATAACCCCACCGTTAGCACGTTATTGGCACAAGTCAAAGTCCATGCACTGGCAGCTTATGTACATCAGGACTTACCCTTTGAACAATTGGTCGAAGCGTTGCAACCGCCACGTAGCTTGAGTTATAGCCCGATATTTCAGGTTATGCTCGCGCTGGATAACACACCGATACAACAATCCCTTGAATTACCCGGTTTAGTGTTGGATGAGTTGCCGTTAGCCCGCAGAAGCACCCATTTCGATCTGTCACTTTCCATGAACGACACCAATAATGGGTTAATTGGTGAATTGGAATACGCCAGTGATCTGTTTGATCGTGCCAGTATTGAACGGCTGGCACGCTACCTGCAAACCCTGTTAGCCGCGATGGTGGCTGATGATGCTCTGCGGATACAAGATTTACCGTTGCTGCAACCGCAACAACGCAAGCAGGTATTAGTGGATTTCAACCATACCGCTCAACCCTATCCACAAGACAAGTTGATCCACCAATTATTCGAACAACAAGTGGAACAAACACCTGATGCGATCGCATTAGTGTTTGGTGATGACCAACTCAGTTACGCCGAACTGAATCGTCATGCTAACCAACTGGCTCACCATTTGATTGCGTCTGGCGTCCGTCCCGATGACCGTATCGCTATCTGTGCCGACCGCAGTCTGGATCTGATCATTGGTCTGTATGGCATCCTTAAAGCGGGTGCGGGTTATATTCCCCTTGATCCAGAGTACCCGACAGAACGACTGGCTTATCAGTTGTCAGACAGCCAACCTGCCTGGCTGTTAACTCAGTGCCATTTACAGACACGTTTGCCGACGCAGGATATACCGACCTTATTGATGGATGATGACGCCCATCGTAACGCGGTGGCACAACAACCCACTCATAACCCTGATGTTCGCCAACTGGGACTGCAACCCCATCATTTGGCCTATATCATCTATACCTCCGGCTCCACGGGCAAACCCAAAGGGGTGATGCTGGAACACCGTAATGTGATGAACTTTATCCATGCGCAACACCAGACCAGCCAACCACAATGGGGTGATCGTATTCTGCAATTTGCGACCATCGCTTTTGACACTTCGGTATCCGATATCTTTCCGACCCTGGCCTCCGGCGCGACACTGGTTCTGCGTCCGCCTCATATCCGAATACCGGATATCACTTTTGTCACCTTCTTACGCGAGCAGAAGATCACCATCATAGATATGCCCACTGCCTTCTGGCACCACTGGGTACAGGAGATGATGGCAGGTCGCAGTGGTTTTAGCCCCTATCTGCACACCCTTATTGTCGGCGGCGAAAAAGCAGAACATCGTCATTTAATAAACTGGCTATCTCACCCGGAAACGCAATCCTGCCGCTGGATTAACTCCTATGGCCCGACTGAAACCACCGTTATTGCCACAACATTGAAGCTGGATAGCCAAAACCTGCAACAACTTGAAGGTGTGATCCCAATTGGTTATCCACTACCCAATACCCGAATTTATATTCTGGATACCCAAGGCCAGCCGGTTCCCATTGGGATTAGTGGTGAAATTCATATCGGCGGCGCAGGGGTGGCTCGTGGTTATCTAAACCAACCCGATTTAACGACAGAGAAATTTATTCCCGATCCCTTTAGTGAACAAACCGAAGCCCGTATGTATAAAACAGGAGATCTGGGACGCTGGTTGCCAAATGGCACCATTGAATATCTGGGGCGCAACGATTTCCAGGTCAAGCTACGTGGTTTCCGCATTGAACTGGGAGAAATTGAGACGAGACTGGCCGCTTGCGAAGGTGTCAGTGATGCGGTGGTGATTGCCCGTGCAGAGGAAAATGGTAATAAGCGCCTGATTGCTTACCTTATTCCACAATCGGGAGTGACCCTCAACCCAGCCTATCTGCGTGAGCAATTGAGCACCAGTTTGATGGAACATATGCTCCCCAGTACCTTTGTTATGCTGGATGCTTTCCCGCTAACCGCCAATGGCAAGCTGGATCGTAAAGCGCTGCCAGCACCGGATCGCTCTGCCGTTATCAGCCGTGAATATGAAGCGCCGCAAGGAGACACGGAGCAAATCCTGGCGACAGTTTGGCAATCCCTGCTGAGCCTGGAGCAAGTGGGACGCCATGACAATTTCTTTGAACTGGGCGGACATTCTTTGTTGGTCGTTAATTTGATCGAAGAATTACGCCAGCATGATCTATTCCTTGATGTTAGTACCGTCTTTTCTGCACCCACCTTGGCTGCCATGAGCGCTCGTTTAAATCAAAATAGCGCACGGAGTCGCACCGAATTGGCTGTTCCGCCAAACCTGATCCGCGAAGACAGCCAGATTATTACCCCAGACATGCTGCCACTGGTGGCGTTGACACAAAACCAGATCGAGGAGATTGTCAACCTCGTTCCTGAAGGCGTTACCAATATTCAGGATATCTATCCACTTGGGCCATTACAGGCTGGTATCCTGTTCCACCATCTGCTGGAAACAGAAGGCGATATCTATCTGGATAATCAGCTTATGGCATTTGATAGCCGGACACGTTTAGATACGTTCTTGCAGGTACTGCAACAAGTCATTGATAGGCACGATATCCTGCGTAGTGCGGTACATTGGCAAGAATTGCCAGAACCTGTTCAGATTGTTTATCGTCGTGCACCGCTGCCGGTTATTGAACACACGTTGTTAACGGAAGCGCAATTACGTCGTCTCACCGACCCACACACGGTGCGAATGGCGATCACCAAAGCACCACTTCTGGCTGCACATATTACCCAAGATCCTGAATCTGGACAGTGGTTGCTCTCCTTATTGCACCATCATTTAGTATGCGATCACATTTCATTAGGCATGATCTTCAATGAGATTAAGGCGATGATCTTGGGAGAAAGTGACACGCTGCCGGCTCCCCTGCCTTATCGTAATTTTATCGCCCAGTCCCGTAGCGTGCCGCAGGAAATCCATCAAGCCTATTTCCGCGAACAACTTGGGGATGTTGAAGAACCCACTTTACCTTTTGAATTACTCGACGATCTTAAAGAAACAAACCGCAATAAAATTGTAGAAAATACTGTCACACTGGATAACGAACTCGCCAATAACCTGCGTAACTGTGCCCGCCAACTCGGTATGAGTGCCGCAGTGCTGTTCCATGTCGCATGGGCGCACGTATTAGCCCGATGCAGTGGGCAAAACGATGTGGTGTTTGGCACAGTCCTGCTGGGACGCTTACAGGGGGGAGTGGGAGCTTCCGAAGTATTGGGTATGTTTATCAATACCCTGCCTATCCGTATTCGGTTACAGGGGCGTACCGTTAAGCAGGCAGTTCGGGAAACCCATCAACAACTCAGTGAATTGCTCGATCACGAGCAAGCGTCATTGGCTGTTGCTCAACGTTGCAGTGGCATCCAGGCACCATTACCGTTGTTTAACAGCTTACTGAACTTTCGCCATAGTCCACGTAATAAATCTCAATCTGCATCGCTGGCATGGGAAGGTGTGCAGATACTTAGTGGTGAAGAACGCAGTAACTATCCACTGTCACTGGATGTCGATGATTTTGATGATGGATTTGCGCTCACTGCACAGTGCTATCAGCAAATTGATCCGGCGCGTATCAATACTTATATGGAGATGGCTTTAAGGGGAACGATCGCAGCCCTGCAACACGCGAATGACCAGAAAATTGAATCGCTCGATATTCTGTCCCCAGAAGAGCGCACTGAGGTATTGGCAACATTTAACGATACTGCCGTTGATCTTCCGCCAAATGTTTTAATCCACCAACTGTTTGAACAGCAAGTTGAACGGACACCTGATGCCATTGCGCTGGTGTTTGGTGAAAGCCAATTGAGCTATGCCGAACTGAACCATCATGCCAATCAACTGGCTCATCATCTGATTGCATCCGGCGTGCGTCCCGATGATCGTATCGCTATCTGTGCTGACCGTAGTCTGGATCTGATCATTGGTCTGTACGGCATCCTTAAAGCAGGCGCTGGCTATATTCCCCTTGATCCAGAGTACCCCACAGAACGACTGGCTTATCAGCTATCAGACAGCCAACCTGCCTGGTTGTTAACTCAGCACCATTTACAGGCACGTTTGCCGACGCAAGATATACCAACCTTATTGATGGATGATGACGCCCATCGTAACACGCTAGCACAACAACCTATTCATAACCCTGATGTTCGCCAACTGGGGCTTCAACCACACCATCTGGCCTATATTATCTATACTTCTGGCTCTACCGGACAACCCAAAGGCGTGATGCTGGAACACCGTAACGTGGTGAATTTTATCCATGCTCAACGCCGAACCAGCCAGCCACAATGGGGTGATCGTATTCTGCAATTCGCGACCATCGCCTTTGATACTTCAGTATCCGATATTTTCCCGACCCTGGCCTCCGGCGCGACACTGGTTCTGCGTCCACCCCATATCCGAATACCAGATGCGACATTTGTCACCTTCTTGCGCGAGCAGAAGATCACCATCATGGATATGCCCACTGCCTTCTGGCATCACTGGGTACAGGAGATGATGGCGGGGCACAGTGGCTTTAGCCCCTATCTGCACACCCTTATTGTCGGTGGCGAAAAAGCAGAACATCGTCATTTAATGAACTGGCTGTCTCACCCGGAAACGCAATCCTGCCGCTGGATTAACTCCTATGGCCCGACCGAATCTACCGTTATTGCCACAACCTTGACCGTAGATCATCTGACGATCGATAACACGCAAGTGCCATATCTCAATGACAATATTCCGATTGGTCGCCCATTACCCAATACCCGTATCTATATTTTGGATACCCTCGGTCAACCGGTTCCTATTGGTGTCCGTGGTGAAATTCACATCGCTGGTTCAGGTGTTGCACGGGGTTATCTGAATAAGCCAGAGATGACAGCGGAGAAATTTGTCGCCGATCTATTCAGCGCACAGCCAAATGCGCGCATGTACAAAACCGGCGACTTAGGACGCTGGTTGCCAAACGGTATGATTGACTATCTGGGACGCAACGATTTTCAGGTCAAGCTACGCGGCTTCCGCATTGAACTGGGGGAAATTGAAGCACAACTCGCCACCTGTGAAGGCGTCAGAGATGCTGTAGTCATCGCCCGTGAAGAAGAAACCGGCGACAAACGTCTGGTAGCCTACGTCATTCCACAATCCGGTTTCACACTAGAAGCCAATCGCCTGCGTGAACAACTCAATAACCGTCTGGCTAGTTATATGGTGCCTGGCGCGTTTGTTGTGCTGGAAGCCTTCCCGCTAACCGGAAGCGGCAAATTAGATCGCAAAGCACTGCCAGCACCGGATCGTTCCGCCATCGCCAGCCGTGAATACGAAGCGCCCCAAGGTGAAATCGAACAGCAAATTGCCGCTATCCTACAGAATTTATTGGGACTAGAACAAATAGGACGCCATGACAGCTTCTTTGATCTGGGTGGAAATTCCCTATCAATCATTCAGTTAATGGCAAGATTACGTGATGCATTCCATCTTGAAATGTCTATTCAAGACATATTTACCCATCCAGAACTTTCTGAACTCGCCGAGCTTATCGCATCAAGACAGATCGAAACCTTTTTCGCACAAGAAGACATCGAATTGCTGCAAAAAGAATTGGAAAACTTGTCCGAAGATGAACTGCGTGCCCTGCTAAATGGAGATAATTAATTAAATGAGTAACAAAGAACTAAGCCTGTTTGAATTAAGACAAGCGGTACTCCAGAAAAAAATTAAAGAACGCATTGAAAACCGTCAGATTGAGGAAAAAAAGCAGATCAGAGAAAAAAGGCACATTATCCCGAGAAACGCTGATCAGCAAACGCTTCCCCTCTCCTGGGCACAGCAACGCTTATGGCTCCTGGCGCAGTTAGATCCAGCAGCACAAGCGGCATATCACATTCCAGGCGGTCTGCGTCTGCAAGGTTATCTGAATTTAGATGCCCTGCAAGCTGCATTAAACAGAATTGTTGCTCGTCATGAAATTCTGCGCACGACTATCAAGATGGTCGAAGGCCAAGCTCTGCAAGTTATTGGTAAACCAGATAGCGGCTTCTCTTTGGCAGTGGAAGAACTCAGCCATCTGCCTGCGGAAAAACAACAAATTACCCTCGAAGAGATAACCCAGCGTGAAACCAGCCAGCCATTTGACTTTGCGCAAGGCCCCCTAATCAGGGGGCGCTTGCTGCGACTGGCTGCAAATGAACATATCCTGTTATTAACCCAGCATCATATTATTTCCGATGGTTGGTCCCTTAACATCCTGATGCACGAGCTTTCCACGCTTTATCATGCGTTCAGCGAAGGACAAGGTGATCCCCTGCCCGCTTTGACACTCCAATATGCTGACTATGCCCTTTGGCAAAGAGAGTGGCTACAGGGAGAATTATTGGAAAAACAGGTGAATTTCTGGCGCGATGCGTTACAGGGTGCTCCTGCGCTTTTGGAACTACCGACAGACCGGCCACGCCCAGAGCAGCAAAGTTATGCCGGAGGGTATGTTGATATTACTCTGTCACCGGAATTAAGTAGTGGATTAAGAAGCCTTAGCCAGCGTCACGGGACAACATTATTCATGACCTTGATGGCGGGGTGGATTACTTTACTTTCCCGTCTTAGCGGGCAAACGATATTGGTGGTTGGCACACCTGTTGCTAATCGGCAATATAGCGAATTAGAGCCGTTAATTGGCTTTTTTGTTAACACGCTGGCTCTGCGCATTCAAATAGATGACAATCCAACGGTCAGCGCTCTGCTAGCCAGGGTCAAGGCACATGCACTGGCAATGCCTTACGCACATCAAGATCTGCCATTCGAACAATTGGTGGAAGTACTAAAACCACCACGTAGCCTCAGTCATAGCCCGATTTTTCAGGTGATGATGTCAGTGGATAATACCCCTGGACAGCAGAATATAGCATTGCCGGATATCACCATTAGTGAAATCAATCTGGCTGAAAACAGCTCGCATTTCGATCTGTCTCTCTCAATAAATGATACCGAAAATGGGTTAGTGGGTGGCCTGGAATATTCCAGTGATCTGTTTGACCATGCCAGCGTTGAACGTATCGCCAGTTACCTGCAAACCCTGCTGACCGCGATGGTTAAAGATGATTCGCAACCAGTGGAAAGTTTACCCTGCTGCAATCATACCAACGCACTCAAGTGTTAGACGATTTCAATGATACGGCCTTCCCATATCCACAAACCTTATTGATCCATCAACTGTTTGAACAACAGGTGGAACAAACCCCTGACGCTACCGCATTAGTGTTTGGCGATAGCCAACTGAGTTACGCAGAGCTAAACCGTCATGCTAACCAATTGGCACACCATTTAATCGCTTCGGGTGTTCGTCCTGATGATCGCGTGGCAATCTGCGCTGATCGCAGTCTGGATTTAATTATTGGTTTATACGCTATTCTTAAGGCTGGCGCCGGCTACATTCCACTCGATCCGGAATACCCGGCTGAACGTCTGGCCTACCAGTTATCAGACAGCAAACCGATGTTATTGCTGACCCAACAGCATCTACAGACGCATTTGCCAATACAGAATATCCCTGTCTGGCTGCTGGATGATCAATATAATCGGAATAACGTGGCAAAACAGCCAACCCATAATCCCGATACTGATCAATTGGGACTGCAACCCCATCATCTGGCTTATATTATCTATACTTCCGGCTCCACCGGCCAGCCTAAAGGCGTGATGCTGGAGCACCGCAATGTGGTGAACTTTATCCACGCTCAACATCAAACCAGCAAACCACAATTGGGGGATCGTATCCTGCAATTTGCGACTATCGCTTTTGATACCTCGGTATCGGATATTTTCCCCACCCTGGCCTCTGGTGCGACACTGGTGCTGCGTCCGCCCCATATTCGGATACCAGA
Organism: Xenorhabdus thailandensis; assembly: GCF_037996785.1. Lineage (NCBI taxonomy): Bacteria > Pseudomonadati > Pseudomonadota > Gammaproteobacteria > Enterobacterales > Morganellaceae > Xenorhabdus > Xenorhabdus thailandensis. The sequence continues at coordinate 48,164 of NZ_JBBMXF010000006.1, forward strand.
TATGACTTTTGTCACCTTCCTGTGTGAGCAGAAAATCACCATTATGGATATGCCGACCGCTTTCTGGCACTTGTGGGTACAGGAGATGATGGCTGGGCGCAGTGGTTTTAGCCCCACCTGCACACCCTTATTGTGGGGGGTGAAAAAGCAGAACATCGCCATTTGATCAACTGGCTGTCCCATCAGGAAACCCAATCCTGCCGCTGGATTAACTCTTATGGCCCAACGGAAACTACGGTGATTGCCACCACGCTGAAATTGGATCACCAAAATTTACCCCAGCTTAAAGGGGTTATCCCGATTGGTTATCCGCTGCCTAATACCCGTATTTATATTCTGGATACGCACGGCCAGCCGGTTCCCATTGGCGTCAGTGGTGAAATTCATATTGCCGGTGCCGGTGTAGCCCGTGGTTACCTCAATCGCCCCGATTTAACCGCGGAAAAATTTGTGGCTGATCCATTTAGCACACAACCTGATGCCCGTATGTACAAAACCGGCGATCTGGGGCGCTGGTTACCCGATGGCGAAATTGAATATTTAGGGCGCAACGATTTTCAGGTCAAGCTACGCGGTTTCCGCATCGAATTGGGGGAAATTGAGACTCAACTGGTGGCTTGCACAGGCGTCAGCGATGCCGTGGTGATCGCCCGTGAAGAAGAAAGCGGTGACAAACGTTTAATCGCCTATGTGATCCCAGAAACCGGCATGACACTTCGTCCGGCTGAATTACGCAAGCAACTGAGCAGCCGATTGATGGAGCATATGCTACCCAGTGCCTTTGTAATGCTGGATGCCTTCCCGATGTCCGCCAACGGCAAACTGGATCGCAAGGCCCTGCCAGCACCGGATCAAAGCGCTATTGTCAGCCGTGAATACGAAGTGCCACAAGGCGAAACTGAACAAACCCTGGCCGCAATCTGGCAATCCCTGCTGAATGTAGAACAAATCGGACGGCAAGATAATTTCTTTGAACTAGGCGGGCATTCACTACTCGTGGTCAATTTAATTGAGCAACTGCGTCTTCACGGCCTGTCTCTGGA